>NZ_ADGX01000047.1 GCF_000177675.1 Parafrankia sp. EUN1f
CGGGCGACGGCCAGCGGCAGGGCGCCGATGGAGGCAGGTTGGTCGACGACGACCGAGCACGGTGCCGTGCTTGGCTTGCAGCCGGGTGAATACCTCCCGCAGTTTCGGTTCGTTGTTGGGTAGCCGCTTGTCGAACGCCTTCTTCCCGGCTGGGGTGAGAGCGGTGGCATGGTGTTCGCCCTTGCCCACGTCCAGGCCCAGGTAGACGTCGATGCCACCGGTATCGATCACGTGCTGTCTCCCGCGAGCGCTGTCTACTTTCCCGGCCTCACCTGCGGCATCAGCGTGCCGGCATCCACGTTACGAAGAGCCTGTCTCGCTCACGATGAGTTCGACGGTCATGCCCCTGATCAGCGGTCTGCCGATGCCTCCGGAACTTGGTGACACCACTTTTTCGATCATGACCGACGAGGGGCTCAAGTCATGCCAGGTCCGGAGGCCGGGAGCCCCGTTGCGGGGCCATCCAGAAGGTAACGGGGCTGCTGAAAAGGGGCTACTGAGGTGCGCCACTACCGGACGGCGAGAAAGCCCAGCAGGTCGGCCCGGGTGAGGATCCCGCTGGGATTGCCTTCGTCGAGGACGAGTGCCGCCGGGTCCTCGCCGAGGGCCGACACGAGCACCGAGAGCGGCTCGCCGACGCCGACGGTCGGCAGCGGCGCGGACATGTGGTCGACGACGAGGGCGTCGACGGCCGCGCGATCGGCGAAGACGGCCTCAAGCAGGTCGCGCTCCACCACGGCCCCGGCCACCTCCGCGGCCCGGACCGGGGGTTCGTGGCGCACCACCGGCATCTGCGAGACCCCGAACTCGCGCAGGTAGGAGATGGCGGCGCCGACCGTCTCGTCGGGATGGACATGGACGAGGTTGGGCGGAGCGGAGGTCTGGGCGTTCTTGTGGGAGAGAACGGCGGCGACGGTCGGCTCGTTCGAGGGCGGGTCGAGGAAGCCGTTGTCGTACATCCACTCGTCGTTGAAAATCTTGGAGAGATACCCGCGGCCGGAGTCGGGCAGCAGCACCACCACACAGCCGTCCGCGGTCGCGGCGGCGTCGAGCTCGCGGGCGACCCGGATCGCCGCGATGACCGCCAGCCCGCAGGAACCACCGACGAGGATTCCAGCCCGGCGAGCGAGCTCCCTGGTCATCAGGAAGGAGTCGCGGTCGCTCACCGCCTCCACCCGGTCGACCACGGACTTGTCGTACGTCGTGGGCCAGATGTCCTCACCGACGCCTTCGACGAGGTACGGCCGGCCGCTGCCGCCGGAGTAGACCGAACCCTCCGGATCGGCGCCGATCACCTGGACGGTGCCGCCGCTGACCCGCTTGAGGTAGCGGCCGATTCCGCTGATCGTGCCACCGGTGCCGATGCCGGCCACGAAATGGGTGACCCGGCCGTCGGTGGCACGCCAGATCTCTGGACCGGTGGTGGCCTCATGCGCCGCCGGGTTCTGCGGGTTGGAGTACTGGTCGGGGCTCCAGGCCCCGGGCGTCTCCCGCTCGAGCCGGCGCGCGACGGAGTAGTAGGAGCGGGGATCCTCGGGCGTGACGGCCGTCGGGCAGACGATCACCTCGGCGCCGTAGGCCCGCAGAACGGCCCGCTTCTCCTCGCTGATCTTGTCGGGCATCGTGAAGACGCACCGGTAGCCGCGCCGCGCCGCGAGCATCGCGAGGCCGACGCCGGTGTTGCCGCTGGTCGGCTC
Organism: Parafrankia sp. EUN1f; assembly: GCF_000177675.1. Classification (GTDB taxonomy): domain Bacteria; phylum Actinomycetota; class Actinomycetes; order Frankiales; family Frankiaceae; genus Parafrankia. The sequence goes on from NZ_ADGX01000047.1 coordinate 1,698, forward strand.
GACGATCGTCCCGCCGGGGCGGAGCCGGCCCTCCCGCTCGGCGGCGGCGACCATGGACAGGGCGATGCGGTCCTTCACGGAGCCGCCCGGGTTGAGGTACTCCAGCTTGCCGAGCACGGGGGTAGTGGTCTCGGCGATCGTCGGGGTCAGCCGCACCAGCGGCGTGCCACCGACCAGATCGGTGATGTCGTCGTACACGTCCATGGCCCGCCCCCTCACCGAGGATCCGCGCCGACCGTTCGGGCGATCGTTCGGATGACCGATCGTCACCGAAGGTGACACGGACGACGCTACCGGTGGCCTCCCCGATTCGCCGCCCGGACGCCGGCCGACACGGGAACTCGCCGGAGACACCGGTAGGCCGGTGCCGGGCATGGCTGGGTGCGTACGGCTTAGGTGCGTACGGCTTCCACGCCGGCCGTCATACTTGCCGGCTCCGTCGGGTTCTCGGCCGCCGCCAACAGCGCGGCTGCCCCCTGGTTTTACATGGCGCAGCGCGAAGATGGAACCCAAGGGGGATTGTGCGCAGGAAGTGGAACTTCGCGGGATTTGGGTAAATCTATGGCGCAGGGGAACCGGGTCGGGCGGATCAGCCGCGGCTGGTAGCGCGCTGTTACCGGCTGAAGGACGCGCCGTAATGGTCCTGGTCGCCGTCCTCGATGCGGACGATGTCCTTTCCGAGGGGAAGCAGCGATATCGGGATGAGCTTGAAGTTGGCCAAACCCAACGGTATGCCAATGATCGTCAGGCAGAGTGCGACCCCGGTTGTCAGATGGCCGAGCGCCAGCCACCAGCCGGCAAACAGGATCCACAGGATGTTGCCGATCAGTGAGGCGTTTCCAGCTGTCGGCTTGTCGACAACTCGACGCCCGAACGGCCACAGTGCGTAGTTGGCCATTCGCAGCGAGGCGATGCCGAACGGAATCGTGATGATGAGGATGAAGCAGATCAAGGCTGCGAGCGTGTAGCCGATCGCCAGCCAGACTCCGCACAGCACCAGCCAGATCACGTTGAGTAGGATTCGCACCCCTATCGCCGCCTCTCTGCTCCGCCCGCTGCGGGAACCCGTGGGAGTTGACCGGCGCCGCGGGCGTCAGTGCCCGGATGTCGGCGCTGTCGCTGGATTGCGGCGGGGCCGCCGGGAAGTCCGGTGTTGATGGTGAACCAGTTTCGGTGGCTCCGACCGGCCCGGACATCCTTCCCCGGACGGACCTGCCCGGACGGGGCTTCGGTCACCAGTTACGCATTACCACGGTCACCAGGGTTGGGTGCCGCTATGATTGGCCACGGCGACCGCCCGGCAGTAGCCGCGGGGCCGCTCTTTCCGTCTCCTTCATGCCTTTCCGGTGGGCCGTCCGGGGTCTCGAGTGTCGGGTGGGGTGGCACTCCTCACAGGCAAAGCGTGGTGGTGCCGGCCTCATGGTGCTTTCGGGCGTGGTCGCGGTGGCTGGATGCCCCGTTCCTGGGTCGTCAAACGATGGCGGCCTGGCAATCGTGGCGCTGGCGCGTATGGGCTGCCGCCCGCCCAGGCCGCGCAGACTGGAGTACGGTTTGCGGCGTTGGCGGAATGGACTGTTTTGCCCAAATGATAACGCGATGTGAGTGCACGGTTTCAGTGAATGAGTGGCGACGCGGAAGCGGTACTCCACGGGCGGGACTGAGGTATCCGGTGACGATCGAGACCGAGACGGCGGACCTGGCGGACCGATGGTTCGCCGAGATCACCGCGGTCGATCTCCTGCCGCTCGCCGTCGCGGACGCCCGAGCCTGGCTCGCGGGCCTCGCTGCCGAGCTGCTCCGGGCGGTGCGCGGCGATTCCTGCCAGCCCGAGGTCGGCTATGACGTCGGCGCCAGGCTTGCGTACGGCCAGGTGGCGTCCGGCGAGGCCCTGGGGCGCACGGTGGCCCTGCTGGGGCGCCACCTGGCCCAACCGTACGGGTCACCGGCGCGGAGCCTGCCGAACGAGCGGATCATGGACCTGCTCGGTGAGCTCGTCCGGGGCCACACGGAGTCGCTGCGTGAGCGCGCCCGGGACGGTCAGGCCGCGCTGCGCCGCGCCGACCGTGGGGCCCTGGTGCGTGCCGAACGGGAACGCCGCATTTCCCAGAGCAGGCTCAACGCCATCGTGAACGGCGCCGCGCTGGGTGTGCTCGTAGTCGACCGCGCCGGCCGGATACTCGAGGCGAGTGACGTCGCCCTGGACATTCTCGGCCTGTCCACGCATCGCCCGCCGGTGTCATGGCCGCTGCACGAGATCGTCCATCCGGCGGATCGGGAAATAGTCGCCCGGCTGTGGCAGGAGGCTCGGCACGGCCGTTCCCGGGGGGAATGCCGCATTCTCCGGCCGGACGGGACGCCGATGTGGGTTGTGATGACCCTGTCGACAACGCAGGCCGGAGCCGGCGCGGGCGGGTGGTTCGGCGTCGCGACGCTCGAGGACATCACCGAGCGCCACCGCCTGCAGGAAGAGGTCCGTTTTCACGCCCGGCACGACCCGCTGACGGGGCTGGCGAACCGGGCGGCGTTCCTCGACCGGCTGGAGACCGCGTTCCGGGAGGCCGGGCCCTCGGCCCGGATCGGCCTTTGCTTCCTCGACATCGACCGGTTCAAAATGATCAACGAGGGTTTCGGGTACGAAGCGGGTGACCAGCTCCTGGTCGAGGTCGCCCGCCGCCTGGACCGAGTCGTCGCCGCGCCCGGGTCGGTGCCCACCGTGGCGCGGATGGGCGGAGACGAGTTCGTCATTCTCGTGCCCGACAGCGCCGGGCTCGACGAGATCACCGCAATCGCCCGCCGGTGCCTGGCCGCGCTGCGCGACCCCATCCGCGTGGATGAACGTGATCTTCCGATTACCTGCAGCATCGGTGTCGTTGAGATGGCCGTCGCCGACACCCGTCCCGGTGACCTGGTCGCCGCGGCCGACGCCTCCCTGACCTGGGCGAAGCGCGGTGGAAAGAACCAGTGGACGGCCTTCGACCCGGACCGGGGAACCCGGGAGGCCACCCGGGGCCTGCTGTCCCGCTCGATGAGCCCGGGCCTGGCCAGGGGCGAGTTCTCCCTGGCCTACCAGCCGATCGTCGACCTTCGCGATGCCACGATGGCTGGCGCCGAGGCACTGCTGCGATGGGACCACCCGCACCTCGGCCCCACCCGCCCGGGGGAGTTCATCGACCTGGCGGAGGACTCCGGCTTCATCGTCGAGCTCGGGCAGTGGGTGCTCGAACGCGCCTGTGAGGTCGCGCGAGACTGGCCCGCGCACATGTTCGTCAGCGTGAACCTCTCCGGCCGCCAGCTGCGGGAACCGGGCCTGGTCAAGGTGGTCGAGCGCATCCTGGCCCGGACCGGGCTCCCCGCGCAGCGCCTCCAGCTGGAGCTGACGGAGAGCGTCCTGATGGATTCCGGAGGCAGGCAGGTCGGCGCACTGCATGAGCTGAACGCGCTCGGTGTCCGCATAGTCATCGACGACTTCGGCACCGGCTGGTCGAACTTCGCCTACCTTTCGACGATGCCGGTGCGTGGCCTGAAGCTCGCCGGCCTGTTCGTCGCGAAGCTCGGCAAGGGCACCGAACCCAGCCGGGACGACCACCTCGTCGAGGCGATCGTGGAGTTCGCGCGCAAGCTCAGGCTTTCGGTGACCGCCGAAGGCATCGAGACCTCCGAACAGGCGGCCGCGCTGCGTGCGTTCGGCGCGGATCTCGGCCAGGGCCACCTGTTCGGCGAGCCGGTGTCGGCGGGCGAGTTCGCCGCGACGACGCTGCCGCGCGCCTGCGCCGCGAGCTGACAGCGGGGGCGTCGCCGATCCGGCGTGATGTCGGATTCTCGCTGGACCTGGCCGGTCCCGCACGCGAATCCTGGACAGGTGCCCGCCACCGACGAGCTGCCTGACACCGGAGAACCCGGCGAGCTGGCCCACACCGGAAAACTGGCCCACACCGAACAACTGGCCCACACCGGAAAGCCCGGCGAGCCGGCTGGCGCCGGCGAGCTGCCGAACGCCGCCGCGGCCACGGTGTGGAGCCTGGGCGGTCGCGACTCGGCCGCGCCGCATCGTGATCCCGAGCTCTGCGCGCGTGCCGTGCGGTCCCGCGACGCCCGCTTCGACGGGTGGTTCTTCGTCGCGGTCACCTCCACCGGCATCTACTGCCGGCCCAGCTGCCCGGCGAGAGCGCCGCGGGTCGAGAACATGCGTTTCCACCCGACGGCGGCCTCAGCCCAGCGCGCCGGCTTCCGCGCCTGCAAGCGGTGCCGGCCCGACGCGAGCCCCGGCTCGCCTGCCTGGAACCACCGCGCCGACGTGGTCGCCCGGGCCATGCGGCTGATCGCCGACGGTGTCGTCGACCGGGCCGGTGTGCCGGGGCTCGCCGCCCGGCTCGGGTACAGCCCCCGCCAGCTCGAGCGGCAGCTGCTGGCCGAGCTCGGTGCCGGGCCGCTCGCCCTCGCCCGCGCCCAGCGTGCACAGACCGCCCGGCTGCTGCTGGAGACCACGACCATGAGCATGGGGGACGTCGCGACGGCCGCCGGGTTCCGCAGCATCCGCGCCTTCAACGGCACGGTGCGCGAGATCTTCGCCCTCGCTCCGGGCGATCTGCGGCGGCGGGCGCTGTCGGGCCCGGCTGTGCCCGCTCGGGCTGTGTCCGCTCGGGCTCAGCCTGCTCGGGCTGTGTCCGCGGCGTCGGCCGATGGTTCGGCCGGTGGTTCGGACCTCATTGCGACGATCACGGTCAGGCTGCCGTTCCGAGCTCCGTTGCACCCGGACAGCCTGTTCGGGCATCTTGTCGCAACCGCGGTACCCGGCGTCGAGGAATGGCGGGACGGAGCCTACCGGCGGACGCTGCGGACCCCGCACGGGCACGCCATCGTCGCGTTGCGCCCGCTGCCCGACCACATCGCCTGCCGGCTCGCGCTCAGCGACATGCGGGATCTCGGTTTCGTCATCGCACGCTGTCGCCGCCTGCTCGACCTGGACGCCGATCCGACGGCGGTCGACGCGCACCTGTGCACCGACCCGCACCTGGCCCCGCTCGTCGCGCGGGCCCCGGGCCGGCGGATTCCCCGGACCGTCGATCCGGCCGAACTCGCGCTGCGCGCGGTCCTCGGGCAGCAGGTGTCGGTCGCCGCGGCGCGCACCCACGCGGGGCGCCTCGTCCGGGCAGCCGGGCAGCCGATCCATGATCCGGATGGCGGGCTCACCCACCTGTGGCCGACGGTCGCCGACCTGGCGGACGGGCCGGCTCCGGCGGTGCCGGCGGGGCGCCGGCGGGCCTTCACAGCTCTGGTCGCGGCGCTTGTGTCCGGGGAGGCCGAGCTCGACGAGGGCGGCGACTGGTCACGGACCCGATCGGCCCTGGCGGGCCTGCCCGGCATCGGCCCCTGGACGATTGAGACCATCGCCATGCGCGCGCTCGGTGACCCGGACGCATTTGTGCTCGAAGACCTGGGCGTAAGGCGCGGGGCGGAACGGATCGGCCTGCCGGCCACCCCGGCCGCGCTGCTGCGGCGAGCCGCGGCCTGGCGCCCCTGGCGAGCGTACGCCGTCCAGTACCTGTGGGCAGCGCTGAACCATCCGATCAACATGATGCCGCCGAGGGAAGGGGACCATTCGTGATCCGTGACGCGCAAGTACCAGAGCATCCACTTCAGGTGATGTCTCCGGCCCGGGCTGCGCTACCGGACGCCGCCGGGCGTACCCATACCGTTGTGGACAGTCCGATCGGTCCGATCACCCTGGTGGGCCGGGATGGCGCCATCGTCGGCCTCTTCATGGACGGCGGGCGTCACGTGCCCGACCCCGCATGGTTCGGCGACCGGGACGACTCCGCCTTCGCAGCGGCGACCGATCAGCTCGCCGAGTACTTCGCCGGCCGACGGACGATCTTCGACCTGCCGCTGCGCCCAGCCGGCACGGAGTTCCAACGGGAGGTGTGGTCGGCACTGCGCGACATCCCGTACGCCCAGACCATCTCGTACGGGGAGCTCGCCCGCAGGATCGGCCAGCCGCGGGCGTCCCGCGCTGTCGGGCTCGCCAACGGCAGGAATCCGATCAGCATCATCGTGCCCTGCCACCGGGTGATCGGCTCGAACGGCAGCCTGACCGGGTACGGCGGTGGCCTGGAACGCAAGCGCCATCTGCTGGCCCTGGAGCAGCGGTCCGCAGGGATCTCGCTCCTCTAGCCCAGCGAGCCCAGCCGCTGCCGCCGGCGGCCTTGGGCTGTCCGGCAGCCCATCGGGCGGCCCGAGGCTGTGCCGGATGGCCCGGGACGGCCGCCGGATCGGCGGTCCGCGGGCCGGCCGGCGTCGACGCGCACCCTCACCCCCGGCCGACCAGGCGGTGTCAGCGCCTCATCGTGGCCGACCGCGGCGCCGCTTCTCCCGCCCGACCAGGATGTCAGGCCCCAGATCGTCGGGCGGGACCTCGGTGCCGGGCAGGCGCCGAGGCGACGCGGGTGCCGGCCGGTAGCGGGTCAGCGCCGCGAGTGAGTAGCTCGTGGACGGCGTCGGTACCACCGGGTTCGCCGAGGCCGCTCGGTGCCCGGGCGGCAGTGCCTCGCCGGACCCAGCGGGTGAGCCGGAGCGGCGGCGTTGCGCGGCCCGGTAGGCCTGCCTGCGGGCGATGGGCGCGGTGACCGGGTCGATCGAGCTGGCGTCGGAGCCGGCGGCTGGGATCGGATCGGTCTGGACTCTGCCGCCCGAGCCCGAGCCCGAGCCCGAAGCTGTCGCTCGCCGTCGCGTGCGGTTGGGCGGCGCGGGCTGATCGGCTCGCGCCGTGGTGCCGAACCAGTCGAAGGACCGACCGCGGCCCCTCAGAGCGGTGTTCTCCGCCTGGACGATGACCAGCAGCGCGGTCGCGAAGGCCGCTCGGGTGCGGGCCTCGTCGAGCTGCCGTGAGAGCTCCGCGACGTACGCTGCGTCGATCACGGGCTCGTCGGCCTCCGGCGCGGGTTGGCCGTCGGGCGCGACGGTCTGGCCGAACGCCTCGGCATGGAGCAGGCGCAGGTGCTCCAGAAGCTCAGAACGCTCCGTGCCGGGGCCGGGGTCGGGGAACAGCAGGTGGACGTAGATCTCGACGACCTGCCACTCGATCGCCTTCTCGCCGCGGAACTGGCGGCTCAGGTCCCTGGTCCGCGACCTCTGGATCTTCGAGGGATCCGTGTCGGCCCAGAGCTCGCGCGCAACCATTTCGTAACTGACGCGATAGGGGTTGTTCAGTTCATTTAAGCGCGTCAGAAGTACTTTCTGCGGCCCGTCCTTGAGGTCTGCGCGCGGCCCTTTGGGGCGGGCCCCCGCGAGAGTCACCCACACCCCGTCCGGGCGAGGGGCGGCATGTCGGCCGGCGGGCGAGTTCGCGGCACTGCGCGGATCCTCTCTCTGCTTCGTTCGCCCGCGTGCTCTCGGCGCATCGGGCGGTGGGGCGGTGGGACGGGCACGTTCCCCGGCGACCCACTCTGATTGTTGCGCATGATACGGCTCAGGTGCGCCTGATGCGGACGCGCGCTGAATCTGCGCGGTTTCGTTGTACAGCGAACGATCATGCCTGGTGAAGCGTGGTCCCTTGTGCGGTCCGCGGGGCCGGTTAGCTGGTGCCGGGTCGGCCTCGTTCGCGCGGCGTGAAGTGCGACTCCTGGTCGCGTCGCCGTGTAAGCGCTCCCGCATCTCCTTTACCCCTTTTCCGAGCGGCGGCCTGTTGCCGGTGGGCTCTGGGGGACGAGGAAACTGGGTGGCGAGATGCGCGGCAAGTTCGCACAACCAGCTGACCGAGAAAACTTCGGGTCGGTCGCGGCGGGTGCCTGTGTCGCGGAAGGCCGGCGCAACCGGAGCGCTCGATGATCGGCGTCGGCGCAACTGTCGCAGCTGGTCGGATCGAGACGGTGCCGTGCTGACGACGGGCGTCGTGGTGGCGGCGGTGCCGATGCTGGACCGGCCGGTGCTGGCCGGTCCAGGGTGAGGGCCCAGGTCGTGTCGGCGGTGTCGCAGTCCCGGTGGGTTTGTCGTGGGTTCGTCGGTTCGCTGTGCCGTGGGTGCCGCCGAACCACGGCCGAAGAACGTTCTCGTGCTCCGCATCGTGATTGTGTCGATCCTGGAACTCCGCTCCCTGCTCGGGGAGCGGCGTTCCTTGGCGCGGCTGATCCACCCTGATCGAATGAGTGATCTTTTTCATCTCACGGTACGACCGAGGACGCCGCTGGTCCGAGTCGACGATGGAGAAGGATCAGCCGACAAGTGCTTCGGTCACGACCCGGGCCGCTTCCGCGGTGCCGAATGTCGGCGGTACTGGTCGGGCCTCGGGAGTCCCCAGGCGCACCACGACTGTTCCCGACCCGGGATCGATCTGCAGGATCTGGTTTCCGAGCCCGATTGCCCAGAACATGTCCGCAGGGGCGCCCGGCACGAGACGCCCGTTCTTCTTTGTCGTATCGGCTGCGGCGGAAATGTCGGAAGCCGCGAGCGGCTGGGCGAGAACACCTTCGCGATTGAGCCACCAAAGATATCCGTAGGCTGCGTTCATCTCTGTCGAAGAGGTCCCGGTGGCCGCGTCGACCCAGTCGCCGGAGACAATCTGATCGCCGTTCCAGCTTCCATGCGCCAACATCAGATATCCCAGCCGGGCGATGTCACGGCAGGTCGACTGCAGCCCCATGAAGGTCAGGGTGTTGCCGGCCGTGTCGGTCGTCATCCGGCTGTCGTCCATGCCGAGCGGCTCGAAGAGCCGCTCACGGGCGAAGTCGGTCACCTCCTCACCGGTGGCTGTGCGCAGCACCTCCTCGAGCGTCTGGACGGCCGAGTTGTTGTAGGCCCAGACCTGCCCGGGCTCCTTCTCCTGCGGCAGCGCCACGGCGAACGCGGTCTTGTCCGGGGCTCGGATCAGGTCCTCGTAGTCGATCTTCAGGCTCCACTGCCGGCCCGAGTCGTTGCTGACCAGGTCACGGATGGTCACGGCTTCGGACTCCGTGCCCTTCCACTGGGGGATCCAGGTGGCGGCGGCGTCGTCCAGCCGCAGGTCACCGTCGTCCTGGGCGATGCCGACCAGTGTGGAGGTGAGCGATTTGGTCACGGAATACACCGCGCTGGCAGTGCTCGGCGTGCTGCCCCGGAAGTACCATTCGCCGGCGATTTTCCCGTTTCGGGATACCAGTAAACAGGTTGACTTGCCCCGCTCCGCGGTGCCGGCGATCTCGTTGAGCTTTGCCGGGTCGAGACCGACCTCGGCCGGATCCACCGTCTCCCAGGTATCGCCGGGAACGGCGACCCGCGTCGTCGGCGGGGCCGCGGCCGCCGTCGACGTACCCGGGTCGGTGGCTGTGCGACCGTCGGATGACCCGTCACTGGTACAGCTCGCAGCCAGGACCGCCACGCACGCGGCCGTCGCAATACCGATGGCAGGGCGGAAAGGACGTCGCATCGCTGAACCTCGCTCGGGCCGAAAGCTACGGATCGCGGGGTGCGACCGTATACGTCCCGATGCGGAGTGAAAACCCGGAATCCGGATCGCGGGTCCGGATTCCGGCCGATGTGATGGGTTCGTCGCGCGGTCGGAGGCGTCAGGCGGACGCCGCCGACCGGTGCGACCGACGCGACGGACGCGACGGAGCGGTGTCGCGTCGGATCAGCAGTGGCTCCGGTGCTTGCCGGGCGGATACGGGCAGGGCTCTCCCGGCTGGCAGCCGGCCGCGGTGGTGAGCAGCGCGAGTGATCCGGCGGCGAGGATCGCCAGAACGGTTCTGCGTAGGTTGCGGACGGAGCGCTTCATGGGCGACGCCTCTCTCATGCCAGCCCCGATCCGGTATTTCCTACCGGCTCCGCGGTGTGAGCGCGCCGCGCCGCGCTGCCAGGTTCCATAGCAGCCACGGAGGGTGCCATTTCGAGCACTTCGTGTGGATGTCCCCTGGGTGGCCGTCGCTGGAAGCGGATGTCACCTGGGTGGCCGCCGGGCCATCCTGGATTGTGATGATCGGCGGATGCAGGTCGGCTGCGGGTGGGTATCCGTGATAATGGGTGTGTCCAGGTTGGTGGAATTCGGGCAATCAGGTCAGGTACTTGCGGGTTCCTCCCAAGGTGGCGGATCCGGCCGCGATGGCGGCCGGTTCTGATGGACGATGCGAAGGTGCGCACCTGCAACCGGGGGTGCACGGCCCGCGATGTCCGGGCGTCGCGGGCTGTGGGGAGTTCAGCGGGTCAGGACGGACTGGGGGCCGTCGAAGGAGGAAAGGTCGATGGTCAACATGAACCCAGGTGACGGCGCTTGGCAGGGAGAGCGCTTCGCGCAGGCCCGCCGGTTCGCCGGGCAGGCCCGGCAGGACCGCACGACCGGTTGGTACATCCCGCTGGCGATCACGGTGGTCGGAGCAGGTTCGTCGTTCGACGCGTTCGGGCGGGGTCTCGGCTTCCTGTACGGGTGGGGCCTGGCGATCGCGTTCGTCGCGCTGACCTGGTCCACCATCAGGGCGATTCCGATCATGATTGATGATCTCAACGTGGCGCGGGAGAGCTGGCCGCGCAAGATCACCACCCTTCTCAACACTCCGGTACGCAGCCGCGGGATCTTCCTGCTTGCGGCCGCGCTACCGATCTTCGTCGCGTTGGTGAAGACGGTGGGCTTCTACACGTTCGGCGGTCTGCTGATCGTCGGTGTGGTCCTGGCAGTGGCTCTTGGAGTCTCCTGGTTCCTCGAGCGTCGCTGACGTCGCGATCTGATCGGCCCCGGTCCCGGGCAGCCGACGCCTCCCGTTGCCGGAGGCGGGGCTGCTCGGGCCGGGGCCGACTCATTTCCTGATCCGTCCGGAACCTGCCGGCCGCCAGCCGTCGGCCGGGTCCGCCGAGCGGGCCGACTCCGGCCGGTTGAGGTCGCCACGTCGCCGTGGCCGCGAAAACGGTCGTACTCTCCGTATCGGTCGAACTCACGGATCCGATCGACCTGCGCGTACCGGTCGTACAGTTCCAGTTGGCTGCGGTGGCCGCCGACCGGGACTATTCGCCGACGGAGATCACATGCTTGTCAGACTTCTGCGGAGTCATCTCGCCCCCTACCGACGGTTGGTGTCCCTGCTGGTGGCGCTGCAGTTCACGGCCACGCTGGCCATGCTCTACCTGCCGACGCTGAACGCGGACATCATCGACAACGGGGTCGTCCCGGGCGATACCGGCTACATCTTCCGCCTCGGCGGGCTGATGCTCGGGGTGACGCTGGTGCAGGCCGCCTGCTCGGCCGCCGCGGTCCTGTTCGGCGCGCGCACCGCCATGGGCATCGGCCGCGATCTTCGTGCCTCCGTGTTCGCCCGGGTCCAGTCCTTCTCGGCGCGCGAGGTCGGGCGGTTCGGGGCGCCGTCGCTCATCACCCGGGCGACGAACGACGTCCAGCAGGTCCAGATGGTCGTGCTGATGGCGTTCACCATGATGATCTCAGCGCCGATCATGTGCCTGGGCGGGATCGCGCTGGCCGTGCACCAGGACGCCAAGCTCTCGCTGCTCCTTGTCGTGATCGTGCCGATGCTGACGGCGACGGTCGTCCTGATCGTCCGGCGTATGGCGCCGCTCGGCCGCCGTATGCAGGACCGCCTCGACGAGGTGAACCGGATCCTGCGCGAGCAGATCACCGGTCTGCGGGTGATCCGGGCCTTCGTGCGGGACGGGCACGAGAAGCAGCGTTTCGCCACCGCCAACACCGAGCTCACGGACGTCTCGCTGCGCATCGGGCGCCTCATGGCGCTGATGTTCCCGCTGGTCATGGCGGTGGTGAACATCTCCAGCATCGCGGTGATCTGGTTCGGCGCGCACCGCATCGCCAGCGGCGGCATGGAGGTCGGCGCACTGACCGCGTTCCTCAGCTATCTGATGCAGATCCTGATGGCGGTGATGATGGCGACCTTCATGTTCGCGATGCTCCCGCGGGCCGAGGTGTGCGCGGAGCGCATCCAGGAAGTCCTGGACACGGAGTCCACGCTCGCCCCGCCCGTGCAGCCCGTGCGGGAGCTGGCCGGGCATGGTGAGCTGGAACTGCGGGGCGTCGGCTTCCGCTACCCGGGCGCCGAGGAGCCGGTGCTGCGCGGAGTCAACATCACGGCTCGCCCGGGGCAGACCGTGGCGATCATCGGCAGCACCGGCAGCGGCAAGTCCACCCTGATCGGCCTCGTCCCCAGGCTGTCGGACGTCTCCGAGGGAGCCGTCCTGATCGACGGTGTGGATGTCCGCGAGCTCGACCCGGCGCTGCTGGCCCGGGTGGTCGGGCTCGTCCCGCAGAAGCCCTACCTGTTCACCGGCACGATCGCGTCGAACCTGCGTTACGGCAACCCGGAGGCCACCGACGACGACCTGTGGTGGGCACTCGACATCGCCCAGGCCCGGGAGTTCGTCACCGCGATGCCGGACGGGCTTGCGACCCGGGTCGCCCAGGGCGGCACCAACGTCTCCGGCGGCCAGCGCCAGCGCCTCGCGATCGCCCGGGCGCTGGTCCGGCGCCCGGAGATCTACCTGTTCGACGACTCGTTCTCGGCGCTGGACTACGCCACCGACGCCCGGCTGCGTGCCGCGCTGGCCCGGGAGACCGCCGACGCCACGAAACTGATCGTCGCCCAGCGGGTGGCGACCATCCGGGACGCCGACCAGATCATCGTTCTGGAGGACGGTGAGATTGTCGGTACCGGGACCCATCATGAGCTCCTGGCCGAGAACCCGACCTACCAGGAGATCGTCTTCTCACAGCTGACCGAGGAGGAAGCGGCGGCATGACGCGTCCACCGGCGGGTGGCCCCCGCCCGATGGTCGGCCCCGCCCGTTTCATGGGCGGCGGCGGAGAGAAGGCCGGCGACTTCGCCGCCTCGACCAGGCGGCTGTTCGGGCTGCTGAGCCGCCAGCGGGGCCTGCTGGTGCCCGCGGTCATCCTCGCCGTGATCAGCGTCGGCCTCACCGTCACCGGGCCGCGGCTGCTCGGGCACGCCACCGATCTGGTGTTCGCCGGCCTGCTCAGCTCGCGGCTGCCCGCGGGCACGACGAAGGCCGAGGCGATCGCACGGCTGCGGGCCGAGGGGCACGGTACCCAGGCCGACCTGCTCGCCTCCGTCGATGTGACCCCCGGGAAGGGAATGGACTTCGCGGCGATCGGGCTGGTGCTGCTGGCCGTGCTGATCGTCTACCTGGTCGCCACGGCCTGCGCCGTCGCGCAGGCCCGCATGGTGAACATGGCCCTGCAGCGGATGCTGAGCGACCTGCGGGCCGAGGTGCAGGTGAAGATCACGCGGCTGCCGCTGCGGTACTTCGACCGCAGCCAGCGCGGCGAGGTGCTCAGCCGGGTCACCAACGACATCGACAACCTGGGCCAGACCCTGCAGCAGAGCTTCTCCCAGATCCTCGCCTCGGTGCTGACCATCATCGGCGTGCTCGCGATGATGATCTGGATCTCCCCGCTGCTCGCGCTGATCGCGGTCGTCACCGTACCGGTGTCGATCTTCGTGACCGCACGGGTCGGCAAGCTCGCCCAGCCGCAGTTCGTGAAGCAGTGGAAGACGACCGGGCAGCTCAACGGTCACATCGAGGAGATGTACACCGGGCACATGCTGGTTCGGGCGTTCGGGCGGCAGGACGAGGCCGCCGAGATCTTCCGCGAGCACAACGAGCGGCTCTACGAGGCGAGCTGGCGGGCCCAGTCCATCTCCGGCCTCATGCAGCCGGCGATGATGTTCATCGGCAACCTGAACTACGTGCTGGTGGCGGTGGTCGGTGGCCTTCGGGTGGCCTCCGGGTCACTGTCCATCGGTGACGTCCAGGCGTTCATCCAGTACTCGCGGCAGTTCAGCCAGCCGCTGACGCAGCTGGCCAGCATGGCGAACATGGCGCAGTCCGGGGTCGCCTCGGCGGAGCGCGTCTTCGACCTGCTCGACGCCGCCGAGCAGGAGCCCGACCCGCTGGTGCCCGCCATACCGGAGCAGACCCGCGGCCGGGTCGCGTTCGAGCACGTCTCCTTCCGCTACGAGCCGGACAACCCGCTGATCGACGACCTGTCGCTCGTCGCGGAACCGGGCCACACCGTCGCCATCGTCGGCCCGACCGGCGCCGGCAAGACCACCCTCATAAACCTGCTGATGCGGTTCTACGAGGTCACCGGCGGGCGGATCACGCTGGACGGCGCCGACATCGCGGGGATGTCCCGGGCCGACCTGCGCTCCTCCATCGGCATGGTCCTGCAGGACACCTGGCTGTTCGGCGGGACGATCGCGGAGAACATCGCCTACGGCGCCGAGGGCGCCACCCACGAGCAGGTCGTCGAGGCGGCGCGTGCCGCGCACGTCGACCGGTTCGTGCGCACGCTGCCCGACGGCTACGACACCGTGCTCGACGACGAGGGCGTCGGCGTCAGCGGCGGCGAGAAGCAGCTCATCACCATCGCCCGCGCCTTCCTCGCCGAGCCGCTGATCCTCGTCCTGGACGAGGCGACCAGCTCGGTCGACACCCGGACGGAGGTCCTCATCCAGCGGGCCATGTCCCGGCTGCGTCACGGGCGCACCGCCTTCGTCATCGCCCACCGGCTGTCCACCATTCGTGACGCCGACACGATCCTCGTCATGGAGAACGGTGCGATCGTCGAGCAGGGCGACCACGCCAGCCTGCTGGCGGCGGAAGGGGCGTACGCCCGGCTCTACCAGGCCCAGTTCGCGCAGGCCGTCGCGGAGGCCGGGTGATTCCAGCCGCCGCGGACACGGAACACGGGCAGGGAGGAGGCGGCCAGTAGGCTTGTGGGTGCGGGCCGTCGGCGCTCCCGCGGAGGCGTCGGGCCGTGACGACGTCCGGGTTCCCCCGGGCAGCGAACCTCTCGGAACCTCTCGCAAAAGGGTGTTGTGCATGGCGACGGACGAGTTCACAGCCGGTCCCCGTTCCGGGTATCGCACCGACTCGGTGACCGCCGCCGCCGGCGCCGCCGAGGACGGCGAGGTCGTTCGCCTCGCCGGCCGTGTCGTGCTGTGGCGGCGGATGGGCGGCCTGGTCTTCGGGCACATTCAGGACCGTGCCGGGCGTGTCCAGGTCTCGCTCTCGCGTGACGAACTGGGCGTCGACACCTTCCAGGAATGGGCCCGCGCCGTCAAGATCGGCGATTTCGTCGGCGTCACCGGGAAGCTTTACACCACCCGCCGCGGCGAGCGGACGGTCGGCGCGTCCGAACTCGTCGTGCTGAACCGAACGGTGCGCGCTCTGCCGGACAAGTGGCTGGGCCTGTCGAACGTCGAAGCCCGGCTACGGCGCCGCTACCTCGACCTGCTGGTGAACAACGACTCCCGGGAACGGTTCCGCATCCGGGCCCGGACCATCTCCCGCATCCGTCGCTTCCTCGACGACAACGACTTTCTCGAGGTCGAGACGCCGATGCTGCAGGAGGCCGCCTCCGGAGCCGCCGCCCGGCCGTTCATCACGCATCACAACGCCCTGGGCGAGGACTTCTACCTGCGCATCTCGCCGGAGACGTTCCTCAAGCGGGTCGTCGTCGGTTCGCTGGACCGTGTGTACGAGCTCGGCCGGAACTTCCGCAACGAGGGCATGGACCCCTCGCACCTGCAGGAGTTCACGATGCTCGAGTGGTACGCGGCCTACTGGGACTACCGCGACAACATGCGTTTCGTGCGGGAGATGATCCTCGCCGTTCTCGACGACGTCTTCGGGTCCCGGACGGTCACATACGGCGGGGTGAAGCTCGACTTCGGCGCCGAATGGCCGGAGCTGGACTACCGCGCCGAGGTCGCCCGGCACAGCGGCATCGACCTGACGGTCGTTCGTGATCTGCCGACGCTGCGCGCGCGGATCGCCGAGCTCGGCCTCGAGGTCGACGATGCGGCCTCCTACGCGGGGCTCGTCGACCTGCTCTACAAGAAGACCGTCCGCCCGCATCTGATCCAGCCGTGTTTCCTGCTGCACCACCCGGCGGAGCTGGTCCCGCTGGCCCGGCGCAGCGACTCCGATCCGTCCCAGCTGGACATGTTTCAGGTGGTGGTCAACGGCTGGGAGCTGGTGAAGGCCTACTCGGAGCTGGTCGACCCGGTCGAGCAGCGCCGCCGGCTGGAGGAGCAGGCCGAGCTGCGCGCGGCCGGCGACGACGAGACGATGATGCTCGAAGAGGACTTCATCGAGGCGATGGAGTACGGCATGCCGCCGATGTCGGGGCTCGGCATCGGCATCGACCGGCTCATCGCTCTTCTCACCGACGCCCCGACGTTGCGAGAGGTGGTCCTCTTCCCACTGATGCGTGACTCGCGCCGAGGCCGGACGGATCCGACCGCGGCCGGCGCGGATGACTCCGCTGACGGGGATGACTCCGCTGGCTCGGCTGACACCGCTGGCTCGGCTGACACCGTGGATGCTGCCGTCGAGGCGGCGGATCCGGTCTAGGCGCGGCCTCGCCGGTGGGCGCCCGGCCCCCGCGGTCCTCAACCGACCTCACCACCCCGTTCGTTTGCTGATTCGGCAAAGATTTTTGTCAGCTCCGTGGACGTTCGCGCAGGGTCGCCGGCAGGCGGTTGTCGTCCCTGGCTGGCACCGCCCTCATCGAGGGATCCGAGGAGCGAGCGGGATGGACGCGACGTACGACGTGGTGATCGTGGGCGGGGGCCCGGCTGGTCTGAGCGCGGGGCTCACCCTCGCGCGGGCGCGCCGGGCGGTGCTCGTGGTCGACGCGGGTGATCCGCGAAACGCCCCCGCGACACAGGTCCACACCTACCTGGCCAGGGAAGGCACGCCACCGGGGGAGTTGCTGGCCATCGGCCGCGGGGAGGTCATCGGCTACGGCGGCGAGGTGGTGACCTCGCCTGTGGTCTCCGCTGAACGGCTGGGTGAGGGCGGCGAAGGCGGCGAAGGCGGCGAGCCCGGCTTCCGGGTGGTGCTGTCCGACCGGCGGGCCGTTCGGGCCCGGCGTCTGATCCTGGCCACCGGCCTGGTTGACGAGCTGCCGCCGGTGCCCGGGGTGGCGCAGCGGTGGGGGCGCGATGTCGTGCACTGCCCGTACTGCCATGGCTGGGAGATCCGCGACCAGACGATCGGGATTCTGGCGACCGGTCCGCTGGCCGTGCACCAGGCCCTGCTGTGGCGCCAGTGGAGCCGGGACATCCTGCTGTTCACCCACACCGCACCCGCCCTCGGCGCCGAGGACGCCGAACGGCTCTCGGTCAGCGGCGTGACCGTCGTGGACGGCGAGGTCGGGGCGCTGGAGGTGGTCGACGACCGGCTGGCGGGCGTCCGGCTGCTGTCCGGACGTCTCATACCGTGCCAGGCGGTAGCCGTGCAGGCGCGGATGAACGCGCGGGCGGACCTGGCTGCCGGTCTGGGTCTGGGGACCGTCGACCTGCGGATGGGTGAGCACGTGGTGGGCAGCCACATCGAGGCGGACCCGACCGGCAGGACAGCGGTGCCCGGTGTGTGGGTCACGGGCAACGTCACGGACCTGCGGGCGCCGGTTCTGGTGGCCGCCGCGGCCGGCCTCAACACCGCGGCCGCCGTGAACGCCGATCTGATCGAGCAGGACACGGCCAGCGCGGTGGTCGCCCGCCGACAGGGGCTCCGCCACGGCGACGGCCAGGCGAACGGTTCCGGCCACGAGCACCGCCACGACCACGACCGTGGCCACGACCACGACCACGACCACGACCGTGGCCACGGGCACGGCCACGGGCACGGGCACGGGCACAGTGATCACGACTGGGAGAGCGAGTTCAGCGAGGAGGCCTGGGACGAGCGGTACCGGGCCCGGCCGAAGATCTGGAGCGGTCGGCCGAATCCGGTGCTGATCACCGAGGTCGCCGAGCTGCCCGCGGGCACCGCGCTCGATGCCGGATCCGGGGAGGGCGGGGACGCGTTCTGGCTGGCCACCCGTGGCTGGAGGGTGACCGGCGCCGACCTGTCGACCCTCGCGCTGAGCCGCGCGGCCGCGACGGCCGAGGAGCTCGGGCATGACATCACCTGGCTGCACATCGACCTGTCGGAGCGCGAAGCGCCGGGGACGTTCGACCTGGTCACCGCGCACTACCTGCATCTGCCACCGGCCCGCCGCCCGGCGCTGTTCGCCCACCTCGCGGCCGCCGTCGCGCCCGGCGGAACGCTGCTGGTCGTCGGTCACGACCTGAACGACCTCGGTATCCCGACATCTCGACCGGGGGTGGCGGAGACGGGCTGGACCGCCGCCGATGTCGTCGCCTCGCTGGGCGCGGGCTGGGCCGTCGAGGTCGCGGAGCGCCGGCCACGGCGCCTCACCGCCCCGGACGGGCGGGAGATCGACGCCTACGACGTCGTCCTGCGGGCCCGCCGCGCTGGTTCGACGGCCCGTCCGCTGCCGGTGGCGGGCCCCTGACCTGCGGGGCTTCCGCACGCGGACTGGCCGTCGTTCGGCGCCGGGCGTCCAGCCCCGCACCGTACGGGGCGCAGCCGTATAGTCCCCACCGTTCTGGGAGCGGCAAGACGGAGGTCGTCAGGTGGACAGGGACATCGTTGTCGTCATCGGCGTCGGCGGGATGGGGCGGGCGATCGCCCGCCGGATCGGCAACGGCCGCAAGATCCTGCTGGCCGATGTCAGCGAGGGCGCGCTCAGCGTGGCCGACGTGCTGCTGGGTGAAGGGCAGGACGTCGTCACCCAGGTCGTCGACGTCTCCAGCCGTGACTCGGTGGCCGCGCTCGCCGACACCGCCGCCGGGCTCGGGCGGGTGACCCAGATCGCGCACACCGCCGGACTCTCCCCGACGCAGGCGTCGACCGAGGCGATCCTGCGGGTCGACCTGCTCGGCGTCGCGCTGGTGCTCGACGAGTTCGCCCGGGTCGTCGCCCCCGGCGGTGCCGGAGTCGTCATCGCGAGCATGGCCGGCCACATGGGCGGCCTCACACCGGAGGAGGAGCGGATCGTCGCCGTGACACCCACGGACGAGCTGCTCGCCCTGCCCTTCTTCGAACCCGACGTCCTCGGCTCGCCGGGTGCTGCCTACTCCAAGTCGAAGCGGGCCAACATCGTGCGGGTGCAGGCCGCGGCCGGGCCCTGGGGGGACCGCGGCGCACGGATCAACTCGATCAGCCCGGGGGTCATCTCCACCCCCATGGGCCAGGAGGAGCTGGCAGGGGAGTCGGGGGAGCAGATGCGGACGATGGTGTCGATGTCCGCGGCGAAGCGTCTCGGCACCCCGGACGACATCGCCGCCGCCGCGGCCTTCCTGCTCGGCCAGGACGCCAGTTTCGTCAGCGGCACCGACCTGCTGGTCGACGGCGGCACCGTCGCCGCCATCCGGCCGCTGCTGCCGGTGGGCTGAGCTGCCGGTGGGCTGAGCTGCCGGCGGGCTGATCAGGGCGGCTTGACCTGAACCTCGGTTGAGGAAGGAGGCTGGCCCGACTGACGTGCCGGCCGGGGCCTCCCCGCTGGCCTCGCGGGAGGAGACAGCTGTGGCCGTGCTGCCAGCCAGGCCGCCGAGCGCGGACGACGGGTCCGCTTCATCTCCGGACACATCGGGAGACGGAGCGGGTGGTGCCTCGTCCGCGGGAACGGCCGGGATCCGGCCCCGGATGGTCTTCGCCGCGCTGATCCTCGGCGGTCTGCTCGTCGTCCTGGACATCACGATCATCAACGTGGCCATCCGGACGCTGGCTCGGGACCTGGAGGTCTCGCTGCCGGTGATCCAGTGGGTCTCGACCGGCTACACGCTGGCTCTCGCGATGACAGTGCCGACAAGCGCCTGGCTGGTTGGCCGGTTCGGGGTCCGCCGCGTGTACGTCGGTGCGCTCGGCGGCTTCGTGCTGGGATCGGCGCTGTGCGGGCTGGCGTGGGACATCGGATCGCTCATCGCCTTCCGGGTGCTCCAGGGCGTCGGCGGCGGCCTGGTGCAACCGGTCGGGATGATGATCGTGTTGCGGGCGACGCCCCCTGAGCGGCGGGGGCGTGCGATGGGCCTGCTGGGGCTCCCGGTGCTCGTCGGGCCGGTGCTGGGGCCGACCGTCGGCGGTTGGCTGGTCGAAATCTCCTGGCGATGGATCTTCCTGGTGAACCTGCCCGTGGGCCTGGCCGCGCTGCTGCTTGCCGCGCGGGCGCTGCGCCCCTTCACCGGCTCGGCGGGTGGTGCCGCCGCGGCGGCCAGTGGTGCTGTCGGTGATCGTGCGACCGGCCCACGACTTGATGTCGCCGGTCTCGCCCTGGTCGCGCCCGGCCTGGCCCTGTTCGTCTTCGGGCTGGCCGAGAGCGGCCGGCTGGGAACGGTCGCGTCCAGCTCCGTGATCGTGCCCGCCCTGGTCGGCATCACGATGGTGGCCGGATTTGTGGTCCGTGCCCTGAAGACACCGGCTCCGCTGGTCCGGATCACGTTGCTGGGGCGGCGGGCGGTCGCCTCCGGCGCGGTCACACTGGTGCTGTTCTCGTCGGCCTACTTCGGATCGATGCTCGTCCTGCCGTTGTACTGGCAGGTCGCACGGGGGCTCAGCCCGGCGGAGACGGGCATGCTCGGGATACCGCAGGCTCTGGCCACCGGACTTTCGCTGCAGGTGGCAAGCCGGCTCGTCGATCGGCTGCAACCGGCGCGGGTCGTCGGATTCGGTATCACCCTGGCGGCGTCCGGGCTGCTCGCCGCGGTGCTTCTGCTCGACGCCGACACTCCGTACTGGCAGCTCATGCTCGCGATGTCTGTCACGGGTGTCGGGGCCGGTTCGACGATCATGCCGACCATCACCACCGCGCTGCGTAACCTCGATGATCGGGACTCCCCGTCGGGGAGCACGCTGCTGAACATCACCAGCCAGGTCGGCGTGTCGATCGGCACCGCCGCGACCTCGGTCGTGCTGGCCTCCGGCCTCGCCTCGCGGGGGCTCGCCGCGGTGCTCGCCGGAGGAGACACCGGCGGTGGATCTGACACCGCTGTACCAGGCACAGGCCCGGCGCAGGCGGCTGTCGACGTCGCCGCGGGCTTCGCGGCCGCCTGCCGCACCACCCTCGGCGTGCCGTTGGTTCTCATGGCAGGCGCACTGGTCGCGGCCGTGACGGTGCTCCCTCGCCGCGCCAGCCAGACCTCAACAGCCGTCGTCGAAGGGTAGCCGGCCCGGCCGCCACCAGAACGCGCCGTCGGTTCGTAGCATCCTCTCCATGACGTCCGAGGAAGGGACCACTCGGGTTGACATCTGGATCTGGTCGGTCCGGCTCGTCAAGACCCGAACGATGGCGGGGGATGCCTGCCGGGGTGGTCACGTCCGGCTCAACGGTGAGCGGGTGAAGCCGGCCCGGCCCGTGCGGGTCGGGGACGAGGTCCGGCTCCGGCAGGACGGCCGCGAACGTGTCGTCGTGGTGACCAAGGTGCTCACGAAGCGGGTCGGCGCCGCCGTCGCGGCGGAGTGCTACCTCGACAACAGCCCGCCACCGCCGGAGCGCCAGCCGCTGATGGCGGTGCGTGATCGGGGTACGGGGCGCCCGACCAAGCGGGACCGCCGAGCCGTGGAACGGCTCCGTAACCGCTGAAGGGTAACCGCTGAAGGTCACGGAACAGACCACTCGACCTACGGAGCGGCCGAGACCTGTGCGGAGAGCGCTCGGGCGAGGTCGTTCATCGCGGCCTCGGGCACCCAGGCTGCCGAAGGCTCGCGCAGGTATCGGAAGATCGACGGGCCGCGCTCGTCGACGGGAAGGCCGTGGGCCCGGGGAATGACATGCACGTGCAGGTGGTCGAATCCCGGGGCCTCGGAAAACGCCGCGACGTAGGTTTTCGCGCACCCTGTCACCTCGGTCAGCGCCAGGCTCAGCGTGCGGCACAGAACGCCGAGTTCGGCGGCCGCGGCCGCGTCCAGATCGGCGATCGTGGTGATGTGCCGACGGGCGACGAGCACCAGCCAGCCCGGAAGCGCGCAGCGGACGGCGTGTGCCGCGCGCCATCCCGCACCGACCAGGATTCGCTCGCGGATCGGCAAGGTGGCCAGCGAAGCCTCCTGCCTGCATGAATAGCAGCTGTCCGAACCGGTTGCGTGGTCGTCGAGCACGGCTGTGATCCTACGAGCGCCAGAGCTCTCGCTGGCCCGTATTCGACGATGAGCTTCGGCGGAGACGGCAGCTCGAAGCCGTAGCTCGAAGATCTGAGGATTTCCGTCGTTTCCAGTTTCCAGAGCCTGTAGCAGAATTCTGGGCCGCTGCGGATCCGGGTCACCGGCATGGGTTTGGCGGAGCCGCGCTGATGGAATGCGAACCCCACCGGCACGGCAACCCGTCGAGGAGCCCGCACCGCCGCGCAGCTTCAGCAATTCACCTCAAGAATGGAAAAAGGGGCGCAGCTTCACCTGGCGATCCGCAAGAAGTGAGGATTTTGGTCGTCGGAACGACCAAAATCGTTCACACTTGCGACTCGCCAAGCCGGGCCACCGGGCTGCCGGGCCACCGGGCTGCCGGGCTCTCGGAGGTCCGGCCGCGTTCGTGGAGTGCGAACCTCCCCATCCACCGACTAGCGATCTTGATCGACGTCCATCCGCGACAGGCTCTCCAGCGACCAAAGCCCTCAGATCTTGCCCCGGCGCGACGGGAGGCGGTGAAGATCTGGTGCGGCGGTGGTGGCGGCGGCGATGCTGTCGGCTCGGCACCCCTGCGGGTGCCACGGGCCACCAGCGAGATCGGCCACCAACCGCGGTGGTGCGGCGGGGAAGCGTTGCGGCGCGGCGCGGGGTGGCGGCATGGCGCCGGCCTGATCCACGATCACGCCGGTGATCGCGTAGGGGTTTGCGGTGACGCAGCGCGCCCACGGGCGCGGCCGCAGCCCAGGCCGCACAGGCGTCACGGGTCTCTGCGATCTACGAGCGGCGTGCCCGCCCACCTGTGAACAGCGCACCGACCAGGCCGTCGCCACCCCCACGGACCAACCGCCCGGAAGACCGGATCTATCCGACAAAGCGCGAGCATGCCCGGGCCTCGGGTTGCCGCATTGGCCTATGTACCAGGTCAGGGCACCGAAGTGACACTTTTCCGACCCCGCTGCAGGAACCCGTCAATGGGTTTCTATCATTCTAGGTACTGCATACGGATCATTTGTTGCAAACGGCTGGGTGCGAGGAATCCGCCCAGCGGCCTTGGATGGGGTCGGGCAGGTACATGATCGGAAAAGGTTCACGCCGCACCGTGGCCTGCGCATGACAAACGCCGCCAAGTCCCACCGCGGCCGATGACCATCGAGCCGATGACCGTCGACACCACGGTCGACGAGTCGACCGTGCACGCATCGACGGTGCGCGAGGCACCCCTCGACGCGGCGGCACCCGACGAGGCGGCACCCGACAAGGCTGCCGTGGCGGGGGCGTCCCGCAGCCTCGGCGTACGTGGGCGGGTGGTGTCGCGACCCGCACGCACGAGACGGACCCGGCTGCGGCTCTCGCGTCCAGCGATCGCCGTCACTGTGCTCGCACTGCTGTCGTTCGTCGGCAGCGTGCTCCTGCAGAAGATCCTCTTCCCGGACGGATCCGGTGACGCGGACGAAGCCGCCTACGTCCTGCAGGCCCGGATGTTGCTCCAGGGGCGGCTGACCCTGGACGCCACGGTGGTCGAGCCGTTCTTCCGGCCCTGGCTCACCGGTGAGCACGACGGCAGGGTGTTCACGAAGTATCTGCCTGGCTGGCCGGCGATGCTCGCCGGGTCGCAGGCGCTGTTCGGGACGATGGTGGTCGCGCCCGCGGCGGTGGCGGCCGGTTGGGTCGTCGGGACGTTCCGGCTGGCCAGAGAGCTGTTCGCCGATGTGCGCACGGCACTCATGGCGGCGGCGGGCGTGGCACTGTCGCCGATTGTGCTGCTGCACACCGCGCTTCCGCTTGCGTATGCCGCGGGTGCGGCGACGCTGGTGCTCGCGGCTGCCGAGCTTCTGCGCGGGGCCCGGACCGGCTCGCGGCCGGCGCTGCTCCTGGGCGGTGCCAGTGCGGGGTTCGCGCTGCTCATCCGGCCGTTCGACGCGGTCCTGGTGCTTCTCCCGGTGTTCGGGCTGGTGCTGGTACGGGCACGGCAATGGTCAAAGCCGGCGGTACGGCTGGGGGCGCTGTCGGGGGCCCGGGCGTGGGAGTGGGTGCGGGTGCGGGTGCGGACCATGGCGCATCGTGCGGGCTGGGTCGGGATCGGTGCGCTGCCGTTCGTGCTGGTGGCGGCGGCCTACTGCTGGTACGTCACGGGGTCACCGCTGCGCATGCCCCTGTCGGCCTCTGATCCGCTGGACCGCTTCGGCTTCGGGCCGCGGCGGATCCTGCCGTCCGAGCCGAGTTTCCTGTTCACCCGCCGGCTGGCGCTGGACGCGCTACGCGAGACCCTCGCTGCCGCCCCCAGCTGGTTGTTCGGTGGCACCGTCCTGGTCGGGTTGGCGGCCGCTGGCCTGTTCGCGCCACGGCGCCGGCCCGAACGGATCATGCTTGTGGTCACGGCCGGCGTGGTGCTCGGTGGTTATTCCTTCTGGTGGGGCTCCGCGTTCGCGATGCCGGGCCTGCGTAACGGGCTCGGACCGCATTACCACCTCGCCGCGTTCACCCCGGTCGTCATTCTCGCGGCCGAGGGTGCGCGGTGGCTCTGGGACCTGTCGCGGCGCCTCACCGAGTGGCTGGGTCTGGCCGGGCGCGCGGTGGGCGAGCGTGCGGTGGCCGGGCGCGCGGTGGGCCGGCGCGCGACGGCCGGGCATGTGATGGCCGGGCGGGCGGGGGACTGGTGGGCGGCGGGGTTGCGCCTGGCCCGGCCGGGGGTGGCCGTGGTCGCCGGGGTGGGACTCCTCGCGATCACCTGGTCGAGTCTGCCGGGGCGCATCGACGTCCAGCGTGGTGTCAACGAGAGCAATCATTTTGTGGACGAGTTGATCCCCGACGAGCTCGACACACCCGCAGTGATCCTGGTGACGCCGCAGACCCCGAGTCGGTACACCCAGATCCCGTACCACACGCTGCGGAACTCTCCAGACCTTGATGATCCGGTTGTCTACGCGGCGGACATCGGTCCCGGCTCGGCCGCGCTGTCCGACCGGATGCCCGGCCGGACGATCTACCGGCTGCGGCCGGAGGAGATTGTTGACCCGACCGTTCCCGGCAGCTTCCGTGGCTCCTTCGAAGCGTTGCGGCAGGTCACCGGCACTCGTATCGAGATCCAGGTGAACGTGCGGGCGCCCGTTGGCGCGGGCCAGCGGCAGGGGCAGGGGCGGGGGCCGCGACTGTACGTGCGGCTCGATGGTGCGCTGCGGGAGATCGACGGCGCCACCAGCCACACCTTTGTTCTCACCACGAGCGATCCGGCGACCGGTCCGGACGAGATCGGAATCTCGCGGGCGTCGCTGCCCGAGGAACTCGTCGTCGGCTACGCGGAGGGCTCCGGCGCCGGGGCCGCCGTCTGGGAGGAACGGATCCCGCTGGTCCAGCGCTCAGACGGCGAGCTCGCGTTGCTCGCGCCCGGGCTCGGCTGGCGGCGGCTGCCCACGGGCTCCGGTACCGAGTGGATCGCTGCGGCGACTCGGCCGGTCCTGCAGGTCTCGCTGACCCGGCTCGATCCGGGCCTTTCGGGCCCGGCCGCCACCGGCGGCGGCCGGTAGACGTCCGACATCCAGGTCGTATCAGGTACACAGCGAGAGCTTGGCGACAGCTCACGTCGAATTCGGCCGGGCGCTCACGCAGGTGACAAGGAAGGTTGTCGTGCGACCGGCCGGGCCGGCCGACCCAAGTAGTCTTTGCATGCTCTTTCCGGTACTTGACTTCTTCCGGTACCTGATCCGCTCCCAGGTCCGGGTCTGGGGATGCGATGGGGCTACTCGGAACATTCAGGAACCTAACGGTCCTCTTCTTCTGCGAGCAGTATCCGCCCATTGTCTGGGATGGTGCCGGAACGTACACGGCGGCTCTTGCCGCCGCCCTTGTCGGGCTCGGGCACAACGTACACATTCTATGTGCTCAGGGGCGGCGGATCTCCGACACCGTGGAAAACGGAGTGCACGTGCACCGGCGGCCGTTGCTGCAGGCTCCGGCGACCCGTGCGCTGGGCGGTCTCGGTTCCCGGCTGCGCGGCCCACTCCACCCGCGTGACTCGCTCGCGCTGCGGACCAGCCTCGCGGCTTCCTACAGCTTCTGGATGCGCCAGCTCCAGCTTCGGCCGGACGTGATCGAAACGCAGGACGGCGAGACCCGCGCCCTCATCGAGGCGGTCTGCCACACCAGGCCGCTGGCCATCCACCTGCACTGCCCGACGATGCTCGCGGTCCGCCTCGCCGGGCAGCCGATCGGCACCCGCGGCCTGGTCGCGGACCGGCTCGACCAGGTCTCGGCGCGGCGGGCCGACGTCGTGACCGCACCGTCCCAGCTGCTCGTCGACGAACTGCGCCGGGACGGCTGGCTGGGCGACCGTGCGGTCGAGGTGATCCCCAACCTCTTCGACGCCACGCCGTGGCGTGGGCTGCCGGACGCCCGGGCGACCGAGCCGACGATCGCCGTCGTGGGTCGGCTGGAGCCGTTCAAGGGTGTCGACGTGCTCCTGGACGCCGCCGCCCGGCTGCGGGCCGCCGGCGTGGCGCACCACCTCGTCGTCGTGGGTCGGTCGGCGGGCGCGATCGGCGGGGTGGAGTCCGGCACCTGGCTGCGGGGCCGGGCCCGTGAGCTGGGTGTTGACGCCGAGTTCACCGGTCACCTGACGGCCGCGCAGATCCGTGAGGTCTTCGGCCGGGCCCGGGTCGTGGCGGTGCCCAGCCGGTTCGAGAGCTTCTCCCTCGTCGCCGTGGAGGCGATCGCGGCCGGACGTCCTGTCGTCGTCACGAGCCGGACGGGAGTCGCGCCGTTCGTGCAGCGCTGGAACGCGGGCAGTGTGGTCCCGACCGGTGACCCGGCCGCCCTGGCAGACGCGCTCGCGCCCTTCCTGCTCGACGCCGGCTGGGCGGCCGCGGTCGGCGAGCACGGCCGGCACGGTGTCACCGAGCTCGAGCCCGAAGCCATCGCCCGCCGCAAGGAGGCCGCCTACCTGCGCGGAATCAAGGAGTTCCACGCGCGGCAACGGGGCGCCGCGACGATTCGTCCCGGTCTCCGTCTCCGTCCCCACCGCGGGCCCGCCGTCTGGCTCCCGGAGCCGAGACCGCCCGCCACGGACGATCGAAGTCGAGATGGCGCCGCGAGCCGGCCGGAACACAGATCTCGTATCGACGTGCCGGAGTCGTCAGCACGGACCCGCTGAGCGGCGGCGTGGCCGACCACGTGACGCGCTGAGAACGGGCCTGTGTCGAAGGTGTCTTTTTCGTTAGGATTTCGCCGATATAGGGGATGTGCTGCTGCCTGTAAGTAAGCGAGAGGGCATATCATGCGCTTGTGTCGTCAGACTGGCCTGTTAGGTATGGCGGCCGCCGTCCTTGTCGCCGCGAGTGCTGGCTGCTCGGCTACCAGCACTGTTGACAGTCAGGGTGGCGCCGCCAAAATCTGTACGAGCCCCGGGGTATCGGCGGACCAGATCACGTTGGGCTTTGTCTACCCCGACTCCGGCCCGGGCAGCGACGCACTGTCCTCGACCCGTGCCGGTGTCGACGCCCGGCTCGGCCTCGCCAATGAGCAGGGCGGAGTCCACGGCCGGCGGATCACCTATGACTGGCGGGACGATGCCACCTCGCTGACCCAGAACGTTCAGGTAGTCACGAGCCTTGTTCACGACGAGTCCGTGTTCGGCCTTCTCACGGCTTCGGTGACGATGGGCGACTCGATGGCCGCCCTCTCCGCGGACGGAGTACCCGTGGTGGGGCTCGCGGCCGAGTCGTCCTGGTCGAACTACCCGAACATGTTCAGCTTCGTCTACGCGGACTCGCCCGAAGTCGTCGCGCAGTATGTCCATACAAGCGGCGCGGTCAGAGCGGGCATTGTCATCACCGGCGACGCGCCCTCGACGCTGCAACTGGCGGCCAGGTACACCTCCGCGCTGGAGGCGGTGGGCATCGCGTCGGAGTCGGTCCCCTTCAACCCGGCGGTCGACAGCGCCACCCAGACGGCGCGGCGCCTCGCGGCGGCGGGTGTGAACGCGCTTGTCGGACTGTCGAGCCTGGACGATCTCGCCGCCATCATGCAGGCCGCTCACACCACGGGAATGGAGATCGCCGCCAGTGTCGCGCTGAGCGGCTACGACCAGCGATTGCTTGCGGCCAAGGGGAAGCAGCTCGCCGGTGTTTCCTTTCCTGTCGCGTTCCGCCCGTTCGAGTCCGGCGGCCCCGCCATCGACCGCTATCGGCAGGCCATGAACGCGTTCGCGCCACAGGCCGGCGGGCCCGACCAGCAGCTGGCGATGTTCGCCTACATCTACACCGACATGTTCCTGCGCGGCCTGGAGCTGGCCGGCTCCTGCCCCACCCGCCAGGGATTCATCAACGCATTGCGAGGAGTCACCGACTACGACGCGGGCGGCCTCATCTCCCCGGTGAGCCTGCGTGACAACGTGGGCAAACCGAGCCCGTGTTCAGCGATCGTCCAGATAAATCCCGCCGGCGATGCCTTCGACGTCGTCAGGCAACGCGTCTGCGCCGACGGAACGAGCAGCTGATC
The DNA here is from genome assembly GCF_000177675.1 of Parafrankia sp. EUN1f. Lineage (GTDB taxonomy): Bacteria > Actinomycetota > Actinomycetes > Frankiales > Frankiaceae > Parafrankia. Next base: position 30,168 of record NZ_ADGX01000047.1, read on the forward strand.
CGATTCCCGGCGCTGGTGTTCGGGCAGTGCTGCATCGGGTAGTGCTGCATCGGGCGGTGCTGCATCGGGCAGTGCTGCATCGGGCAGCGCTAGGCATGCTCGCCGGTGGGCTGCGAACGGGGCGGGACGCCGTCCGGGCGGTAGGTCTTCATCGGGGCGGTGGTCGGGTCGGCGCCCAGGGTGTTGCCGCAGCGGGTGGAGATCCACCGCCGGCGCCCCGGAGTCGGCCGCCAGCTCTCGATGTCGAACGTCGTGCCGGTCGCGTACCGCTCCCCGCCGGACCCGGGGACCAGGGCGAGGAACTCGTGGCAGCGGAGCTGGTCCTGCAGACTCTCGGTCACCGTGGTGTCCAGCGTCCCGACGCACCTGTTGATCGCCGCCCACATCTCCGAGGCTGCTCCGTCGCGGTCATCGGCGTGCCGCGCCGCGTCGGTGGGCCACAACGAGATCCGGAAGTCGCCGCCGGCCCACCGCTGCACGGTGATCTCCTCGGCGTAGCGGCTCGCGCCGCAGTAGGGTGCCGCGCCCGCGGCGTCGGGCCGGGCCGCGGGCGCGGCGCTGGCGGCTGAGGCCGGGCCGGTTGCTGAGGCTGTGGCGGTCGGGCCGCGGTCCGACGAACCGGCGCCGGTCGAGTCGCGCGGCGTGCCGGTGGCCGGCAAGGTGGTCCGCTGGTCGCTGGGCGTTCCGGCGTCGGAGGCTGTGTCGCTGCCTCCGGCATTGGCTACCGTGATCGCCACGGCGGCCAGCAGCCCGGCAGCGCCGATCAGGCCCACCGTCAGGCGGCGCTGCTGTGTCATTTGTTGAGCGTAGGGCCTGCCTGGAGGATTGCCCGCCGGATCGGCGACAGGGCACCGGGAGTGTCCTGACCTCGATGTCAACACCTATCTCCGGGTTGGAGAATCTGATATTACGTCCAGAAGAGCGTCGTTCTTCTCAGTACGAATGCTTCTTCCGTAACGGAAGGTGGCCGCGGGTCGGGTGGGTGGCGGTCTGCCGGCGGTGCCCCTGCGCCGCGGGGAACCGCCGGTTGCCCGCGGCGGTCACCCGCACCGCAGGAACCGGAGGATCCATGTACCCGCCCGACTTCGTGACACTGACCCCTGACAAGCCCGCGGTGATCCTCACCGGTGGCCCCGACGGTGCGGACCGCGTCCAGACCTACCGTGAGCTGGTCGAGGGTTCCGCGCGGTTGTCCCGCTTACTCGTCCACTCGGGCCTGCGCCCGGGTGACTGCCTGGCGATTCTCGCCGAGAATCATCTGCGCTACTTCGAGCTGGTGTGGGCGGGTCTTAACTGTGGGCTCTACATCACGCCGATCAACTCCCACCTCACCGCACCCGAAGTCGCCTACCTGGTGAACGACAGCGGTGCGAAGGCACTGGTCACCACCCAGAAGCTGGCCGGTGTCGCGGAGGCGATCGTGGCGGAGACGCCGGGGGTCCTGCGCCGGCTCATGCTCGACGGGTCGTCCGAGCACCACGAGGATCTCGACGTCGCCACCGCCGGCTACGACAGCGGGCCCCGCGAGGACGAGATCCGCGGCTCGTTCATGCTCTACAGCTCGGGAACCACCGGCCGCCCGAAGGGCATCCGTTTCCCGCTGCCGGACACTCCCGCCTCCGCCGGCGACGTCCAGTTGCTGAACGGGACGGTGCGGATGTACGGCCTCGACGCCGACTCCGTCTACCTGTCGCCCGCGCCGCTTTACCACGCGGCACCGCTGAGGGTGTCGGCTGTGTTGCACAGCGTTGGGGGAACCGTCGTGGTGCTCCCGAAGTTCGACGCGCAGGAGGCGCTGCGCGCGATCGAGCGGTACCGGGTTCTCGCCGCGCAGTGGGTGCCGACGATGTTCGTCCGGATGCTCAAGCTCGCCCCGGAGATCCGGAACCGTTACGACCTGTCGAGCATGCGCATCGCCCTGCACGCCGCGGCGCCATGCCCGGTCGACGTGAAGCGCCAGATGATCGAATGGTGGGGGCCGATCGTCTACGAGTACTACTCCGGCTCGGAGAACTTCGGCAACACCGGTATCTCCAGCGAGGAATGGCTCGCCCACCCCGGCTCGGTCGGGCGCGCCCAAGGCGGCGGTGTGCTGCACATCTGCGCCGAGGACGGCACCGAACTGCCCGCCGGCGAGACCGGGACGGTCTACTTCGAGAGCCCTGGTGCCGGCTTCAGTTACCACAAGGACCCCGGGCGGACCAAGGCTGTGAGCCACCCCGGCCATCCGGGCTGGCGCACACTGGGCGATGTCGGTCATGTCGACGAGGACGGCTATCTCTACCTGAGCGACCGGCGCGACTTCACGATCATCGCCGGCGGTGTCAACATCTACCCGCGGGAGATCGAGGACGTCCTGGTCATGCACGAGGAGGTGGCGGACGTCGCCGTGTTCGGAGTACCGCACCCGGAGCTCGGTGAGCAGGTCAAGGCCGTCGTCCAGCCGGCGACCATCGCCGACGCGGGGGACGCGCTGGCGGCCCGTCTGCTGGACTACTGCCGGGACAGGCTGGCCCCGTTCAAATGGCCGCGCTCGATCGACTTCGTGCCCGAACTGCCCCGCCTCGACAACGGCAAGCTCTACAAGAAGGCGCTTCGGGACGCGTACTGGGCTACCGAGTCGTCCAGCGTGTAGCGGCGGCCCGTCCGCGTGGTGCGGCCTGTCGGAGGCACCTGGAACGTGGCCTACGGTTGTGGACGAGCAAAATCGCCGGATGATTCGAAATCCGTACGCAATGGCCTCCTGGGCGATTGTCATCGTTGGCTGATCGGTGCCGGGCAACGGACTCCTCTGGATACGGCCAGCGGGATCCGTGGCCCCATTCCTCGGCGGTGGTTCGTCCTTTCCAGGTGGGGCTAGAACCGGCCGCGTGTGCGGCGACGCCGTGCGACACTTCTGGCAGCGAAGCCATCTACGTTCCCGCGGCGTGCCGTCGTGATATCGGCACGTCGCCTCGCACCGGTGGTCAGCCATGCCCGAAAGGAGACCGACGGTGATGACCCAAGGCCCGGTCAACATCCAGAGCTCATTCCTGGACCTGAGCGAACTCAGCCTTCGTGACCTGCGTCATCGCCACGACGTCGAGTTGGATGAAGGGCTGCGCCGGGTCCTGGCGGGAATCGACGAACCGGACAGTCGGCTGATCGGGGGCGTTCGGGCCGGGTGGGTGTGACCTACCGCCCAGCAACGGGCGTCGACGGGCCGCGGGGGCCCATGGCCGATGGGGCGCACGCACAGCAGGAGCTGTCGGCCGCGGCCTTCGATGCGCTGGCCGCGGGGACGGACGACGGCGCGCCCAGCCGGATCCTGTGGCGAGCCGAGCGGAGCAGGCGGCGGCTGCTGCTGCGGGCGCTCCTGGACCAGACACGGGCCCGGGCCGGCGCCTGCGGGCCGTTACCGTCGCTGGACGTCGCCTGGGAGCTGCTGGAGGCCGCGGAGGCTCGGGCCCCCGCCGAGGCCCGGGCGGTGCTCGAGCACCCGACCGTCGGGCGCTGGGTCGCCCACGTGCTGCGTCGCCTGCGCGGGGTGGCCCACTCCGACACGCCACTGTGGGTGGATCTCGGCTATCTGCACACCGTCGCCGCGTCCGCCGCCGTGCGCGCCGGGCTCGACTTCGTGCTCGGGGTGCCCCTGCGCCATCGGCTTCTGGTGTTGCCGACGTTGGGCTCGGGTAGCGTGCCCGGCCACGGGATCTGGGCTGTCGTGGCCCTGCGCCACGAGGCCGGTCGGCTGCGGGCCGATCCCGGCGGGGAGATCTGCCTGGACGTCACGGTGGCCGGCGTCGGATGGCGGCCGATGACGGTGCTGCGCGCCGAGTGCGGGGACCGTGTCCTGACCGTGGCACTTGACGACACGGACCCGTTCCGCCATATCGCCACCCCGGCACGTCCGCTGCGGCTGGAAACTTCCTCGGTACGGCATTGGGAGAAAACCCTTGCCGCTGCGTGGAGGATTCTGGTGAGTCATTTTCCGCGGCAGGCGGTGCTGCTGTCGCAGGCTCCGCTGATGTTAGCCCCGATACCGAACAGGCAGCGCTTCCGGATCAACAGCGCGTCGGATGGTGACGCGGTCGGCTCGATCGGCCTCGCCGAGACGAATCACGGGCCGTGGCTGGCGGAGACGTTGTTGCACGAGCTGGCGCACGCCCGACTCGGCGCTTTGTTCAACCTGACAGAGCTGCTGGTCCGCCGGCCGGGACCGGTCGGCTACGCGCCCTGGCGCGACGATCCGCGTCCGCTTCAGGGAATGCTGCACGGGATATACGCCTTTCTTGAGGTCACCGCGTTCTGGCGCACCTGGCGGACGGCACTGGACGGGGCGGCGCGCCTGCACGCCGACTTCGAGTTCGCGCTGGCGCGCGGGCAGGTCGACGAGGCGCTCCGCCAGGTGCGGGTGCACCCGGATCTGACCCAGGCCGGTCACCGTTTCGTCGCCGGCCTCGTGCTGCGACTGGAGAGCTGGCTGGGGGAACCGGTGGCCTCAGAGGCCGAGCGGTTCGCCGGTCTGGCACGTCACGTGCATCGGACGCGCTGGCGGCTGCGGCGCCGAACCGCGGACGTCGTCCGGCCGGTGCCGCTGCAGGGGCTGACCGACCTGTGCCGGCTCCAGCTGCTCGAGCCGCGCGAGTTCCGCGCCGGGGCGGCACGAGCGATCGCCCGGGCCGCCCGCCCCGGCGACGCACTGCTGCCCGCCGACTGGCTGCTGGTGGCAGGCGATCTCGCGGGCGCCCGCGGCGGCTATGAGCGGGCGGCCCGCGCGGATCCGGCGGATGACCGGGCCGTCGCCGGTCTCGCCGCCTGCCGCATCCTGCTGGCCCGGCCCGGGCCGACGAGCTGGGATGACGGCGTCGGCGATCTCAGCGGCCTCCCGGTCTGACACCGCCGCGCCTCGGACATGCCAGCCTCCTGATCACGCCAGCCTCCTGGTAACGACGTGGCGCCGCTCGCCAGGAGCCGATGTCACAGTGGCATCGGATCGACGTCGCAGTCGGAGCGCACCCAGCTCATCGCCGACTGGGTCGCCAGATGGTTGACGCCGAGCGCGTGGTCCAGCTGTGAGACGACCTGGGCGTGCAGCTCCTCCGCCCGCTCCCGCTCGCCCAGCGCCCGCAGGTCCATGGCCAGGTTGGACAGCACGGCGAGTGTGGACGGGTGGTCGGCACCGAGATGGACGCGTGACCGCTCCAGCGTGTCCTCGTCGAGCCCGCGGGCCTCGCCTGGCCGCCCGAGCGCGTAGTGGTCGCTCGCCAGGTTCGTCGCCGAGATCAGGGCCAGCGGATGGTCGGGACCGATCGTCGCCGCGAGCGCGGCGCAGGACCGGAGGTCGATCTCGAACGCGGTCTCCGCGTCGCCGGCCAGCCGGTAGACGACGGCCAGGTTGGTCTCGGCGCCCAGCGTATGCGGGTGGGTGTCGCCGAAGCTGTTCCGGTAACGCCGGTGGGCGTCCTCGCACAGGCGGCGCGCCTCGTCGAGATCACCATTGTGGCGCAGGTCCATCGAGTAGCAGAGGATCGCGGCGAGGGTGTCGGGATGGTCCGGCCCGTACCGGGACAGGAGCCGCTCCCAGGCGAGGCGTGAGGTCTGCAGCGCCACGTCGTGGTCACCGGCCTTGCGCTGGTCGATGGCCAGATTGCGCAGTGCCCGCAAAAGGTCGGGGTGGTACTCGTTGCCCAACAGCGCACGGAGCCGCGCGACCAGCTCCTCCTGCCGGGCCCGCGCACCCAGGTAGTCGCCCAGCTCACGCAGGTTGAGGTTCTGGCTGCTGTGGGATTCGAGGCTGATGACGTTGTCCTCGCCGAGCAGGGCGCAACGTCGGCGCCAGGTGTCGTCGTCGATCTCCTGCGCGCGCCGGAAGTCACCCACCAGCCGAAGCGCGGCCGCCAGGTTGTGCGCGGCGTTCAGGGACTGTGGCTGGTCAGCGCCGTAGACGTTGACCGCGCGCTCGCGGGCCGTCTCGCTCAGCTCGACCGCGCCCGCGAAGTCGCCGCTGACCTTGCGATCCATCGTGACGTTCGCGAACGCGGCCAGGGTCTCGGGATGACGCGGGCCGTGTACCCGTTCGCACAGCTCCAACATCCGGGTGTTGATGGGCGCGGCCTCGGAGTAGTTGCCGACCACCTGGAGCAGCCAGCCGTACCAGCCACCGACGGAGAGCGTGTGGGGATGCTCCTCGCCGAGGGTGACCCGCCAGCTCTCGTAGGCCTGGCGCGCCAGGTCGACGCCGACCTCGTGGTCGCCCCACTTCCACAGGTAGCGCACCTCGTTGACGAGCAGGTCCCGGATGAGGGGATCGTGGCCCTCCACCGCGCCTGCCGCGATCACATGCGGGTACAGCTCCGCGTAGACGCTCCACCATTCGGGGTTCATCGGCTCGTCCGGGTCGCTGGCCGCGAGCAGGCGGTGAGCCCCGTGGCGCATCGTCTCCTGCTCGTCGGGGCTCATCCGGCCGATGAGGACGGCCTGGACCAGGCGGTGCATCTGCAGGGAGTTGGTGCGGTGGTCGATGCGGGCCAGGGCGTACTGGTTGATCTCGCGGATGGCCTCGTTCAGCCGGAACGAGTCGCGCAGCGCCGCGTCGAGCTCGGGAACGATCGAGATGTGTCGGCCGCGGCGGAAGACCTGCCGGGAGATCGGGTCGGGCGCGAAATAGGCACAGACCTGCAGCAGCCGCAGGGCGGCGGGGTTCGACGTCGCGAGGCGGTCCAGCGAGACGTTCCAGGCCGCCCGGACGGGCATCCGGTAGTCCAGCGGTGGCGCGGTGCCCAGCAGCTCCTGACGTTTGTCCTCGAAAAGCCGCAGATACTCGTCGGCCGGCATGCCCGTCTCCGCGAGCCAGGTCGCCGCCTGCTCGATGGCCAGCGGCAGGTCGCCGAGCGCGGCGGCGACCCGGTCGGCGTCCACCTCGCCGATCGACGTTGTTCTCCGGCGGAGCAGCTCGATGCTCTCCCCGCGCTGGAACACATCGACCTCCAGCGCACGGGCGGCCCCCGCCCACTGCGCGTTCCGTGACGTGATCAGGATGCGGCCGGTGCCGCTCGCCGGGAAGAAGTCGCGCACCGCCCGTGGGTCGTCGGCGTTGTCGAAGATCAACAGCCAGTTGCTGAAGGGCTTGCCGACGCGCAGCGCCTCGATGACGGCGGGCACCGCGGCATTGGCCTCCTGACCGACGCCCAGGCCGAGACGTTGGGCCAGCTCCACGAGCGCCTGGTTGATCTGGGTGGTCCGCTCGGACGGGATCCACCAGACGACGTCGTAGTCGGCCAACTGCCGGTACACGTACTCGATGGCGAGCTGCGACTTGCCGACTCCACCCATGCCGTGGAGCGCCTCGGGCAGCACGGCCGTGGTCCCGGTCTGCAGCCGCTCGTGCAGGGCGTCGAGCAGCTCCGCGCGCCCGGTGAAGTTCGGGTTCCGCTGGGGCATGTTGCCCCAGACCGCGGGCTGCCCCCCGGGCCGCCGCGCCGGGGGACGTATCTCCGGCGCGATGCCTGCCGCGGTCGGGCTGGTCACGATTGTCGGCGCGTCGTACTGCGCCACATTCCCTCCTCCAGGGTCAGCGGAAGCAACCTCGGCCGCGGTGGGCTGGTCATCTATGGGCGTACGTGCGGCCGGAGCGCGTGATGTCGAGTCGTTACTGTGGGTCACAGGCTCTACCTCATGTCGACGGCCAGGCCTGCGCGTGCCAGACACGCCGGCCTGCGCGGCGCCGGCCGACGAGGGCACCGGGCTGCCGCCGGTCCGGACCTCACGCTCCGCTGTCCGAAGGGCGTCGCGCAGCATCCGTGCGCGGGATCGGTAGGGCCCTGACAGGGCGCTCAGGACGACCTCCTCGACCCGGACGAAGGGCGCGCTGTGCGGAGTGATCACGGGCAGCGGGGCGCCCACCGGGTCGTCCAGGACGACGTCGACGTGCCGGAGCGCCGCCACCGCCGGACTCAGCAGACGTCCGGCGGAACGCCACGTCCGGATCGTCTGGGACTGTCTGCCGCAGGCGAGCAGTTCGGCGGGAACCCCCTCGCCGAACTCGAAGGCGACCTCGTCGGCGGCCGTGGGCAGGGCGGCGGCAGCCGTGACGGGACGCAGCAGGCGGTGGACGAGGATCTCGCCGAGCTCGGCCCGGCCGGCCTGTGAGACCTGGTCACAGACCATGTGGATCGCGTCCCGGGTCAGCGGGACGGCCGCGAGCCGCACCGCGAGGTCGAAGGCCGCGGGGCTCAGAGTCGCGCGGGCGCGGCGCACGATCTCCAGCGGCGTCAGCTTCGTCAGCGTCACCCCGACGCCATCCGTCACGCGGGCGCCGTCCCCACCTGTTCCGGCTCCCGCGTTCCGGCCAGCGGCTGTGCCTTCCCCCGTGTCCCGACCCGCCTCCGTGGCGCCCGCGCCGGTGCCGCCGGGTCCTACCAGCACAGCCGGCGCGTCCAGCCGACGCTCGTGCTCCGCCGACTGGAAGCGGGCCCAGCTGGCGATGCTGCCTCCGTTCACGCCCAGCATCGGAATCGGCGCCACGGCGGCCTGATCCGATACCGCGTCACCGGTCAGACCGGCCCAGGCATCCTGGAACCGCCAGCGCACCGCCACTGAGCCCGGCCCGGCGGCGGCGAAGATGCTCACCTGGTGCGGGGCGAGGCCGGTCAGATGCCACAGGTGGGCCGGCAGCGGGCTCACCACCGCCACCGGAAGGCGGCGGCTCCACCACCAGAGCTGCCTGTGCAGCGCCCCGTTGTGCCAGCCTCGCCCGACGCCGTCGGTCAGGACCCAGATGATCCTCCGGCCGCTCGGATCGATGATTTCCCGTGGGGACCGGTGCAGGCCGCCGGCCCGGGACTCGGGCCGGAGCGTGACCTGGCCCGCCTCCGCGGCGTCTCCGTCGAGGAAACAGACACGGATGTCGCGGAAGACGCCCTCGCGGACGAGGTAGTCGCGCAGCAGCGGCACCAGGTCGAGCCAGGCCACCTGCATGGACGGACTGTCGTCCACCAGCAGGACAAGCTCCCAGCGGCGCTCCGGGGCTGGTCTGCGGACCGGAACAGGCGTCGGCCCGCGCAGAAGACGTTCCGCGGTGGCCTCCTCGTCCAGCACCATTTGGACCTTTGAGGCGACAGTCTGCCGTAGCGGCCGCAGGCTACGACGGGCACCCGATAATTGCCTCTCCAACGACGCGAAACCACTACGGGGCCGCATCCAGGGGAGGGGTGTCCATAAGGACTCCGCGTCATCCTCCGGGGCACCCCGAAGGTGTCGGGTGTTCGTCGATACGGGAGCTGCGAGCGCAATGTCTCGGTCGGCCCGCGGAAATGGCGAAAATTGTTCTTCGGTGTCGGTGTTTCCGGCATTGTCGCCGCGGGTGTCCGGCTGGGGCACCGGAGGGTCGGACAGGTCGGTCGGGTGCACCTCGCCTCGGGTGTCCTCCCGGTGGTCGGCGCCCAACGGTGACGGCGCCGGTGGTGGATCGCCGCCAGCGGTGGAGCCCTGCGCGTGCGAACCGGTGCTGGCCATGAGGCCGTAGAGCCAAAGCGCCTCGGCGTGCTCGCGGGCCGTGATCGCCACAGCGGTCGCGGCCCGGCCGACCGCGGAAGCGGCGGAGGCTCCAGCGGCGGAGCCGGCGGACGAGCCGGAGATCGGCCCGGTTTCCACGGAAGCCGCAGGAGGCGGCAGGCGTGCGGATGGGGCGGGGTCGGATCCCTCGCTGGTCATCCCGGGTCCGTGTCGGGGGCGAGGCGGTGCCAGAGCTGTTCGCGCAGATCTGGCCAGGCCTGGGAACCGTCCGTGTCGGCGCCGAGCGTCAGCAGGTAGGCCGCGTTGAGGAGCTGGTCCGCGGCGAGCGGCCCGGCGAGGGCCCGGTGCCGGGTGAACTGTTCGACCAGCTCGGCGCGCCCGGCGACGCCGTGTGGGAAGTGCGCGGCGATCAGCGCCGCCAGCCGTTCGGTGTCGGGCGGCGGGATGTCCAGGCGGGTGCACCGGCGCAGCAGCGCCGGCGGGAACTCGCGCTCCCCGTTGCTCGTGATGACGACGACCGGGAACTCGTGGCACTCGACGATGCCGGCGTGGACCGTCGCCGTGCCACCGGGGTCCGCGGTGTGGACCCGCACCTCGGGTGTGGCGTCTCGAGTCCGGACCAGCTCGGGGATGGAGAACTGCCCGTCCTCGAAGACGTTCAGCAGGTCGTTGGGTAGATCGATGTCACTTTTGTCGAACTCGTCGACAAGGAGCACCCGCGGCCGGCGATGCGGGAGCAGCGCTGTGCCGAGAGGCCCGAGATGCACGAAGTCCCCGACCGGCGGGATGGTGGCAGGCCCGGTAAGTTCGGCGTCGGCGAGATCCTTGGCGCGTATCGGCGACCGAGCCCGCGTTCCGGTGGGTCGGCCCGACGGCGCCGCCTGGGCACGGCCGACCGCCTCGTACTGGGCACGGCCGATCGCGTCGTAGTCGTAGAGGCCCTGTGCCAGGGTGCTGCGGCTGGTGATGGGCCAGCGCAGCACCCGGCCCAGCCCCAGGCTCGCCGCGATCTGGTACGCCAGGCTCGACTTCCCGCTGCCTGGGCTGCCTGTCACCAGCAGCGGCCGGCGCAGCACGAGAGCGGCGTTCACCATCCCGAGCGCGGTGTGGTCGAGCAGGCGTACACCGCCGAGGCCGAGTCGCCGGGTGGTTTCGCGTTGTTCCTCCGGGGGCTCCGGTTGGTCGGGACCCCCGGAGAACGTCCGCCACGGTGGTGGCGGAGGCCATTCCCGGACCTCGGACCGGGTTCCACCGTCGAACAGCCACCAGCCCGGCACTGACGGTGTCTGCGCAGGTCGCGTGCCCGGCGCGGCGTCCGTGCCAGTCGGCCCACCGCGTCGGGGAGGGCTGGTAGGCGCAGGATCGCCGGCGTGTGCGCCACCATCGGCGGAACCCGGCCGATCGCGACCCGGGGCATCGTCAGTCACGGTGGTGTCCCCCTTCGGGGTGGCTGGGAGAACCGGCCAACCCCCGTTCCGGCAGCCTGTCGGGGTCATCCCATAGCAGCGCAAGATACCCCCCGAGGCTATTGTCCGGTGCGGTTTCCAGGAAAGCCGCACGGCGGGCGGAGGTGACCCGGTCGGGAAGGGTGTCAACTTTCTGGGTGCCGGCGAACTCATGGATCCCCGAGGCGGCGTCCCTCGCATCAGGGGAATAGGACCAGAGAATTCCCGGAATTCCGCAGCGTAGGGCTATGATGAGCTGTTCGTGCGGCGGTGTGGGATGGTGGGCCGCAGGCACGCGGGCCACGGGCACGCGGCTCGTCGGCGCGTGACCCGCCTGCATGTGACCCGCTGGCACGCTGTCGAACACCACCGCGACCACTCCCTCGTCCGAGAGCAGCCGTGCCTCCAGCCGGCGGAGGCTGCCGTCGGCTGGCTCACCACGCACGACGGCGGCCCGCGCCGGTTCCCGGGTGAGGATCCGCCACCGCAGGCGCCACGCCCGGTGCCATTCCCGCTGGCGCATCCGGTCGAGGCTGCGCAGCACGACCGGATAGCGCAGCGCGAGGGGGAGCGGCACACCGGTAGCCCACTCCACGCGGAAGGACTCAACCCGCAGGCCCAGCAGGTCCAGCGGTAGGATGAACTCGATCCGCGCGTCGACACCGTCGCTCGCGAGCGAGCGTTCGAACCGCTGTACCGCCGCCTCGACCTGCCATTCGAGGGCCTGGCGGGTGATCTGCACCGGTGGCGCCGCCGGATGGAAGACGGTCTCCTGGCCGTCCCACTGCTGCCAGGTGCGCAGCAGATAGAGGTCGGGGCTGGTGGCGATCCTTTCCAGCTGCAGTGTCAGGATCGCCTGTCGGCTCCGGCCGTCGCCGCCGCCCCGACCGCTGTCGGGGCTGCCGCGGCCCAGCCGCAGCGCACGCAGCGCTGCCGTCGCCTTCCAGTCGTCGGCGCAGGACTGGTGCCAGGCCTCGACCCGGCGCGCCACCCGCTGATCGATGTCGTGCACCAGATGCTCGAGGAACTCGATGCGGGGACCGAGCCGGCTGCCCGGAGCCGACCGGTCGCAGAGGAAGACGAACAGATCCCAGGCGGTCCTGCAGTGGTCGGACTCCGGCCCGCTGTGCCGGCCCTCGGTGACCTGGTGCAGGACGTCCGCGACCCGCGACGCCGGCACGGAGCTCAGCTCGCGCCGGAGCTCCTCCCACAGGCCCTCGGGAGCGTCGGCGGCGACCTTGGCTGCCTGCCAGGCGTCGTCCAGCCGCAGCAGTGCCGCGCGCAGCTCGCCGTCACCGGTCAGGTCGTTGACGGCCTCGGCCAGGAAATCGAAGCGGCCTTCGCGGCTGAAGGAGCCCACGAGGTCGACGAACCAGTGCCGGGCGTGGGGCAGGTCACTGATCGGCAGCCGTGTTCCCGACCAGGCGGCGCATCTGCGCAGCAGCACCGGTCGGCTTCCGGCCCCGTGCAGGTCCGGGTGGTCGTCGAGTGTTTCGACGATCTGCCGTTCGACCGCGGACCGGTATCGGTGCAGGAAAGCATCCCGAGTCATACGGTTGCGAGGTTCCTCCGCACCGGTCACGGGCCCCCGAGCCTCTCGCGCCGGCCGCGCAGGGAGATCTGCCGGGCGCGGCTGAGTCTTCTTCAGAGTGTCCTACATCAGCACAATTGAGGTGGCTGGAAACCCCCGAAATGCGGGTTTTCGGGTAGGCGCTCGGCCGCTGCGGCCAAAATTTTCCGCCGGCCGTCCACCAGTGCGCCGGCGGTCAGGAGCTGATTCACTTCGGTCCAGAACTCCAGGGCGCTGCGTGCGGCCCAGGACGGCTGCTGCTCCGGCGCGAGACCGGCGGCGGTGAGAAGGCTCTGCGACGCGGACCGGGCAGGAAAGGCGGCGGCCAGAGCCTGCACCTCGGTGATGGAGAGTCCGTGCACGTTCGGAGCGCCGGTGATCCTTTCCGGTGCGGGGCTCTCCCGTGCCGGCCGGATGCTCGGGCCTGCGGTTTCCGCTGCGGTGGCGTGCTTTCCGCGTGGAGTGCCGAGCTGCTCCCAGTGTGCGGCGAGCTGTGCGACGTCCTTCGCGGTGACTCCGCCGGGCTCCAGCTGCGCGACGGCCACGGCGAGTGCGGCCATTCCGCCAGGGCGCTCGGCGCAGATCTCCAGCAGTCGGATGAACCACTGCCGCGAGAGGGGAAGGTCGGTCACCCGGACACGGGTGTTCAGTTCCCGCTCGACCTGACGGGCCAGCAGCAGGCGGCTGCGTTCCGAATGCAGATCGGCGGCGTCGTCGAGCACCTCGACCAGACGCCGTTCGATGAGTCGGCGTGAACTCGGGCCGGGCTGCTCCCGATCTTGATCCGTGCACATCCGCGCCCCCGAAGAGATCAACGGGGTCACTTCACCGGGCGGTAAGGCCGACAGCGCCCGAAATGGGCACAGGAATCCGTCCGAGAGTGTCCGTCCGAATGAAACTCTGCCAGGACTGTACGACGGGCCGGCATGGCATGGGCTGGAATTGTGAATCCGGTCGCGGTGATGGTGTGTCCGGCAACGGCGCAACGGCGCAACGGCCCGGCGGCGCGGCGGCGGTGGGACCGGGTCCGGGGGCGCCCCGATCGAGGGGGCGGGACCGTGAGTGGTCCGCCCCCGACCGCGATGATGGGTGACTGGTGGGGTCACTCGATGACCTGACGGGTGCTGGAGGCGAAGATGACGGCGTCGCGGGAGCAGCCGCCGGTCGAGGTCCGCGATGCCCTGGACCGGGCGGCCGAGCTTCTGGGCGAGGCGGACGCGCTGCTGGTGTGTGCCGGAGCGGGCATGGGGGTGGATTCCGGGTTGCCCGACTTCCGTGGCGACACCGGGTTCTGGCGGGCGTACCCGCCCTACGCGCGCCTCGGTCTGTCCTTCGTCCAGCTCGCCGATCCGGCCCACTTCGGCACGGATCCCGCCCTGGCCTGGGGTTTCTACGGGCACCGGCTCGCCCTCTACCGGGAGACCGTGCCACACGCCGGGTTCGGCATCCTGCGCCGGTGGGCCGATCGGCTGCCCGCCGGGATGTGGGTGTTCACCTCCAATGTCGACGGCCAGTTCCAGCGGGCCGGCATCGCCGAGGTGGCCGAGGTGCACGGTTCGATCCATCACCTTCAGTGCGTGCGGCCCTGCACCTCGGACGTCTGGTCGGCGCAGGGGGTCGACGTCGCGGTCGACCCGGAGTCGATGCGGGCGCGGGAACCGCTGCCCCGCTGCCCGCGCTGTGGCTCGCTCGCCCGCCCGAACATCCTGATGTTCGGTGACTGGACCTGGGTCGGGCTGCGCACCGAGCAGGCGACGCGTGCCTGCATGTCCTGGCTCGACGGGCACTTCGCCGGGGGTGGCGATGCCCGGCTGGCCGTGATCGAGCTCGGTGCCGGCACCGCGGTGCCGACCGTCCGGCGGCTGGCGGAGTCGGTCGCGGGCAGCCGGCTGATCCGGGTCAACCCGGTGGAGGCCGGTGTCCGTGCCGGCGGCGGCGTCTCACTCCCGCTCGGCGCCCTGACCGCCCTGACCGAGCTCGACGCCCGCCTGCCCTGACCCCGCCTGCCCTGACCCTGCCTGCCCCGGCTCGGTCTGCTCTGGCGCCGTCTGCTCTGGCCCGGGCTGAGCGGGGTCTGCCGGTGGTGGCGCGGCCTGCTGGTGCTGGTCAGCCTCGGGCCGGCCGGTACCGGGACGGTGGCCGGCGCGGATCGCCTCCACAACCAGATCGAGGACCCAGCTGACGGCCTCGGTCGCGGTGCTGGGCGTGAGGTTCCACGTCCGAACCAGTCGTTCGTAGGTCGGCACGTTCCACAGGACGTCGAGCATGCCCGCCGCCGCCGCGCGCTCGTCGTCGCTCCAGCCGACGCTGTGCGGGGCGACGGCGGCGAGGAGTGCGTCCCGGCGCCGCTGGTCCTCGGCGACGAGTGCCGGCTGATGCGGCTCGGTGCGGTCCCAGCGCGCCACCGCGTAGGACGAGAGCGTCGCGAAGGACCGCGCGGTGATCTCGGTGAGTCGGTCGAGACCCAGATTGTCGTAGGTGACGCCGGCCTCCTCCTGCAGCCGGCGCATGACCGCACCGTGCAGGTCGACCTCGGTTGGGAAATGGCGGTACACGGTGCGCTCGCCGACTCCGGCCCGCTCGGCGACCGCACGGAAGGTGAGGTCGCTCCAGTCCCAGACCGGGAACCCGTGGACCAGTTCGGAGCCGGCGGTGACGATGCGTTCCCGCGTCTGGATGGCTCGCTCGCGGCGGACCGGGCTGTTGTAGCGCCGACGGGCCCGCGCCTGGCCCCCGTTCTCCGCGGGTGTTGCGGGCACGCTCATATTGGTGTCATCATACTGTCGCGAAATTCATTCGGGTGAACCGGTCCTCGGGTATCGGTCGGCAGGCACATCGGTCGGCAGGCACATCGTTCGTCCGGGCGGATCGCTCGTCGGAGGGATCGTTCGTCACGCGAATTGTTCGTCGGCGAATCGTTCGATTGTTGGATGGGAGAGCGGTCAAGGTGGATCTTGGCTTAGCCGGTGCCGCGGTCGTGGTGCAGGGTGGTATCCAGGGAATGGGCCTGGCCGCCGCGGAGTGCTTCGCGGCCGAGGGCGCGAAGGTCGGAGTGCTCGCCCGCGGCCGGGCGAACCTCGACAGAACTGTCGCGCGGCTGCTGGAGCTCGGGGCGGCCGACGCCGTCGCCCTCCAGGCCGACATCACCCGGGCGGACGAGGTGACCGCCGCCTTCGACGTGGTGCGGGGCCGCTGGGGTGTGCTGAACAGCCTGGTGAACGCCACCGGTCCGAAGGGCGACCGGATGGGCCCGTTCGAGGAGCTCACCGACGACGACTGGCTCGCCGCCGTCGATGTGGGCGTCCTGGGGATGGTGCGCTGCGTACGTGCAGCCCTCCCGCTCCTGCGCGCTGCCGAATGGGCCCGCATCGTCAACATCTCGGCGCATTCGACCAAGCGTCAGACCGCCTCCCTGATCGCCTACACGGCGGCCAAGTCGATGGTGACCAGCATCAGCAAGAACCTTTCGCTGACCCTGGCTGACGACGAGATTCTGGTCAACACCGTGTCGCCCGGTAGTTTCGCCTCCGAGGGCCTGGCCACCTGGGCACGTGGTGTCGGCATCGATCCGGGAGACCTGCGTGCCGTCATGAGTGGCATTGCCGAGCATTTCGGTCATCCGGCGCACCTGCCGCGAGCCGGGGCACCGGCCGAGATAGGCGCGGTGATCGCCTTCACCGCCTCACGTCGCAACACCTACATGACCGGCGCGAACGTCAATGTCGACGGCGGTTCCGACTTCTGCTGACCGCGGCCTGCCGCCCTGCCGTGCCCGCGTGCCCCGCGTGCCCCGCCACACCGCGACATTGCTGTGCCGCTGTGTAGCTGTGCAGCGGTACTCAATTCCTCCGCGGACCGTGATGAGTGCCACTTCGCGGACCCGGATTCGTTCGACATCCACTGGCGGATCGACCGTCACCTGGCCTTCGGGCACGGCCCGAACTTCTGCCTCGGCGCCTCGCCGGCAGGCATGGAAGGCCGGCTGGCGCTCGACGAGGTGCTGCGGCGTTGGACCGACTGGGACATCGACTACGAAGGCACGGTGTTGCACCACACATCCACGACGACGGGATGGAAGCGCCTGCCCGTGGTTGCTTCATAACAACGAGCCAGTCGGACGGGCGCGGCGACCGAGCGGGAGGATGGACGGATGCACCGCGAGCGGACAGGTGGATCTGACCGATGACCACGGGGGAGAGCCCGGCGCTTACGGCGCCACCGGGGCTTCCGGCGGGCACCGTGCTTCCGGTGGACACGGTGGGCCTGCTGGAGGGCCTGACGACGACGCGGGCCATCCGTCGCTACACCGACGAACCGGTGCCTCGGGAGGTCCTGCGGACCATCCTGTTCGCGGCCACCCGGGCCCCCAGCGGGTCCAACCGCCAGCCGTTCCGGTTCGTCGTGCTGACGGACGGCCCGAAGGCCCAGGCCGCGAAGGCGCTGATCGGGCAGGCCGCCCGGCGGGTCTGGGATGCGAAGCGCCAGGCGGACGGCTACGACCGCGGCTCCGGCGGCGTCGCCGACTCGCCGAAGGCCCGGACGGCCCGTGCCCTCCAGCGGTTCGTCGACGGGTTCGAGCGGATTCCGGTGCTGATCCTGCCGTGCCTGGTGCGCTACCGTGAGCCGACGCCGTCCGAGGGCGCGTCGGTGTATCCGGCCTGTCAGAATCTTCTGCTCGCCGCCCGCGCGCTCGGATATGGTGGCGCGTTCACTGGTTGGAACTTCGCCGTCGATGCCGAGCTGCGGGCCCTGCTGGGGGTTCCCGACGGCACGTTCATCGCCGGCACCATCACGCTGGGCCGGCCGGCGGGCCGGCATGGCCCGGTGCGCCGCAGGCCGTTGGCCGAGCTTGTGTACGAGGAGGAATGGGGCTGCCCCGCGGACTGGGCCGTGGATCCGGCTGGGACGAGGTTCACCACAGCCGGCCCACCCCGGCCGGCTGCTGGTTCGCTCGGATCGGCTGCCGATCCCGGTCCGGCTGCCGATCCCGGTCCGGCCGCCGAGGCCGATCTGGCCGCCGACGCCGATCCGCCTCGACAGCCTCGACCGGCAACGGTCACCGGACGTGACGAAGGACCGCAGCGATGAGCCAGACCGACCGCGTGGACGCGCCGGCACGGAGAGCACGAACGGAGAAGGGCAACCCCGGCATGGGCCGACTGACACACCTGCAGCGCCTTGAGGCGGAGAGCATTCAGATCTTCCGGGAGGCGGTCGCCGAGAGTGAGCGACCGGTGATGCTCTACTCCGTCGGCAAGGACAGCTCCGTGCTGCTCCACCTGGCTATGAAGGCCTTCTATCCGTCCCGGCCGCCGTTCCCGCTGCTGCATGTGGACACGACCTGGAAGTTCCGGGCGATGTACGAGTTCCGCGACAAGATCGTGGCCGACCTCGGTGTCGATCTGCTTGTCCACCAGAACCCCGAATGCGTCGAGCGGGGGATCAACCCGTTCGACCACGGCTCCGCGACGCACACGGACATGTGGAAGACGGAGGGTCTCAAGCAGGCGCTCGACAAGCACGGTTTCGACCTGGCGTTCGGCGGGGCCCGCCGGGACGAGGAGAAGTCCCGGGCGAAGGAACGGGTCTTCTCGATCCGGTCGGCGCAGCACCGGTGGGATCCGAAGGCGCAGCGCCCCGAGCTGTGGCGCCTCTACAACGCGAGCAAGGCCCCGGGCCAGAGCGTGCGGGTGTTCCCGCTGTCGAACTGGACCGAGCTGGATGTGTGGCAGTACATCTACCGCGAGCAGATCCCGATCGTCCCGCTGTATTTCGCCGCCCAGCGTCCGGTGGTGGAACGTGACGGAGCGCTGATCATGGTGGATGACGACCGGATGCCGCTGGCCCCGGGTGAGGTTCCCGAGCAGCGCAGCGTCCGGTTCCGCACCCTGGGCTGCTACCCGCTCACCGGCGCGGTGGAAAGCAACGCCGCGACCCTGCCGGAGATCATCCAGGAAATGCTGCTGACGACGAGCTCGGAGCGGCAGGGCCGGGTCATCGACCACGACTCCTCCGGGTCGATGGAGAAGAAGAAGCAGGAGGGGTACTTCTGATGGCGCACGCGACCAACGACCTCGTCGCGGCCGACATCGAGGGCTATCTGCGCGCGCACGAGAACAAGTCGATGCTGCGGTTCATCACCTGCGGCAGCGTCGACGACGGCAAGAGCACGCTGATCGGCCGGCTGCTCTACGACTCGAAGCTGGTCTTCTCCGACCATCTCGCCGCGCTGGAAAACGACTCGAAGAAGGTCGGCACCCAGGGCGACGGGCTCGATTTCGCGCTGCTCGTCGACGGGCTCGCCGCGGAACGCGAACAGGGCATCACGATCGACGTCGCCTACCGGTTCTTCTCCACCGAGCGGCGCAAGTTCATCGTCGCGGACACCCCCGGGCACGAGCAGTACACCCGGAACATGGTGACCGGCGCGTCCACCGCCGACCTCGCCGTCATCCTCATCGACGCCCGCCGGGGTGTGCTCACCCAGACCCGCCGGCACAGCTATCTGGTGTCGCTGCTGGGAATCCGCAACGTCGTCCTGGCGGTGAACAAGCTCGACCTCGTCGACTACTCGCAGGACGTCTTCGACGCCATCGAGGCGGACTACCGCGAGTTCGCCGCCCAGATCGGTCTCACCGACATCGTCGCGATCCCGATGTCGGCGCTGCGCGGGGACAACATCACCGAGCTGAGTCCGAACATCCCCTGGTACACCGGGCCGACGCTGGTCGGGCACCTGGAGACCGTCGAGATCGCCGACGATCTGCACGCCGGCCCGTTCCGGCTGCCGGTGCAGTGGGTCAACCGCCCGAACCTTGACTTCCGCGGCTTCTCCGGCCAGATCGTCGGCGGCAGCGTCCGTCCCGGTGACCGGGTCCGGGTGCTGCCGTCGGGCCAGGAGAGCACCGTCGAGCGGATCGTCACCGCCGACGGCGACCTCGACGAGGCGATCGCCGGCCAGTCGATCACCCTCACCCTCACCGACGAGATCGACGTCAGCCGCGGCGACATCATCGCCACCGCCGGCGACCCACCAGGCATCGCCGACCAGTTCGAATGCCACCTGGTCTGGATGAGCGAGGAGCCGATGCTGCCGGGCCGGCCCTACCTGCTCAAGATCGGTAGCCGGACCGCCAGCGTGACCATCGCGCAGCCCAAGTACAAGGTCAACGTCAACACCCTGGAACGCACCGCGGCCCGGACGCTCGAGCTCAACGAGATCGGCGTCGCCAACATCAACCTCGACCGGCAGATCCCGTTCGACCCGTACACGGCCAACCGTGACACCGGCGGTTTCATCCTCGTCGACCGGTTCACCCGGGCGACGGTGGCGGCCGGGCTGCTGCACTTCGCGCTGCGCCGCGCCGACAACGTCCACTGGCAGGCCGTCGAGGTCGACAAGACCGCGCGGGCCCGGCAGAAGGGCCAGCGGCCGGCGCTGCTGTGGTTCACCGGGCTTTCCGGCGCCGGCAAGTCGACGATCGCCAACCTCGTCGAGAAGCGGCTGCACGACCAGGGCTTCCACACCTATCTGCTGGACGGCGACAACGTCCGCCACGGCCTCAACAAGGACCTCGGCTTCACCGACGCCGACCGGGTGGAGAACATCCGCCGGGTCGCCGAGGTCGCGAAGCTGATGGTCGACGCCGGGACCATCGTCCTGGCCTCGTTCATCTCCCCGTTCCGGGCCGAGCGGCAGATGGCCCGCGAGCTGCTCGGCGCGGGCGAGTTCATCGAGATCTTCGTCGACACGCCGCTGTCGGTGGCGGAGTCCCGCGACCGCAAGGGGCTCTACGCCAAGGCCCGCCGCGGCGACCTGGTGAACTTCACCGGCATCGACTCGCCGTACGAGGCGCCCGAGAACGCGGAGATCGTGCTCGATGCCAGCGGGTCCGTCTCGGCCGAGACCGCGGCCGAGACGGTCGTGGACTACCTGCGCGGCACCGGCATCCTGACCCCACCGGAGGCATCGTGAGCACACGCCCGACCGCGGCCGCCAGCCTGGCCGACCTGGCTGACCTGGACGACCACAGCCTCGCCGCGGCCCTCGCCGCCCAGGCCGGCACCCATCTGGTCGCCATCCGCGATCAGGGCGGCGCCGAGGGTGACCGGCAGTCGAACGAGCTGCTGCTGGCCGGGCTGGCGGCGGCCCGGCCAGCCGACGCCGTCCTCTCCGAGGAGAGCGCCGACAGCCCCGAACGGCTCCAGCGCGAGCGGGTCTGGATCATCGACCCGCTCGACGGCACCCGCGAGTACGGCGAGCCACCCCGCGAGGACTGGGCCGTCCACGTCGCGCTCGCCGTCGGCGGCCGAGCCGTCCTCGGAGCCGTGGCGCTGCCGGCCGCCGGCGGGCTGGTCCTGCACACCGGCCAGCCGCCGGCGCTCCCGCCGCGGGAGGCGGGGCCCCTCCGGCTGGTGGTGTCCCGGACCCGCCCGCCGGCCTGCGTCGACCATCTGGTGCGCCGGCTGGACGCCACTCTGGTGCCCATGGGCTCCGCCGGGGCGAAGGCGATGGCGGTGGTACGGGGCGAGGCGGACGTCTACGCCCACTCCGGCGGCCAGTACGAATGGGACTCGGCCGCCCCCGTCGCGGTCGCCGCCGCCGCGGGCCTGCACACCTCCCGCCTCGACGGCTCCCCGCTGGTCTACAACCAGGCCAACCCGTACCTGCCCGACCTGCTCATCTGCCGCCCCGAGCTGGCCGAGGACGTCCTCGCCGCCCTACGCGACCAGTAGCCCGGCGCCGAGCGCACCGCGTCCGGGGTGGCGATCCGCACCAGGAGGCACTTCCGCTACTCGCCGTGGCGGTACTTGCCGGGTGCGGTCCCGTAGCAGCGTTTGAATGCGCTGGCGAAGGCAAATTCCGACGTGTAGCCGACCCGGGCTGCGACGGTGCTCAGCGGCGCGTCGGACTCTCGCAGCAGCCGGGCGGCGGTGGTCATCCGCCACCAGGTCAGGTATTTCAGCGGCGGCTGCCCGACAAGGGAGGCGAAGCGCCGGGCGAAGGGCGCCCGGGACAGTCCTGCCTCGGCGGCCAGCGCCGCGACTGTCCAGGGCCGCGCCGGGTCGCGGTGTATGGCCTGTAGTGCGAGGCTGGTCGCCGGGTCGTTGAGTGCAGCTGCCCAGCCGGTGGCGGGTTCGCATGTGGGCCGCTCGTCGAACCAGGTTCGCAGGATGTGGACCAGCAGGGTGTCGAGCAGTGCGGGGACGATGGCGTCTCTGCCGGGACGGGGGTGCTCCAGTTCGGTAGCGAGCGCATCGACGGTGGCGCGTAGTTCGGGATGCCGCGCGAGATGTGCAGGGAGGTGTACGAGTTCCGGCAGATCGCGCAGAAGCGGATGGGTCCGGGCCGGGCCGGATCGACCTGGTAGGCACCGCAGAGCGTCACCGCAGCGGGGGCAGGCGTACCAGAGGGGGTGCCGACGGTGTCGGTGATGTGGATCTCGAGAAGCCGCGGGTCGCTCGGATCGCAGGGGGTCGCAGCTGGTGAGGCCGTCAGGCTGTCCGCCAGGGTGTGCCCGCGCCCGTGCGGCCGGAACACCACGTCCCCGGCGGCCAACGGCACCGGGACAGTGCCCGGCGCGACAAGCCAACACGGTCCCCGCATGATCACCTGGAAGCCGACGGAGCCGGGCACGGATCCGAACCGTTGCGCCCAGGGGGCGTGCCAGGTCACCCGCGCTGAACGCGGACGACCGGTACGCATGACCGTGATCACGTCGCTGAGCACATCCATCTGCGCAGTATTACCGGTGAGACGATCGAATATGAATCAGGCACTCCTGCACATGGGCTGGATCGTGTTTTCGTCCTAGGTTCGGTGTATGCGCGCGATCCGCATTCACGAGTACGGAGACGCTTCTGTCCTTCGCCACGAAGACGTCCCGCGCCCGCTTCCCGAACTGGGCGAGGTACTGATTCGCGTCGCCGCGACCTCCTTCAACCCATCCGAGATCGGGTTGCGTTCCGGGCTGCTGCGCTCCGTCTTTCCGCTGGAACTGCCGCACGTCCTCGGCTGGGACGTCGCCGGCACAGTCGTCGAGGTCGATAGCAACGTCGGTACGTTCACCGTCGATGATCGAGTCATCGGACTTCTCGACAGCGGCGCCGCGGCCGAATACGCGGTTGCCCCGGCCGAGACACTGGTACCGGCACCGACCTCGACCCCGCTCACCCACTCCGCGGCCATCCCCGTCGCCGGTCTCACCGCCTGGCAGGCGGTTTTTGACCACGCCCACGTCACAACCGGGCAGCGGGTCCTTGTGAACGGTGCTGGCGGCGGGGTCGGTGGGTTCGCTGTCCAGCTCGCCAAGCACGCAGGAGCACACGTGATCGCCACGGCAAGCCCACGCAGTACCGTAGCGGTCGGTCGCCTGGGCGCCGACCAAATCATCGACTACACCGCCTCACCCATTGCCGATCAGCTGGATGAGCCGGTCGACACGGTACTCAACCTCGCCGCGATCACCCCGCGGAAGGCCGATGCCCTGGTCCCATTGCTCCGCCCCGGCGGCATTTTCGTTTCCATCACCACCCCGATCGAACCGCCCACCAGCATCCCCGTGACAGCCAAGAACTTCGTGGCGCGCAATGACACCAGCCAGCTTGCCGCACTCGTCGCACTCGTCGACACCGGCGCGGTCCACATCGACATCGCCGCGTCCCACCCCCTCGCCGACCTCGCCGCGGTGCATCGCGACGCCGAGTCCGGCCGCAACCGCGGCAAGATCATAATTGTTCCGTGAGGGGACCCCCAAACGACTGCAGGCCTGCGAGCAGACCGCGATCGTGCGGGTGGCTATGGTCATCTGCTCGTTGACCCAGGCGACGGCGTCCGTCCCGGCTGTCGAGTCCCACGCGGTTGATCGGTACGGATCTGTTCTCGTGTCGTGATTTGTTGTGCGTCGTCGACCGCCCGATTCCGGGCCGCCGCGCGATATCGGCCACCGCCTCAGGTGGGCTGCGCCGAACGGGCCACGATCTCGTCCGCGTGCCGCGCGATCCAGGTCATCAGGGGTGCCAGCCGGAGGACGAGATCGTCCCCGAGGTCGGTGAGGCTGTACTCCACATGCGGCGGGATGACAGGGAACGCCTCGCGGTGGACCAGCCCGTCCTGTTCGAGTGTCCGAAGGGTCTGGGCGAGCATCTTCTCGCTCACCCCCTGCACGGCGCGGCGCAGCTCACCCCAGCGCAGGGTGCGCTCGGCCAGCGTCAGCAGGACGAGGACGCCCCACCTGCTCATCACGTGATCCAGGACAGTCCTGGTCGGGCACGACGAGGGAAAGACGCCGTCCGCGAAGTAGGACCGGAGCTCGCCGAAGTGGTCGGCGGTCGGTTCGGTGCCCTGGCTTGGTTCGCCGGTCCGGATCTGTCCGTCGGCCTGGTTGGTGAGCCGCGTGCTAACCATAGGGTCAGTACCTTACCTGAAGGTGGGTACTGTGCATCAGGAAGTGTCTGCGGGAGAGTCCGGGTGGGCGCGGCCGCGCCCTGAAAACGCAGCAATGCGGCAACGCAGACGCAGTCACCTGGAGATCTGATGTCCCTCGTCGTTACCGGAACCGGCGGCAACCTCGGCCGCCTCGTCGTGGAGAACCTGCTCGCGCGAGGCATCGACCCTCGGCGGATCGTTGCGGGAACACGCGATGTGGGCGCGCTGTCGGCGCTGGCCGAGCGGGGTGTGGACGTCCGGCGGATCGACTTCGACGACGCGGCTTCGCTCGCGGCCGGCTTCGCCGGCGCGGAGAAGGTGCTGATCGTTTCGGGGACGGACTTCGGCCGCCGGGTGGACCAGCACGTCGGTGCGGCAAGGGCCGCGCGCGACGCCGGTGCGGTGCTCGTCGCCTACACCAGCGCCCCCTACGCCGACACCACCGACCTGCAGCTGGCCGTGGAGCACCGGGGAACAGAGGAGGGCATCCGCGACATCGGTGTGCCGTTCACTTTCCTGCGTAACGGCTGGTACTTCGAGAACTACACCAGCCAGATCCCGGTCTACCTGGAGACCGGTGTGATCGTCGGCAGCGCCGGTGAGGGTCGGATCAGCGGGGCGGCCCGGTCCGACTACGCAGAGGCCGCCGCCGCGGTCCTCGCCGGCGAGGGGCACGAGGGTGCTGTGTACGAACTGGGCGGCGACACGTCCTTCACGCTCGCGGAGCTGGCCGAGCAGGTCGCCACGCACTCCGGCCGGCCGGTTGTGTACCGGGATGTGACCCAGGCGGAGCTGGAGGCCGTCCTGACCGGTGCCGGTGTTCCCGCGCCCGTCGCGGCCGTCCTCGCCGACGCGGACCGGGCCATCGGCGCCGGTCGGCTGCTGATCACCACCGGTGACCTGGCTCGGCTCATCGGCCATCCGACGACCCCGCTGGCCGACGCCGTGTCCGCCGCCACCGTTTCTGCCGCCACCGTTTCTGCCGCCACGTCCGCGGCTTCGTGACGGAACACGGGGGCCCGGACCAACCTTGAACGCGATGTGACTGTGTCCTCGAGCCCTGTCCCTGCCGCACCGAGCCCTGCGACGCAGAGCTCTTCCACCCTGGAGGCCAGCTCGCGCCTGCTGGACGGAACCGATGCGGCGCCGCTGTTCACGCCGTTCTCGCTGGCGGGCGTCGAGCTGGCCAACCGTTTCGTGATGGCGCCGATGACCCGGCAGCACTCCCCGGGTGGTGTGCCCGGCGCGGACGTCGCCGCCTACTACGCGCGGCGGGCCGCGCACCTCGGCCTGATCGTGACCGAGGGCACCTACGTCGACCATCCCTCGGCCGGGACGAGCGACCGGGTACCGCGCTTCTACGGCGACGACGCGCTGGCCGGCTGGCGCCGGGTCGTCGAAGCCGTGCACGGGGCCGGCGGGAGGATCGTGCCCCAGCTGTGGCATCTCGGGGCCGTTCGTGAGCCCGGGGCACCGCCGCACCCGCGGGCGCCGGTGCTCAGCCCGTCCGGCCTGCGGGCCGACGGTGCCGTGGCCGGGGAGCCGGCGACCACGGCGGAGATAGACGCGGTGATCGCCTCCTTCGCCCGTGCCGCGGCGGACGCGCGGCGGGTCGGTTTCGACGGCGTCGAGCTCCACGGTGCCCACGGCTACCTGCTGGACCAGTTCTTCTGGTCGCTCACCAACCGCCGCGCCGACGGCTACGGCGGGAGCCTGGCTGGCCGGGCCCGCCTCGGGGCGGAGGTCGTCGCGGCGGTCCGCGGCGAGGTCGGCCCGGACTACCCGGTGATCTACCGCTTCTCGCAGTGGAAGGGCGGGCACTACGACGCGGTCGTCGCCGAGACGCCCCACGATCTCGACACGCTGCTGAGCCCGCTCGTCGACGCCGGCGTCAGTGTCCTCCACGTGTCCACCCGCCGCTACTGGCTGCCGGCGTTCGACGACTCACCGCGCACCCTCGCGGGCTGGACGAAACGCCTGACCGGCCTCCCGACCATCGCCGTCGGTTCGGTCGGAGTGTCGACGGCCTTCCGTGGTGACCATGAGGGCGCGGCCGCGTCGCTGAGCCTCGCCCCGCTGCTGGAGCTGTTCGCCCGCGGCGAGTTCGACCTGGTCGGGCTCGGCCGGGCCGTGCTCTCCGAGCCCGCCTGGACCACGAAACTGCGGGAAGGGCGCCTGGCGGAGATCCGTCCCTACGACAAGGCGGACGAGACCCGCCTCACCTGACGGGCACCGCCCGCGCGCTTTCCACCGGTACTTGGGCGGACGTCGTGGCGGGGCCCGGGGGCTTCGTCGAGTCCGCTGGTCGACAAGGCATTTCGCGTAGGGTCGATGGTGGCAGACACTTCGTGCGGCCCACTTCATCCGGTTTGTGGTGGGCCACGCCGGCCGAGCAGGGTTACTGCCCGGCGGATGTCGGGGAGGGGACGCCGTGTCGGACTCGTTGGACCTTGGTGGCACGCCGGCTTCGGGGGCCGGTGCGGCCTCCGCCGGGGCTGCTGCCACGGGTGGCGTGCTGGAGCTGGTGCCGCCTGCCCCGGTGCCCGTCGTTGCCGACGACCAGGTGGACAGCATGGTCCCGCTCGACGAGGCGACCAAGGTGGCGCTGCGGGAGCGCGCCGCGGCGTTCGCGGCCGATCTCGCGGCGCAGGATCCGCGCAGCCCCGCCTTCCAGTCCAAGATCAACGACATCACCCGGATGGGCGAGCGGGAGATCGTGGCGAGCGCGCGGGTGTCCAGCCGGATGCTGGACCGGCCGGCGGCGGCGCTGCAGTCGAGCCGCGGGTCCCGGGGCGGCCGGGCCGGGGCGGACGCCCAGGCCCGGGTTGCCGGCACCCTGGTCGAGCTGCGCCAGACGGTCACCGACCTCGACCCGGGGAAGGCGGACCTGAAGGGCGCCCGCAAGCTGCTGGGTGTGGTCCCGATGGGGAACAAGATCGCCCGCTATTTCCAGCGCTACCAGTCCGCGCAGAAGCAGCTCGACGCGATCATCGGCGCCCTCAGCTCGGGTCAGGACGAGCTGCGCAAGGACAATGCCGCCATCGAGCACGAGAAGGCCACACTCTGGGCCGCGATGGGCAAGATCACCGAGTACGCCACGCTCGCCCGGGCCCTCGACAGCGCCGTTTCGACCCGGATCGACCAGATCAGGATCACCGACCCGACGACGGCGGACGCCCTCACCTCCGACGCGCTGTTCCCCATCCGCCAGCGCCAGCAGGACCTGGTCACCCAGCTGGCCGTGAGCGTGCAGGGCTACCTGGCCCTCGACCTCGTCCGGAAGAACAACATCGAGCTGATCAAGGGCGTCGACCGGGCGCAGTCCACGACCGTCGCCGCCCTGCGCACCGCCGTGATGGTGGCTCAGGCACTGGCCAACCAGCAGCTGGTCCTCGACCAGATCACGGCGCTCAACGCGACCACCAACAACATGATCCTGTCGACGAGCGAGCTGCTGCGCCAGCAGTCCGGTCGCATCCAGGAACAGGCCTCATCCAGCACCGTGGACGTCGAGACGCTGCAGAAGGCGTTCGACAACGTCTTCGCGACGATGGACGCGATCGACACCTACAAGGTCAAGGCGGTCGACAGCCTCGCGACCACCGTCGCCGCGCTGGAAACGCAGGTCGGCCGTTCGAAGGCCTACCTGGAGCGGGCCCGCAACGGCGAGGGCTGACAGGTGCCCGCCCCAGTGACGGCGGGCCCACGACCAGGGCCGGAAGCATGATCTTCCGGCGGCGTGGCGGGCGCGCCGAAGAAGACGCCGAACAGGACGCGCAGACGTCCCCCGCAGGGCGGGCAGCCGAGCTGCGCAAGGAGCTCGCCGCGATCGTCACCGGAGCGAACGCCGACGGGGGGCGGCTCCCGCCCGGCGCGGTGCCGACCGTGCGCGACATCGACGACGTCCTGCGGCCGTTGCTGGTGTATGTCGAAGCCAGGTCGGCGAGCGACGAGGAGCTACGCTACCTGACCATGATCGTCCGTGACTACCTGCCGCGGGCGCTCGACGACTTCCTGG
This sequence comes from Parafrankia sp. EUN1f, assembly GCF_000177675.1. GTDB lineage: Bacteria > Actinomycetota > Actinomycetes > Frankiales > Frankiaceae > Parafrankia. Next base: position 58,124 of record NZ_ADGX01000047.1, read on the forward strand.
CGCTGCCATCGCAGTACACCGACCGCCCGGGCATCACCGGGACGACCCCCGCCGAGGACCTGGTGCGCCAGCTGCAGCTCCTCGACGAGGGTGCCATCGAGCTCCAGGACTCCGTCTACTCCGGGGACGCCGCGAAACTGGCGATTCAGGCCCGGTTCCTGGAAGCGAAGTTCCGCCGATCGGATCTCGACTCTTGACGGCGACCCTGCCCCGCGGCGGCAACGTGCTGCTGGCGAAGGAGGCACCCGGGGTCGAGCGTGTCCGTGTCGTGACCTCCTGGAGCCGAGCCGCACCCGAACCCGGGGCCCGGGCTGGGACCAGGGGTGGAGCCGGGGTTGATGTCGGGAGCGGTGCTCAGGCTGGTGGCGGTGCTCAGACTGGTGGCGGTGCTCAGGCTGGTGGCGGTGCTCAGGCTGGTGGCGGGCCTCGCGCGGGGCTCGAGGTCGACGGCGTTCTCGTCCTGGTGGATGACACGGAGCCCACACCGCTGCTGCTACTCACCAGCCAGGTGCCGAATCCCACGGAGCCGATCGGGGCGTCGCCGCCGCCGGGGCAGCCCGCCGGCGGAGGTAGCGAGGAGGTCGTCGTCACCCTTGCCGCCGTGCCACGAACGGTCACCAGGCTCCAGTTCGCGGCCGCGATCTACGCCGCCGCCGGGTCCGGCCGGAGCTTCCGTTCGGTGCCGCACGGCTCGATCCGGCTGTACGACGACGCCAACGGCATCGAGATCGTCAGCTACACCTTCACGGTCGAGACCGGCTACGAGACCGCGCTCGTCTTCGGCGAGCTGTACCGGCATCCGACCGGCTGGAAGTTCCGGGCGGTCGGCGAGGGCTACACGGACGGGATGGCGGGTCTGGCCGGCTCCCCGGGTGGTGCCGGCTCGCCGGGTGGCGTAGGCAGCGCGGGTGGTGCCGGCTCGCCGGGTGGCGTAGGCACCGCGGGTGGTGCCGGCTCCCCGGGCGAACTGCCGGTGGCCAGGCCGGGGGAGGTGGCCTCGTTCGTGAGCCGGCTCTCCCGATCCCACAGCCGACGGAAGGTGGCCGACCACCTGGAGGCGGCGAGACGTCCGCCGGCGGCCTCAGGCCCCGCGCCGTCGCCCATGCCACCACGGCCCTCCACGCCACCACGGTCCTCCACGCCGCCACGGTCCTCCACGCCGCCACGGCCCTCCACGCCACCACGGCCCTCCACGCCGCCGCAGCCGGCCAGACCCACATCGCCTCCGCCTGGGCCTGTGCCTGCGCCGCCTCCGCCTCCTGCTTCGCCTCCGCCTGCGCGGACGCTGCCCGCATCCCCGCCCGCGCCGCCGGTCACGCTCCGTCCGCCGGGTGCCGCACAGACACCCGCCGCGGGGCACCAGGGTCCGGCGGCCGGACCGAGCCACGCTGTCCCAGCCGGGGCGCGCCCGTCGTCACCGCGGGAGTCCGCGCCGTCGCCGCTCGACCTCAGCCAGGCGGACGTCGGCCCCCGGCCTGCGACCGTCGAGGTGAGCGAGCGGTCGTCCCGTTACCGCCAGCGCCACGAGCGCGTAAGCACACTGGACGAGAAGCATCCCGCCACCATCTGGACCGGCGAGCAACGGGGCACCGGCGGCGCCATGACGGTGTCACTGCACTGGACCCCGCTGACGACGCGGATGGGTCTGCCCCGTCCGAGCAACATCCATTTCGGGTGCTTCTGGCAGGCATTGGACGGCGAGACCGGGGTGATCCAGCAGTACGGCGCCGGAACGGCGACCGGCACCGGTCGCGCCGGTCGCCAGGTCCTGCGACTCGTCGGGGGCGACGAGCGCGATGAGCAGACGATCTTTGCCGATCTCGGCACGCTCACGACCTTCAAGCGGTTCTTCGTCTACGCCTACGGCCTGCACCGTGCGCCCGAGTGGGGGCTGCTACGACCGTCGGTGGTCGTCTCCGCTCGGACCGGAGAGCAGCTCACCATCCGGCTGGGGAACGCGCCGGAGAACGCGCGCACGTGCGTGGCGGTGTCGTTCCACGTGGTGGGGGACGACCTGGTGATCCGCCGGGAGAACGACTTTGTTGAAGGCACACAGGCCGATGCCGCCGTGCGCTACGGCTGGTCGCGCGATTGGGATACGGCCGGACGTTGAAACCCGGGCGGAGGACCTGTGGTCTCGCTCGGGCTGTGCCCCCTTTTGATTGTATCTATTCTGTCGATAAATTGGTTTTCGGATGGCTCGGGCTGTCACTCCGATATGGGGCAGAGAAATTGCGGTGCGGTTATGGCGACCGCAAGAGAACGTGGTGCTGACTGCTCGGGGGTGGGGTGTTTCTGGTTGGTCTGAGAATGCGAGGTTGCCTGCCTGGGTGGCAGGTTGTCAAGGCGGTCTGGGTGGTGGGTGAACTCGTTGTGTCCTCCGTTCTCCGGCCCGGTCTTGCCGGTCGTTTTTCGGTTTAGCATCGCCGTTGCGATCGAACGCCCGTTCGATCGCGTGGTGTGTGCTTCCAGTCCGGAGGTGAAGTGCCATGACTCCCAGCACCGTCACCAGCCCGACCAACCCGACCAATCTGTCCTGCGTGCCCGCTCTGGACGGCGGGCAGGAGGGGGTTCCGGTCGAGCATCGGGTGTTCGAGGGGTGGTTGAGCGATCGGTTGGATCGGTTGGGGGTGGCGGTGGCGGGGGTCGCTGCGGCGCAGGCGGCGGTGATCCGGGTTCAGGCGGAGCTTGCCGCTGCCCGGCCGCCGGAGGGGTAGTGACGAGCTGGATCT
>NZ_ADGX01000046.1 GCF_000177675.1 Parafrankia sp. EUN1f
CCGAGGCTGTGCCCACCGAAGAACCGCGGGGCCAGGCCGAACTCGGCCGCCAGCACCCGGAAGACGGCGATCTCCATGGTGAGCAGGCAGGGCTGCGTGAACTCGGTGACATGCAGGCGCGGGTCGTCGGTGAAGCAGATCGCGCAGATGTCGATCCCGATGGCGTCCGAGGCCTCCTCGAACGCCGCCCGGGCGGCGGGAAACCGCTGGTGGAAGTCCTGGCCCATGCCCTGGCGCTGCGAGCCCTGCCCGGGGAAGACGACGACGTCAGCCCGCGACAGGGGTGGCCAGGTCTGGTCGGTCAACGCCCCTCCTCCGCCAGGGCGGGGCGACGGGCCGGGGCGGGACGATTCGGCGGTGGGATGTAGCCGACGTCCGCGCAGTGCTCCAGATAGCGGGTGACCAGGTCACCGATCGTGGGGCAGTTGATGCCCGCCGCACCCAGCAGGTTCCGGGTGTAGGTGGAGTCGGCGTAGGTGCTGCGGTCGTAGTGCTCGGGCCCCCAGGTCTCGACGCCGTACTTCACCATCTCGATCATCTGGCTGGCATAGGGTTCGGCGGTCCCGTTCGCGGTCCCGTTCGCGGAGCCGTTGGTGCTGGCACCGGGTCGGAAGAGCGCCTCGACGGCATGCCGGTGGTACTCGTCCACGCTCAGCGGCGCGATGTCGTACCCGTGCTCGCGGATCATCCGGTAGACCTCGCCCAGGCTGCAGATGTCCGGGTTCGTCAGGTGGTAGGTCTCGCGGTAGCTGGGCCGGCGCAGCGCCAGGTGCAGCAGACCGGTGCTGACGTAGTCCACCGGCGAGATGTCCCAGTATGTCGACGCGTCCAGGTAATAGCCGGTGTCGACGGCCGTCCTGATCAGGTCGTAGTAGACGCCCTTGACCGTCACTTCGCGGAACGGATAACGCCCGGTGTCGCCGGTGCCCATGATGTTGCCCGGCCGGAAGATGTTCCATACCAGGCCCCGCTCCGAGGCAGCCCGGATCAGTTTCTCCGCGTGGTATTTCGTCTCCTGGTACGGCAGGTGGTCGTAGCCCTGGCCGAGTTCCAGGTCATCCTCGGTGAACGGCCGGTTCGCGTCGAGCTGCCAGTCGCCCAGCGCGCTGAAGCTGGACACGTGGACGAGATAGCGGTGCCGGGTCCGCAGACTGAAGTCGATGATCCGCTGGACACCGTCGACGTTCACCGCGCTCAGGGAGTCGTAGAACGTGACCAGTGTGGTCCGCGCCGCCACGTGGATGGTGACGTCCACGTGCGCGGTGAGCTCGTCGAGGGCCGCGGCGCTCAGGCCGAGGTTGTCCTGGCTGACGTCCCCCAGGACGACCGAGACGCGGTGCGCGAACTCGTCGACCAGCAGCTGCTCCTGGTCGTAGACCTGCAGGAAGTACTGGACACGCTCCCGCGCGGCCTGTTCGTCCCGGCCGCGCACCAGGCAGGTGATCCGCGCCGAGGTCTCGGTGAGCAGGTCGTACAGCAGCCGTCCGCCGAGCACCCCGGTGACCCCGGTGACGAACACCGACTCGACGGGAAACGGCTCGGGCCGAATGACCTTCGCCGGGCGCAGCGCCGGTGCGGTGAGGATCCTGGTCATCTCGTCAGCAGCCGCCCCGCCCACGTCGTTGCCGGCGATGTAGCCGCCGGCGACGACGTGGTCCACGAAGGAGCCGATGGTCGTGCACTCCTCGATCAGCGTTCCGGGTATGCGCACCCCGTAGTGCTTCATGACACGGTTGAGCATCCGGACGACCACCACCGAGTCGAAGCCGTAGTCGAGGAAGTTCGTGTCCTCGGTGAGCTCATCGACCGGATAGCGCGTCAGGTCCGCGAAGATCGCCTTGACCTGGACGACCAGATCCTGCCGGACCTCGTCGTCGCCACGCCCGACGATCGGCGTCGGCGTCGGCGTCCGCCCCTCGGTCAGGGGCGAGGCCGGGTTCCGCACCGGGGTCTGGGCCTGGGTCTGGGCCTGGGAGTGGGGCTGGGCCGGAATCTGGGCCGGAGCCGGGATCTGGCCCGGGGCCGGAATCCGGTCCGGGGCCGGAATCCGGTCCGGGGCCGGAATCCGGTCCGGGGCTGAGACCTGGGCCGGAGCTGAGACCTGTCCCGGGGTTCCGGAGCGGCGGAACTCGTCGCCCTCGACCCAGTGCCGGTCGGCCGCGAACGGGTAGGTCGGCAGGCTGACGACGCGTCCTCGCAGCGGCGCCCAGATCTGCTCCCAGTCGATGGTCCAGCCCTGCGTCCACAGCTCGGCCAGCCGGTGGGTGTGCCCCGCCTCCCGCAGGGACCGCAGGTAGGCCCGGTCGGGCTCGCTGTCGCCGCCGTGGTCGACGTGCGCCGCGACGACTCCGGTGCGCACCCGGCCGTCCGGCGTGCCGGCCACGAAGGCCTCGATCGCCTCAGCCGCCTCCTGATGCGTGCCCGCGACGAGCGCCAGCCGGTGCTCGAAGGATTCCCGACCGACCATCAGCGTCCATGCGATGTCGACGAGGGGATGCCGCCGGCCCTCCGGGGAGCCGAGGAGCGCGGCCAGCTTCGTGGCCTGTTCACGCAGCCGCTGTGGGTCTCGCGCGGACAGCAGCACCGGCGTCGGCCCCGTCCACGGCGAGCCGGCCCCGGCCGGGTGCTGGCCGCTCCCGAGGCCGTCGGGGCCGGTCACGGGATCGCCGAGGATGACGTGCGCGTTGGAGCCACCGGCCCCGAACGAGCTGACCGCGGCGAGGCGCGGCTGCCCGGTGGCGGCACGCGGCCACGGCCGTGCGTCCCGCGCCACGGTGAACGGGCTGCCCGCGAAGTCGATGTGGGGATTCGGCGGGTCGGCGTGCAGGGTCGGCGCGATGGTCTCGTGGTGCAGCTGCAGCAGCGTCTTCGCCACCCCGGCCAGACCGGCGGCCGCCTCCAGGTGACCGATCGCGGACTTGACGGAGCCGATCGCGCAGTAGCCGCGGTCGTCGGTTCCTTCCCGGAAGGCCGCGGTCAGGGCGCTGACCTCGATCGGATCGCCGAGTGCCGTGCCGGTGCCGTGCGCCTCCACGTAGCTGAGCGCCCGTGGGTCGACGTCCGCCTTCGCCAGCGCGTCGCGGACGAGGGCCGCCTGGGCGACCGGGTTGGGCACTGTGAACCCGTTGGTCCGGCCGTCCTGGTTGACCGCCGTGGCGCGGATCACGCCGTAGATGCGGTCCCCGTCCTCGCGGGCGTCGGCGAGCGGGCGAAGCAGCAGTGCCACGACGCCCTCCCCGGGCACGTAGCCGTCGCCGCCGGCGCCGAAGGTGCGGCACCGGCCGTCGGTCGACGCCCATCGCCCGGACCCCAGCAGCAGGTACTTGCCCGGATGGATCGTGACGTTCACCCCGCCGGCCAGCGCATAGGCGCTCTCGCCCCGGCGCAGGCTCTCGCACGCCAGGTGCAGCGCGGTGAGCGAGGACGAGCAGGCGGTGTCGACGGCCATCGACGGCCCGTCGAATCCGCAGTGGTAGGAGACTCGGTTCGCCACCGCCCAGTAGGGGGCGACGGGTGCTCCCGCGACCGCCTGGTACTCCCCATAGGTGACCCCGACGTAGACGGCCGCGTCGCGCTTGCCGCGGCGGCGGGCGGCACGGCGGATCCGTTCGGGTGGGCTGCCGGCGTCCTCCATCGCGGCCCAGGCGACTTCGAGAAACAGCCGTTGCTGGGGATCCATCAGGTCGGCGTCGCGGGGAGCGATACCGAAGAACCGGGCGTCGAAGCGGTCGACGTCGTCGAGGAACCCGCCCCAGCGGGCGTAGGTTGCGCCAGGTTCATCCTGGTTGGTACTGAGATAGCGGGAATGGTCCCAGCGCTGCGGTGGAACCTCGGTGATGCAGTCGCGCCCGGCCAGCAGGTTCGCCCAGAACGCCTGGTTGTCGGCGGCGCCGGGGTAACGCCCGGCCATGCCGACGACGGCGATGTCATCCGGCCGGTCCACGATCGCCGGCCGTGCGGGGTGCGCCGCCACGGCCGACCGCATCGGCTCCGGGCGCCGCGCCACCGTCGCGACGGGCGTCGGCATGACCGGGGCCACCACAGCGGCCCCGGTCGGCGCGGCGGCCCCGGTCGGCGCGGCGCTACCGGTCGGCGCGGCGCCCGCTCGGGCGTCGCTGCCCGGCAGGTCCGGCTCCGGTGGGACGAACGCCGCGACGAGCTGGTCGGCGCGACTGGTCGCGAGGTGGGCGGCGACGGCGCTGATGGTCTGGTGCTCGAAGAACAGGGTGGACGGCAACGGTCCGAGCACCGCCTCCAGCCGGGACATCAGCCGCGCGATGAGAACCGACTCGATGCCGTAGTCCTGCAGGGGAGCCTTCGGCCGGATCCGATCGGCGGGAATGCGGGCCTCGGCTGCCAGCACGTCGAGCAGGAAGCGCTCGGCGAGCACGGTGAGCGCGGTGACGTCCCGCGGCGGCACAGGCCCGCGCGTGGACGCCGGAACGTCGGCGCCCGCCGCGACAGTGGCCGCTGCCGCTGCCGCGGGAACGGGAGCGGGAACGGGAGCGGGAGCGGTACGGTTCCACTCGCCGGACACGATGGTGTCCACCAGCTGGCGCAGCGACGTTCGCACCGTGAGCACACCGGGCGGGAGGTCCAGCCCCAGTGCCTCGCCGAGGCGGCCGGCGAGGCGGGCCCGGCCGGGGCCGTCGAATCCGAGATCCGCCGACGAGGCCTCCCGGTCGAGCTGGTCACCGGCGAGCCCCAGCTCGGTCCCGGCCAGGTCCAGCACAACCGGCCAGACCAGCTCGGACGGCACCCCGCCCACCGGCACCGATGCTGGTCCCGGTACCGGCCCGGATACCGGCTCCGCCGACTGGGGCCGCAGGCCCGGTGCCGGATGATTCGGGTCGTCGGCGGACGGGATCCAGCACCGTTCGCGGGCGAAGGCGTACCCCGGCAGGTGCGTCCGACGCGGCAGTGTTCCCTGGTACAGCCCGGCGAAGTCGTATGCGGCGCCGTCGGCCCAGGCCGCGGCGACGACGGCCGGATCAGCCCCGGATGTCAGCCGCTCGGCCGGCGGTACCGGGCGGTCGGGGTCGACCCGGCCCCGCACACTGTCAGGGCCGGTGCTCCCACGCGCCGCCTGCTCAAGCTCCGCCCGCAGCCGGGCGACGGACCCGGCCCGGACGGCGAGGCGGTGCTCGTGCGAGGCCCGCCCGAGCTGGGTGGTCGCGGCCAGGTCCGCGAGGGCGACCGAGGGCGTCCCGTCCAGGAATCGCAGCAGCTGCCGAGCACCGTCCCGGAGGCTGTCCTCGGTAGCCGCCGAGAGCAGGACCAGGGCCGGATCGGACGGCCGCGCGAACGGCGCGCGGGTCGGCGGGCGGGTCTCGCGATGCTCCTCCAGGACGACGTGGGCGTTGGTCCCGCTGAAGCCGAAGGAGCTGACGACCCCCCGGCGCGGCTGCGGCGCCTCCCACGGCAGCAGCTCCGTGTTGACGAAGAACGGCGTCGCAGAGAAGTCGATCAGCTCGTTGGCCTGGTCGAAGTGCAGCGAGGGCGGAATACGCCGCTCACTCAGCGCCAGCAGGACCTTGATCACCCCGGCCACACCGGCCGCGTGGGATGTGTGGCCGATGTTCGACTTGACGGATCCGATCGGCACCGTCGCGACACCTGGCCGGGGCTCAGGTGTGCCACCGAGCCGGCCGCCTCCAGCGGTCCTGAAGGCGGCGTTGAGTGCCTCGATCTCGATCGGGTCGCCTAGGCGGGTGCCGGTGCCGTGCGTCTCGACGTAGCCGATGGTCGCCGGATCGATCCCGAACCGGCGGTACACCTCGACCAACAGCTCGGTCTGGGACCGCGCGCTCGGCGCGGTGATGCCGTTGGTGCGGCCGTCCTGGTTGACTCCCGTGCCCTTGATCACGCCGTGGATCGGATCGCCGTCGGCGAGCGCCCGGGTCAGCGGCTTGAGCACCATCACACCGACGCCCTCGCTCATCACGATGCCGTCGGCGGCGGTGTCGAACGGTCGGCAGCGGCCGGTCGGCGACAGCATGCCGATCGACGAGGTGAGCAGGTGGTGCTCGATCGTGGCGAAGACCGTCACCCCACCGGCCAGGGCGAGCTCGCACTCACCGGCCGCCAGGCTCTGGCAGGCCTGGTGCAGGGCCACCAGCGAGGACGAACAGGCGGTGTCGACGCCGACGGTCGGGCCGGTGAGATCGAGGTGGTAGGCGACCCGGGCCGGCAGGATCGCCGGCGAGTTCCCGGTGAACACGTGGGGCGAGCCGAAGTAGCCGCGGTCGCGGATGAGCTGCAGGTAGTCGGACGGCGGAGCTCCGACGAACACCCCGGTCCGCGACCGGCGAAGCTGACGGGCGTCCAGGCCGGCGTCCTCGATCGCGTTCCAGCTCTCCTGCAGGAACACCCGCTGCTGCGGGTCCATGAGCTCGGCCTCGGCGGGGACGATCCCGAAGAACAGCGGGTCGAACCGGTCGACGTCGGCTATCTGGCCGCCCCAGCGCGAGTAGGTCCGGCCCGGCGCCGGCGGCCACGGCTGGAAATGGTCGGCGAGGTTCCAGCGGCCGGGTGGGATCTCGGTGATCGCGTCGTGGCCGGTGACCAGGTTTCGCCAGAACTCGCGGTAGTCGGCCGCGCCCGGGTACCGCGCCGACAGGCCGATCACCGCGATGTCGACGACGCCCGTGTCACCACCTCGGCCCGCCGCCACCGACGTGCCGGACGCCGCCACCGACGCTCGCGGTCCGGCCGCCGCTGCCGGCGATGGCGCGGGAACCGCGGTGGTCGGGTGCGCTGGAACCGGCGGGGGCGAGGGAAACGGCGGGATCGCCGGAACGGGCGGGGGCGCGGGCGCGGGCGGGGGCGCGGGACGAGCAGTGGCGGGCTCGGCGGCCGCGGGCTCGGGTCGTCCCCCCTGGGCGAGCGCGAACGCCGCGAGGGCGCGCACCGACGGATGGTCGAAGATGACCGTGGCGTGGATGTCGACGGCCAGGCTGGAGTTGATCCGCTCGACGATCCGCACCGCGAGGATCGAGTCCACCCCGTACTCGGCGAACGACGCGGTCGGGCGCACCTCGGCCACCGGCACGCCAAGCTCGTCCGCGACGATCTCGGCGACCGCCCGCTCCACGGCGTCGGGGTCCGGCTGTGCCTGGACGTCCTCCGCCCCGCGCCCCGGCGACGGGGCCCGCCCGGTCACGGCGCCGGCCGGGATCACGAGAAGGCGATGGCTGCTGGACGGATCGGCCGTGAGCCCCTCGCCGTAGGCGCGGAGCTCACCGAACCCGGTGCGCAGCGCGCTCGCCCGCCAGCCGTCGACGGAGAGCAGCGGCGAGTCGGGCAGCCGGTGCTGCGGGTCCCGGTACAGATGCCAGCCGTCCAACAGGCCGATGGTGAAGGCCATGATGTCGTGGTTCTCGACCGCCTCACCGAGAACGAGCAGGCCGTCGTCGGCGAGCAGCGCACGGACCCGGCGCATCGCCGCGTCGATGTCGGCGACCGCGTGCAGGGCTCCGACCGCCAGCACGACATCGAAGGCACCGAGCTCGAAGCCCTGGGCGGCCGGGTCGTTCTCGATGTCCAGGACGCGGAACCGGGCGAAGGGGTGTTCAGCGCCGAAGGTTCGCCGGCCGTGCGCGACGAAGCTGCCACCGATGTCGGTGTAGTGGTATTCCAGCTCCACGCCGGAGGCGGCGAGCGGCGCCAGCGCGGCCAGCACCTGATGCGAGGTTCCGCCGGTGCCCGCGCCGATCTCCAGGATGCGTACGGGTCGACGGCCCCCGGAACCGGAGCCGGCCGCCGGCCCGGAATCCGCCGTCCTGGCGCGGGCCGCGGCGGCGACGAACCGGGCCACCAGGGAGCTGTAGAAGTCGTAGACCCGGTTGCCGCGGTAGATCCCCGCCATCAGATCCATGCTGGCGCCGGGGAACAGCACCTCGGTGGCCGGCCGGACCCCGCGCAGGACGTCGGGGTAGGCGTCGAGGCAGACGTCGAGCAGCCGAAGGAACGGGGCTACCTGGGGGTGGCGCGCCAGCAGCTCGGCTCGCTGGAGGTCGATGTCGTCGGCCAGCCCGGCCGGATGAAGCAGACCGTCGCGCTCGTACAGCAGGCCGTGCCGGCGCAGCACCCGCAGGCAGACGTCCAGGAACCGCTCGAACCGGTCCGGGACGCCGAGCAGCCGGCGCAGCTCAGGCGCGGTCGCGCCGTCGGCGGGCAGGCCCATGCCCCGCAGCCGACGGAGGACGGCGCCGGCCGCATGGGCGCCGAGCATCGGATAGGCCGCTTCCAGCTCCTCCGCCACGGGCGCGAGGCCGGCCTCGAACGGCTCACATGCGGCGTCGAGGAACGTCATCACCGCGGGTCTCCTCCTTTGCTCCGGCGCGTGCTCCGGCACGCTGTTCTCCGGGGCGCTGCGCTCCGGGGCGCAGCGCCCCGGCACGGGCGAGTCAGGGTGTCCGGTGCGCGCACCGAGGTCGATCCAGAACCGAGAGGTCTCGAACGGGTAGCCGGGCAGCGCGCGGCGCCGACCCGGCCCGCCGTTGACCGCCGCCCAGTCGACGGCGCCGCCGCCGGCCCAGCGCCGCGCGACGTCCGTCAGGTCGCCGCGGCGGTAGCTGTCGGCGATCACGTCCGTTTCGCCGCCATCGGCGATGGGCTCACCCGCCCGGCCGGTGAACACCTCGCCCCCACCGCCCGCGCCATCCGCATCACCCGCACCCCCGAGGAAGGCGGACAGCCGCTCGGCCGCCTCGGCCGGCCCGGACGCGACGAGTGCCAGCCGGGCGGGCAGCGCGGGACGTCCGACCTGCAGGGTGCGGGCGAGATCAGCGAAGGGCACGGATCCCGCCGCCGCCACCTGCCGGAGATGACCGGCGATACGGGCGGCGTGCACCCGCAGCCGCTCCTCGGTGGCGGCGGAAAGCACGACGACCTCCGGGCCCGCCGGCCCGGCCATACCAGGCCCGGCCACATCAGACGCGGCGCCACCAGGCATCACGGTCGGAGCACCGGGATCCGGTTGCTCCGGGTACTCCTCCAGCACGGCGTGCGCGTTCGTGCCACCCGCTCCGAAGGAGCTCACCCCGGCCCGGCGGGGCAGCTCGCCGTCCGCGCCACGAAGGCGCGGCCAGGCCAGGCGCTGTTGGGGGACCTCCAGCACCGCGCCGAGGTCCATGTCCGGGTTCGGCACGTCCGAGTGCAACGACGGCACGATCACGCCGTGGCGCAGCTGCAGGAGGGTCTTCGTGAGGGCCGCCATCCCGGCAGCGGGCTCAAGGTGGCCGATGTTCGACTTCACCGAGCCGAGAGCGCACGGTGCCGCCCGGGGACCGGCCGCGTCGAGCACCAGGCGCAGGCCGGCGACCTCGACCGGATCACCCAGCGCGGTGCCGGTGCCGTGCGCCTCGACGTACCCGGCGGTGGCCGGATCCACCTCGGCCCGCTCCCACGCCCGGCGGATGACGTCGGCCTGCGCGGCCGGCTGCGGCACGAGGTAGCCGGCGCCGGTGCCGCCATGGCCGACCGCGGTTCCCCGGATGATCCCGTAGACGGTGTCGCGGTCCGCGAGCGCCGCGGACAGCGGACGCAGCAGCAGCGCGCCGACCCCCTCACCGGGCTGGTAGCCGTCGCCACCGGCGCCGAACGAGCGGCACCTGCCATCCGAGGAGGGCAGGTTCATCCGGTCGAGCAGGGCGAACTTGTCCGGGTGCAGCACCAGGTTCACCCCGCCGACCAGGGCGGCGTCGCACTCCCCGAGGAGGAGAGCCTGGCAGGCCAGGTGCAGCGCGGCCAGCGAGGACGAGCAGGCCGTGTCGACCGTCAGGCTCGGCCCGGTGAGGCCGAGGGCGTAGGAGACACGGTTGGCGATGGACGACAGTCCCGAGGTGACCGTCTGGGGAGCGCCGCGCAGGGTCGCCTCGACGCCGCGCAGCCGGTAGTCCGTCCAACTCGCGCCGACGAAAACCCCCGTGGTGCCGCGCGGGGCCGCGAGGTCGGCGGGCACGTGCCCGGCGTGCTCCACGGCGGCGTAGGCGGTCTGCAGGAACAGGCGTTCCTGCGGGTCCATGGCGGTCGCCGCGCTCGGGGGGATGCGGAAGAACCGCGGGTCGAAGGCCTCCGCGTCGGTGAGGAAGGCCCCGACGCCGTGTGGTGACGATCCGGCGGTGGGGTAGTCGCCGACACGCCATCGGGATGGCGGCACCGCACCGCTGGCATGGTGGCCGCGTTCGAGGTTGCGCCAGAACTCGTCCAGGTCGGCCGCATCCGGGTATCGGCCGCTCATTCCGACGACGGCGATCTCGAACCCGCCCGCGCGCGCCCGCCCGGGCCGCTCGGACGGGGCCTGCTGCCACCCAGGCCCGGTCGGGCCGGGGTGACTCGGCTGGCTTGGCTGGCTTGGCTGGCTGCGCTGGCTGGGCCACCGCGGCGGCTGAGCGCGCCCCGCCCCGCCCTGATCGGACGGATCACGCCGGGGCGCCGTCCCGTTGCGCTCCGGTGCCCCGGCCAGGTGGGCGGAACCGCCCGGTGGGCCGAACGCGAGGCCTTCCACGCTGGCGACGGGTGTCCCGGCCGTGTCGTAGAGGGTCAGCCTGGCCTGCCCACCACGGCCACCGGCGGGACGGGCGTCGACGTACACCGTGGTGAGGGCGTCCGGGCGGTCCGCGCCGGCCGCCACCCATATCCGCACCCGGTCGATGCCGGCGAGCGGTGTCAGGCCGGGCCGGACCCCGCCGGCAGCGGCGGTCGCAGCGGGCTCGCCGAACCCGGCGGAACCGGCGAACCCGGCGGAACCGGCGAACCCTGCGGAACCGGCGACGGTGACCACGATGGCCGCCTCCAGCAGGGCCGGATGCAGCAGGAACCCATCCGAACGGCCCAGCGCGGCCGCGCCGAGCCGGACCTCGGCCAGCACCCGTTCACCGACCCGCGCACAGGCCCCGCCCGCCCGCATGAAGCCCTCGTAGTCGACGCCGGCGCCCGCGAGCCGGTCGTAGACGGTGTCGAGGGCGACGCTGTCGGCGCCGGCCAGCACCCGGCGGACCTCGTCGAGCGCCAGCGGCCCCGGCCGCGCGCCGGAATCGGCCGGCAGCACGGCGCAGACCACCCGCAGCGTCTCGCCTCCGGCCGGCACCGCACCGACCGCCGCCGCATCGACCGGCACCGCACCGACCGGCACCGCACCGACCGGCGCCGCACCGCCCGGCACCGCATCAGCCCGGCTCGTGATCCGCATCCGCTGCCCGCCGCCGTCCGGGCGGCAGCGCAGCAGCAGCCGGTGGTCCACACCGTCCGTCCCGGACAGCGGTTCGACGAACCGGACGTCCCGCAGCTCGACCTGCGCCGTCCGCCGCCCGCTGGCACCCGCCGAGCGGTAGATCGCGTCCAGGTAGGCGGCGGCGGGCAGCGTCGGGACACCGTGGCGCCGGTGGTCACGCAGCACCGGGTCGCCAGCCCGGAGCAGCGTCTGGACGTCGGCGATCCCCGGCGGCACGGCGGAGGGGACCACCGTCGCGCCGGTATCCGTCCCGGCTGGCGCGTCCGTCAGGGCTGGTGCTTCTGGCATCACAGCGGCTCCAGCTGAAGTTGGGGCGACTCCCCCGCGACAGCGGGAGGATCGACGGTCGGAAGGTCCGCGATCAGGCGGCGGGCCAGCGCGTCGGCTGTGGGGCACTCGAAGACGAGCGTCGCGGGCAGCCGAAGCCCGGTGACGGCGGTGAGGTGGTTGCGCAGCTCCACCGCCATCAGGGAGGTGAGACCCAGTTCCAGTAGCGGTGCGTCGGGGTCGACCGCGCCGCTGGAGTCATGTCCGAGAACGGTGGCGACCGCGCCGCGCACCAGGTCGGTCGCGGCGGCGAGGCGCTGCGCCGGCGAGAGCGTGGCAAGGCGCCCGAACCCGGCCGCGGTCGGTCCGCCGCCTACCCCCGGCGATCCGTCGGTCCTGGCGCCGCCCATGGGGCCCGCCACGACGCCGGACGGCACGCCCGACACCGGGTGGGGCGCCGCGCCGGACCGCGGGGAGGGCACGGTGTGGGAGATCGGGCCGGGGCCGTCGTCCACCCGTGCGGGTACGGGCGTGACCGCGCGGGACGGCCGGCCCCGCAGCACCGCCGGCCGCCCGAGCGGACCGGTGAGCGCCGTGTCGTCGAGGCGGATCGGCACCATCACGGCCCGGTCGACCCGCCGGGCCAGGTCGTACAGGGCCAGTCCCTCGTCCGTGCGCAGCGGTGCCGCCCCCAGGCGCCGCATCCGCCTCAGGTCGCTCTCGGCGAGCGCACCCGCCATCCCGGCCGCCGCCCAGGGACCCCAGGCCAGTGACCGGACCGGTCGGCCCGCGGCCCGGCGCCGCGCGGCCAGGGCGTCGAGGAACGCGTTGGCCGCGCCGTAGGCCGCCTGACCGGGGCTGCCGATGGTCGCCGCCGCCGACGAGAACAGGGTGAACTCGGCCAGCTCGACGCCGCGGGTCAGCTCGTCGAGGTGGACGGCCGCGTCGACCTTGACCGCCAGCACCCTGCGCAGCTGGTCGGCGGTGAGGCCGGTGAGCAGCGCGTCGTCCACGACTCCGGCCGCGTGCACGACACCGGTCAGCGGGTGCGCCGGGTCGACGGTGGCGAGCGCGCCCGCGAGCTGCTGGCGGTCCGTGACATCACAGCCGAGCAGCCGTGCCGTGGCACCGAGGCCGGCCAGCTCGGCCCGCAGGGCCTCGACGCCTGGCGCGCGGTCCGCCCGCCGGCTGACCAGCAGCAGATGCCGGACCCCGTGGCGGATGACCAGATGCCGTGCCAGCGCGGCCCCGAGCGCACCGGTCCCCCCGGTGATCAGCACCGTGCCCTGGGGGGCCAGCGCCGGCGCCGGGCCCGCCTCGGCACCGGGGACGGGCGCCAGCCGCGGTGCCAGCGTCCGGCCCGCACGGACCGCGAGCTGCGGCTCGCCCGAGGCCAGGGCATCCGGCAGCAGCGCCCGGCTGGCCGGGTCGCCATCGAGATCGACGAGGACGAACCGGTCGGGATGCTCCAGCTGGACGGCGCGCAGGAAACCCCAGACCACGGCCTGGGCGGGGTCGGGAGGATCATCGCCGACGGCGACGGCGCACGCCCGTGAGGTCACGATCGCCAGCCGGGAACCCTCGTGTCGTTCGTCGTCCAACCACCGGCGGGCCCTGTCCCAGGCCCAGCCGGCGAGCCGATGGCCCGCGGCCCGCAGCAGTTCCGGATCGTCGGCGAACGTGCCCGTGTCGGGGGCGAACGCCACGGCGGGCGCCACCACCGCGCCCGGCGCGGGCGCCCCGCCGACGGGATCCCAGTCGAGTGCGTGCAGCGGACCGGCCGCGCCGCGCAGGGCGTCCGGGCGGATCGCCCGGACCGTCAGGGACGTCACGAGCGCGGCCGGGCGCCCGACGCTGTCGGCCAGCTCCAGGCGGATGCCGTCGGCACCGGCCGCGGTCAGCCGGGCCCGAAGGAGCGGCACACCGACGGTTCGCACCCGCACGCCGGCCACCGCGAACAGGACCGGGACCGCGTCGCCCGGCGCTCCGCCTGCGGCACCGACACCGGCACCGGCACCGAACGCCTCGAGCTGGACATGGCCCGAGGAGTCCAGCAGAGCCGGGTGGATGTCGTAGCGGTCCGCCGTCCCGCCGTGCTCGTCGGGCAGCTGTACCTCGGTGAACCACTCGTCGCCGCGCTGCCAGGCCGCGCGCATGCTGCGGAAGGCCGGGCCGAAGGTGTACCCGCGCTCACGCAGCCGGCCGTACAGCTGGTCCACGTCGACGGGGCTGGCCCCCGGCGGCGGCCAGGACGCCTCTCCGTCGGCCTCCCCGCCGCCTCGCACGGCCGGCCAGCCGGCCGCGGCCGCCTCGGAGGCCAGGACGCCGACGGCGTTGGGCGTCCAGATCTCGGCCTCGGCGCCCGCCGGGTCGGGGCGGGTGTGCACCCGCACCCCACGCCTGCCGTGGGCGTCCGGCGGATCAATCCAGACCTGGACCCGCACCGCCTGGACGTCCCCGAGCACCACCGGGTTCTGGAAGGTCAGCTCCTCGACCCCGCCGGCGCCGACTTCCCGGCCGGCCCGCAGTACCAGCTCGACGAACGCGAGTCCGGGAACCACGATGGTGCCCTGCACGGCGTGGTCAGCCAGCCACGGATGCTCGGCCAGCGAATACCGGCCGGTGAACAGCCAGCCGCCGGACGCGCCGATGAGGGTCGCCGTCTCGAGCACGGGATGGTCGAGCCGCCGCGCGCCGCCGACATCCGATCCCACGGTCACGGCGCTCTCCCGCTCACCCGCGCGCCGCCCGCGAGAGCCGGGCCGACCACCGGCGGGCAGCCAGTGACGCTGGCGCTGGAACGGGTAGGTGGGCAGCTCCACCGGCCGCCGCCCGGCGGCCGGGACGTCGCTCAGATCGACCGGTACCCCGTGCACATGCAGCGCGGCGAGGGTCGCCGCCAGCGCCCGAGGCTCGGGCCAGGGCGGGCGCAGCGCCGAGATGCGCAACGGTGTCGCGGAACCGAGCGGGGCTGCGCCGCGGCCCGACGCACCGGTGCCGCCGGGATCACTCCCGAGGACATCCAGACACGAGTCGACCATCGAGGTGAGAACGCCGTCCGGCCCCAGCTCGACGTAGGCGGTGACACCGCGCTCGGCGAGCCATCGGACACCGTCGCCGAAACGGACCGCCGCCCGGGCGTGCCGCGCCCAGTACTCGGGCGGCGGAACAGCCTCCAGCGGGGCGCCGGTCACCCCCGAGACGATCGGCACCCGGGGCGGGGACCAGGTGCATTCCGCGGCCTCGCGGGTGAACGCGGTGAGCATCCCGTCCATGTGCGGGGAGTGGAAGGCGTGGCTGACCGCGAGCCGGCGGGTTCGGCGCCCCCGGGCCGCCCATCCGGCCACGATCTCGGCCACGGCGTCCGCGTCACCCGAGACCACGACAGCCGACGGCCCGTTCACCGCGGCGAGGGCCACCTGGTGCTCCCGGCCCGCCAGCTCCAGGCCGATCTCGTCCTCCGACGCCTCGATCGCGGCCATCGCGCCCGTCGCCGGCAGCGCCTGCATGAGCCGTCCGCGCGCCGCGACCAGGCGGGCCGCGTCCGGCAGCGACAGCATTCCGGCCACATGGGCGGCCGTCAGCTCGCCGACGGAGTGGCCGATGAGGTGGCGGGGCCGCACGCCGCGGGACGTCATCAGGTCGTGCAGCGCCACCTCCAGCGCGAACAGCGCCGGCTGCGCGTACTCGGTGCGCTCCAGCGCGGCAGCCGCGGACGAACCCGGCGCTGCGAGCACGAGGTCGTGCAGGGGATGGTCCAGGTGCGGGGCGAAGGCCGCACAGACCCGGTCCAACGCCTGGGCGAAGACGGGCTCGGCGGCGTACAGCCCACCGCCCGCGCCGGCACGCTGGCTGCCCTGGCCGGTGAACAGGAAGGCGACCACCGGCTCGGTGCGGGCGACTCCGGCCGCACCGACCGGCGGTGGTCCGCCGGCCGCCACGGCGGCGAGCCCGGCCAGCAGCCGCTCGTGGTTCTCGGCCACCACGGCGGCCCGGTGGGACAGCTGGGCGCGGCCCGCCGCCAGGGTGTGCGCCACGTCGGCGAGCGCCGGGCCGTCGCCCCGGTCGGTCAGGTGCGCACCCAGCCTCGCGGCCTGGGCACGAAGCGCGGCGGCTCCCCGGCCGGACAGCGGGACGACCGCCGGCCGGTCCGGTCCCGCCGGCGCCTGTTCCGGGATCCCCGGCGCCTGTTCCGGGATCGCCGGGGCCTGTTCAAGGATGAGGTGGGCGTTCGTGCCGCTGATCCCGAACGCGGAGACACCCGCGCGGCGGGGCCGGTCGTGGGCCGGCCAGGGCACCGGGCCCGTGAGCAGCCGCACGTCGCCGGCCGACCAGTCGACGTGGGGGGTCTCGGCATCCACGTGGCGGGTCGCCGGCAGCACGTCCCGCCCCAGCGAGAGCACCATTTTGATCACCCCGGCCACACCGGCGGCGGCCTGGGTGTGCCCGATGTTCGACTTGAGCGTTCCCAGCCACAGCGGATGCCCGGGCGGTCGGCCCTGGCCGTAGGTGGCCAGCAGGGCGTGCGCCTCGATCGGGTCCCCGAGGGTGGTGGCGGTCCCGTGTGCCTCGACCACGTCCACGTCGGCCGGGCCGAGCTGGGCGTCGGCCAGTGCGGCTCGGATCACCGCTTCCTGCGACGGTCCGTGCGGCGCGGTCAGGCCGTTGCTGGCACCGTCCTGGTTGACTGCCGAGCCGCGGATGACCGCGAGCACCGGATGCCCGTGCGCCACCGCGTCGGACAGCCGTTCGAGCAGCACCATGCCGACGCCCTCACCCCAGCCGGTGCCGTCCGCGGAGGCGGCGAACGCGTGGCAGCGCCCGTCGGAGGACAGCCCGCCCTGCCGGGCGAACTCGACGAACGGGGTCGGCGTGGCCATGACAGTCGCACCGCCGGCCAGCGCCAGCGTGCACTCGGCGCGGCGCAGCGACTGACAGGCCAGATGCAGTGCGACCAGCGAGGACGAACACGCGGTGTCGATCGTCATCGCCGGGCCGGCAAGGCCGAGGCAGTAGGCCACCCGACCGGCGGCGACCGCCGGTGAGCCACTGGTCAGCCGATATCCCTGGTACTCCTCGGCGGCGTCGGCCAGCCGCTCGCCGTAGTCCTGGGAGACCAGTCCGACGAACACGCCGGTGGGGGTTCCGCGCAGCGAGGACGGATCGACACCGGCACGTTCGACCGCCTCCCACGACGTCTCCAGCAGAAGGCGCTGCTGTGGGTCGATGGTCGCGGCCTCGCGCGGGCTGATCCCGAAGAAGGCCGCGTCGAAGTCGCCCGCCCCCGCGAGGAAGCCGCCCACCACGGCATCCGCGTCCGGCCGGAGCGCCCGGAGCTCCGCCAGCGCCGAGTCCCAGTCACGGTCGGCCGGCACCTCCGTCATGGGATCCCGACCCGACGTGATCAGCTCCCACAGGGCGTCCGGGGTTTCCACCTCGCCCGGGAAGCGGCACCCCATGGCCACGATGGCGATCGGCTCATCCCCGGCGTCCCCACCGTGACCGGGCGGGACGTCCACCGACGACCCGGTCGCGCCGCCCACGGGCGGGCCGCCGCCCACGGGCGGGCCGCCGGTCACGAGCGCGGTCAGGTGCGCCGCGAGTGCTCGTGGCGTGGGGTGGTCGAAGACGAGCGTCGTCGGCAGGCGCAGCCCGGTCGCCGCCGACAGCCGGTTGCGGATCTCCACGGCGGTCAGCGAGTCGACGCCTGTCTCCCGCAGCGCTCTGGCCGCCGGCACGGCCTCCGTGCCGCGATGCCCGAGCACGTCGGCCACCAGGGCTCGGACGAGATCGAGGACCTCCGGCTCCCGCTCACCGACTGGCAGGGCCGCCAGCCGCGCTGCCAGCGCGCCGGCGCCGCCGCCGTCCCGGCCGCCGACGCCGTGCCCGCTGAGGCCACCGCCGTGACCGTCGGCGACGTGGGTGACATCCTGCTCGCCGGTTGCCAGCTCGGCCTCGATCGCGGCCAGCAGGGTGCTCTGCCGGGTGGCGGTGAAGCCGGCGGTGAAGGCGCTCCAGTCGATGTCGGCGACGACGAGGTCCGGGCACGTGTCGTTCAGGGCCGCGTCCAGCGCCAGCAGGGCCCGCGCCGGGTCCATCGCGACCATGCCGTGCCGGCGCAGCCAGCGGCCCGTCTCGCCGCCGCCCATGCCCTCCTCGTCCCACAGCCCCCAGGCGACGGAGGTGGCGGGCAGCCCGCGGGCCCTGCGATTCGCGGCGAGCGCGTCAAGGCCCGCGTTCGCCGCCGCGTAGGCGGCCTGGCCCCCGGACCCCCACACGCCGGCACCCGAGGAGAACAGGACGAACTCCGTCAGGCCGCTGTCGGCGCCGAACAGGTCGTCCAGCGCCACCGCGCCGCCCAGCTTCGCCGCGCCGGCGTGCGCCAGGTCGTGCGGTCCCAGCTGCCCGACTTCGGTGGCCGCAGCCGCACCGGCGGTGTGGTAGACCGCGTCGACGGGTCCGGCCTGTTCCAGCAGGCGGGTGACCGCGGCGCGGTCCCGCAGGTCCACGGCCACGACACGCGCCTCGGCGCCCAGCCGCCGCAGCCGCTCGACCAGGTCGCCCGTGCCGGCCGCCGCCGTTCCGGCCCGGCTGGCCAGCACCAGGCGCCGCACCCCGCGCCGGGCCAGGTGCTCGGCGACCCGGCGGCCGAGCGCCCCGGTGCCGCCGGTGACAAGGGCGCATTCCGGCGGCGGGCCCGGGCGCCACCCGCCCCGTGCCGGGTGGCGCACCAGGCGACGCACCAGCACGCCGGACGGACGCAGCGCCACCTGGTCCTCGTACCGCCCGCCGGCACCGTCGGCGTCGCCGTCGGCACCATCGCCGGCACGAACAGCATCGCCGGCACGAACAGCATCGCCGGCACGAACGGCGGCGGCGGCCGCCAGGACCGCGCGGAGCTGGGCCGCGGTGCGCTCGTCCGGCACCTCGGGCAGGTCGACCAGGCCACCCCAGCGGCGCGGCTGCTCAAGGGCCACCACACGTCCGAAGCCCCAGATCGTCGCCTGGGCCGGGTCCGCGGGACGGTCCAGGCGCCCGGTGGTCACCGCTCCCCGGGTAAGGCACCACAGCGGTGCCGCCCAGCCCAGCTCGCCCAGTGCCCGGACGAGCGACGATGTGGCGCCGAGGCCGTCGGGCACCCCGTTGACCGGCACCGGCGCCGGGTCGGCCGCCAGCAGGGACACGACCCCGACCGGCGCGGCGGCGCAGGCCTCCCCCAGCGCCCTGACCAGGTCACGCTGGTCGGCGGATCCGACTGCCACCGGCAGCCTCACCACCTCGGCGCCCGCGCCGGCCAGCGCGCGTTCGCACCAGCCGGCCAACGAGTCGCCGTCCGCGCCCTCCAAGCCGGCCGTGGCGGCCGCGGTTGCCGCGGTTGCCGCGGCGGTCACCAGCAGCCAGGTTCCGGTGCCCGTCCGACGGCCCGCGCGAGGCGGGGCGGCGGGCGGCGGGGCGGTGGGAACGGTGTGCGATTCCCAGACGACGCGGTAGCGCCAGCCGTCGACGACGGCGCGATCGTCGGCGCGCCGCCGCCAGCCGGCGATCACGGCAAGCGTCTCCGCGAGGCGCTGCGACCCGGCCTCATCGACCGCACCGGTGCCGCCGAGCGGTTCGAGCGCGCCCGGTTCCTCCTCGCCGAGCAGCTCGGCGAAGGCCTCGGCGTCGCCGGACTCGACCACCGACCAGAACACGTCGTCCCGCCGGGACCGAGGTGCCCGCGACGGCCTGGCCGTGTCGGGAACCGTCCGGCGCGCCTGCGGCGCAGGCCAGTAGCGGCGGTGTTGGAAGGCGTAGGTCGGCAGCTCGACGGGCGGCTCGGAACCCGCGGGGACGAACGGCGGCCAGCTCACCGGGACGCCGCTGACATGCGCCTCGGCCAGGGAGCGCGCCAGGCGGTGCGGCCCGCCGTCGTCCCGCCACAGGGTCGCCAGCACCACCTGGTCCTCGTAGCCCTCGGCCTCGCCCGTCGCCGCGAGCCCGGCGGTGAGCACCGGATGCGGGCTCACCTCGACGAACACGTCGTGGCCGTCGGCGAGCAGTCGCCTGGTCGCCCCGTGCAGGTCGACCAGGCCGCGAAGGTTGCGGAACCAGTACCCGGCGTCCATCTCCGCCCCGTCGCACGGCTGGCCCGTGACCGTGGAGTAGACGGGGACCTCGCCGGACTGTGGGCGAAGCCCCGCCAGGTCGGTGAGCAGCCGCGCGCGGATCTGCTCGACCTGCGGCGAATGCGAGGCGTAGTCCACTGGCAGCAGGCGGTTGCGGACGTCCCGCCCGTCGCAGGCGGCGGCCAGCCGTGCGAGCGCCTCGGACCCGCCCGACACGACGGTGGCCGCGGGCCCGTTGACGGCCGCCACCGCCAGCTCGTCCGCCCAGGGCGCGAGGATGCGTTCGACGTCCTCGCGCGGCGCGGCGATCGAGAGCATGCCGCCCCGCCCGGACAGCGCCGACAACGCGCGGGCCCGGCACGCCACCACCCGCGCCGCGTCCTCCAGGCTGAGGACCCCCGCGACACAGGCGGCGGCGATCTCGCCCTGGCTGTGGCCGACGACGGCGTCCGGTGTGACCCCGTGGGCCCGCCACACCTCGGCGAGGGCGACCATGACCGCGAACAGGGCGGGCTGGACGACGTCCACCCGGTTCAGGTCGGGCGCCTCCGGCCGGCCACGCAGGACGTCGAGCAGCTCCCATCCGGTGTGCGGCGCGAGAGCGGCGGCGCACTGCTCGATCCGCCGGGTGAACGGTTCCGAGACGCCGAGCAGCCCGCCGGCCATGCCGGCCCACTGCGTCCCCTGCCCGGGGAAGACGAACACCGTGCCGGCCCGGGACGTCACCACACCCGCCGCCCCGCCGGAGCCGGCCAGGCTGGTCGTCCCCGTACCAGTTCCCGTCCCCGTCCCCGTCCCCGGCCCCGGCCCGGGCACCGCCGAGCCCGTCACGAGGCCGGGTGCCGGGTGACCCGCGGCGAGCGCGTCGAGGCCCTCGCGGAGCTCGGTCGCGTCCCGGCCGAGCACGACCGCGCGATGCTCCAGCGGCGCGCGGCTGACGGCCAGTGCGTGCGCGATCGCGCCCGGGCTGGCCGACGCCCCCACACCGGTGTCCAGATGGTCGGCGAGCCGGGCGGCCTGGTCACGCAGGGCCGCCGCCGAGCGTGCCGACAGCAGCCAGGGAACGACCTCGGGAGCGGGCGTGCCGCCGGGCACGGGTGCGTCGCCGGTGATCACCGGCTCTGACTCGGGCGCCTGTTCCAGAATCAGGTGGGCGTTTGTGCCGCTGATCCCGAACGAGGACACTCCGGCACGCCTCGGCCGGTCGGGGTGCCGTGGCCAGGGCGTGCTGTCGGTGAGCAGGGCCAGCGGACCGCCAGCCCAGTCGATGTGGGGGCTCGGCGGGTCGGCGTGCAGGGTCGGCGCCAACACCCCCGACCGCATCGACATGATCATCTTTATGACGCCGGCCACCCCCGCGGCCGCCTGCGCGTGCCCGATGTTCGACTTGAGTGAGCCGAGCCAGAGCGGCTGGTCGGCCGGCCGGTCCCGGCCGTAGGCAGCCAGCAGCGCCTGGGCCTCGATCGGATCGCCGAGCGCCGTACCGGTTCCGTGCGCCTCGACGGCGTCGACGTCACCGGGGCTCAGCCCGGCGTCCGCCAGGGCCTGGCGGATCACCCGTTCCTGGGCCGGGGCGCTCGGCGCGGTCAGGCCGTTGCTCGCGCCGTCCTGGTTGACCGCGCTGCCCCGGATGAGCGCCAGCACCTGATGGTTGTTGCGGCGTGCGTCCGACAGCCGCTCCAGCACCAGGACGCCGACGCCCTCACCGAGCCCGAACCCGTCGGCCGCGGCACCGAACGCGCGGCAGCGACCGTCGGGTGACAGTGCCCGCTGCCGGCTGAACTCCACGAACGAGGTCGGCGTCGCCATCACCAGCGCCCCACCGGCCAGCATCAGGTCGCACTCACCGCGCCGCAGCGACTGGCAGGCCAGGTGCAGGGCCACCAGCGAGGACGAACACGCCGTGTCCACGGTGAGCGCCGGTCCCTCAAGACCGAGGGTGTAGGCGACCCGCCCGGAGGCGACGCTCAGCGTGCTGCCGGTGAGCACGTATCCCGCCAGCTCGCCGCCGGCTCCGGCGTCGGTGACACGGCTGTCGAAGCCCTGGTGGATGACGCCGAGAACGACCCCGGTGGACGTGCCGCGCAGCGAGGTCGGGTCCGTTCCGGCACGTTCCACCGCCTCCCACACGGTCTCCAGCACCAGCCGCTGCTGGGGATCCATGGCGGCGGCCTCACGCGGGCTGATGCCGAAGAACTCCGCGTCGAAGTCGGCGACTCCGTCGAGGAACCCGCCCGTCTCCGGGCAGCTCCCGCCCGACTGCGCGGAACCGAGCCGAGCCAGGTCCCAGCCTCGGTCGGCGGGGATCTCGGAGACGACGTCGCGCCCCTGCGCCGCGATCCGCCACAGGTCCCGCGGGGAGCGGACGCCACCGGGGTAGCGGCAGCCGATTCCGACCACGGCGACCGGCTCCCGCAGGCCGGACTCGGCCCGCTCCAGCCGGGCGCGGGTGTTGTGCAGCTCCGTCGTCACCCGACGGAGGTAGTCCAGCAGTCGTGTGCGCTCCTGCGTTTCCATACCGGGGCCTCACCGCACTGTGCTCGACGGATTCGAAGGTCTCGAGGGCGTGCTACGTCCGGCGATCCGGACGTCTCGACGGGGAAGGTGGGGGCGGCGACAGGCCGCGGGCGCGGGCGTCACCCTCCGGGCACACGCAGTTCCCGGTCGATGATGGAGAACAGCTCCTCGGCGGAGGCGAGTGCCAGGCGCCGCTCGACGTCCTCCGCGTCCGGGGCCGTGGGGTCCACGCCGCTGATGTCCAGGTCTGCCGGGTCCGCTCGGTCTGCCGGGTCCGCTCGGTCTGCCGGGTCCACTCGGTCCGCTCGGTCTGCCGGGTCTGCTCGGTCGGCCCGGTCGGCCGGGTCAGGGGCCGGGTCGGTGGGTTGCGGGGACCGGTCCGATGGGGGGAACAGGTCCGCGAGCAGGCGGTCCGCCAGCGCGGCCGGCGTCGGGTGGTCGAAGACGAGCGTCGCCGGCAGCGGCAGCCCGATGGCTTCCGACATCCGGTTTCGCAGCTCCACCGCCGTGAGCGAGTCCACGCCGAGCTCCCGGAAGGTGCGGTCGGACCCGATCGCGCCAGGACCAGGCAGGCTGAGAATCGCGGCACCGTGGGTGCGCACCAGGTCAAGCAGCTGCCGCTTCCGCAGTGGTTCGGGCAGGCCAGCCAGCCGCCCGCGGATCGAGTCCCGCGAACCGCCCAGGCTGCCGGGCGCACCGGGGCCACCGCGGCCGTCGGCACCACCGGCCGCGGCCTGGTCTGCCACGACGCGCGGCGGCTCCGTCGCGCGGGCGAGGTCGCGCAGCACCGCGGGCAGGGCCGAGGCGGTGGCGCGGCGCAGGGCCGCCTGGTCCAGCCGTGCCGGGACGACGACGGCGCGGTCGGTGGTCAGGGCCTCGTCGAACAGGCGCAGAGCCTGGTCCGTCGGCAGGGGCACCAGGCCCGTGCGCGCCATCCGGTCCAGGTCGGCCCGGCGTAGCTGCCCGGTCATGCCGCTGGACGTCTCCCACAGCCCCCAGGCGAGGGAGACGGCCGGCAGGCCCCCATGTCGCCGGTTCCCGGCCAGCGCGTCGAGCGCGGCGTTGGCCGCGGCGTAGTTGCCCTGGCCGGCGTTGCCGAGCAGACCGGCGATCGAGGAGAAGAGCACGAAGGCCGCCGGATCACGGTCGCGGGTGAGTTCGTGCAGGTGCCAGGCGGCGTCGATCTTCGGGCGCAGTACCTCCTCGAGCTGCTCGGAGGTGAGTGCCGACACGGGTGCGTCCGACAGCACCCCCGCGGCGTGCACCACGGCCGTGAGTGGCCGCTCAGGCGGGATCGCGGACAGGACGGCGGCCACGCCGGCCCGGTCGGAGACGTCCACGGCGACCACCGTCACCTGGGCGCCCAACCGGCGCAGCTCGTCGACCAGACCGCCCGTCCCGGCCGCACCGTCGGCGCCCGTCACGCCGTCAGCGCCCGTCACGCCGTCAAGACCTGTCACGCCGTCAGAACCTGTCACGCCGTCAGGACCTGTCACGCCGCGGCGGCTCGCCAGCAGCAGGTTCCGCGCGCCGTGCCTGGTGACGAGGCGACGCGCGACCAGGCCGCCCAGCCGCCCGGTGCCACCCGTGATCAGCACGGTGCCGTCGGGGTCCAGTCGGCGGGGCGGGACGAGGACGAGCTTGCCGACATGCCGGGCCAGGGAGAGCGTTCGGAAGGCCTCGCCGGCACGCGACATCGGATACGCGGTCAGCGCCAGCGGCCGCAGCGATCCGTCCGCGAACGAGGCCGCCAGTGCGGCGAGCATGCGCGCCGTGTGGTCCGGGCCCGGGTCGGTGGTGACGTCGAAGGCCTGGTAGGAGACACCGGGGTACTCCCGCGCGACCTGGGCGGGATCCCGCAGGTCGGTCTTGCCGAGCTCCACGAACCAGCCACCGCGCGGCAGCAGGCGCAGGCCCGCGTCGACCCGCTGCCGGGCCAGCGAGTTCAGTACGACGTCGACGCCCCGCCCGTCGGTCGCCGCGAGCACCTGCTGGTCGAAGTCGGTACCGCGGGAGTCCGCCACATGCCGTTCGTCGAGGCCCGCCGCGCGCAGGACATCCAACTTCGCCCGGCTTGCCGTGGCGAAGACCTCGGCGCCGGCCAGGCGTGCCAGCTGCATCGCCGCCAGGCCCACCCCGCCGGTGGCGGCGTGGATGAGCACCCGCTGCCCGGCGCGCAGCCCGGCGAGTTCCCGCAGCCCGTAGTAGGCGGTGAGGAAGGCGGCCGGCACGGTGGCCGCCTCGGTGAAGGTCCACGAGTCCGGCACCGGCGTCAGCAGCCGGTGATCCGCCACCGCCACCGGCCCGAACGCGGCCGGGAAAAGGCCCATCACGCGGTCACCCGGGCGGATTCCCGGCACGCCGGGGCCGACCTCCGTCACGACACCGGCGCCTTCCAGCCCGATCCCGCCCCCGTCGTCCACCATGGCCAGCGCGAGGACCAGGTCGTGGAAGTTGACACCGGCGGCGCGCACCGCGATGCGCACCTCCCCGGCCGCGAGCGGCCGGCGGTCCGCGTCGCCGGCGACCACGGCCAGGTTGTCCAGGCTTCCCCGGCTGGTCAGATCCACCCGCCAGCCGTCCCCGGGCGGCAGCACGAGCCCTCCGCCGGCAGACCAGCCGTCGGCAGGTCCGCCGCCCGCCGGCCCGCCGCCGGCGGAACCGTCGCCGGTCGGCCCGGCCAGCCGGGGGACGACCATCTCGCCGGCCCGGACGGCCAGCTGTGGTTCGGCCCCGCCACCAGCGGCGGTCAACGCCTCCGCGGGCGGAGGCCGGTCACCGACGTCCAGGTCGAGCAGGGCGAGCCGGCGCGGGTTCTCCGTCTGCGCCGACCGGACGAGCCCCCACACCGCCGCGCCGGCCAGGCTGGCGGGCCGGTCGGCGTCACCGGCCTGGACGGCACCCCGGGTGACCAGTACCAGCCGGTTGTCCGCGAAGGTCTCGTCCAGCAACCATCGCTGGAGCAGATCGACGGCGGCGCCGGTGGCACGGTGGACCGCTTCCACCGGCGCCGCCGGATCCGGTACGCGGTCCGGCTCCGCGACCGGCGCGGGGTGGAACACCACGCTCGGCGCACCGGCGCCGGCCGCCACAGCCGCGCGCAGCTCGGTCAGGTCGCGATAGCGGGGGACGGCGCCACCGTCGCCCGCGCCCGCGTGCCCGGCGCCACGCACGATGCTGTCCACCCGCTCGACGAAGGACGGCGGCAGGTCGCCGACCAGAGCCCAGTCCGTGGCCGCGGCCGCGGCCGGCGAGCCGGTCCGCTCCCGGCCGCGGACCCAGCCGAGCTGGTAGGAGCCCGGGCCTGCGGACCCCGGCTGGGCGGGTGCGGGGCGCAGGCTGAGTTCGCCGACCCGCAGCACCAGCCGGCCGTCGCCATCCCGCAGTCGCACCTCGGCTCGATGGGGGCCGGTTCGAGTCAGCCGTACCCGCAGCCTGGTCGCGCCGACGGCGTGCAGGCTCACGCCTCGCCAGGAGAACGGGAGCAGCGGGCCGTCAGCCGCCGCCGGTGGCGCGGCCGACGGCGTCGCGGAACCAGGACCGGGCGCCGCGGAACCAGGACCCGCCGGCACGTCGCCGGGGCCGGAGCCGGGTGTGGCGCCGAACGCCGCGAGCAGCAACGGGTGCAGGGCCGCGTCCACCAGCGCCGGGTGCAGCGCGAACCCCGCTCCCGCTGGTTCGGGTGTGCCCCGATCACCCCCCGGGGACAGCTCCACCTCGGCGTACAGTTCGTCGCCGTCCGCCCACAACGCGGTGAGCCCCCGAAAGGACGGGCCGTAGCCGTGGCCGCGGTCCGCCAGCAGTTCGTACACGTCGGCGATGTCGACCGGCACCGCCCCGGCCGGCGGCCAGTCCTCCGGGACGTCCGCCGACAGCGCGCCGACGGGTTCCCGGGCCAGCCAGCCGGTGGCGTGGCACACCCACCCGCCCTCGCCGTCCGATTCGTCCCCCGCGCCGTTCGCCGTGGCGGTCCCGGTGGCGCCGAGCCCGCCGGCCGCGGCGGCGTCAGCACCGCCCGGGTGGGAGTAGAAGGCGAAGCCGCGCCGCCCGGACTCGTCCGCCGCCGCCAGATGCAGCTGGACGGCGACACCGGATCCACCCGGCGCCGGCGCTGGCAGGGTCAGCGGTGCGGTCAGCGTCAGTTCGCCCAGCCACGGTGTGCCGGCGGCTCGCCCCGCGTGCAGGGCGAGGTCGAGGACCGCGGCCGCGGGCAGCACCACCGTGCCGTGCACCTGGTGCTCCCCGAGCCAGGGCTGGGCGGCCGGCGAGAGGCGGCCGGTCAGGATCCGCCGGCCGTCGGGGAGGCGCACCACCGCGGTGAGCAGCCCATGCCCGGCCGCGTCGAGCCCGCTCTCGGCCACGGCCACCGCGGCGGGAGCGACCGGCGGCAGCCAGTAGGACGTCCGGGCGAACGCGTAGGTCGGCAGCGGCGTCACGCGCCCGGACGGCCGGGGCAGCACCGCCGACCAGTCGGGCGTGACACCGTGGGTGTGGGCTTCGGCGAGGGAGAGCATGAACCGGTCGAGGTCGCCCTCGCCCCGGCGCAGGGTTCCGACGGCGGCCGCGATGACCCCGTGCGCCTCGGACGTCTGCGTGCTGCTGACGGTCAGGACCGGGTGCGGGCTGATCTCGATGAGCACCCGGTGCCCGGCGTCGAGCAGCGCGCGGCAGGCCTGCTCGTACCGCACCGGTTCGCGCAGGTTGCGGTACCAGTACTCGGCGTCGAGCCCGCGGCCGTCGGCGCGCGCCCCGGTCAGCGTGGAGTAGAAGGGCACCGAACCGGTGGACGGCGTGAGGCCTTCCAGCGCGGCGAGCAGCTCGGCGCGGACCTCCGCCACGTACGGACTGTGCGAGGGGTAGTCGACCGGCACGCGGCGCGCGTGCACCTTCACCCGCTCGCAGGCGGCGAGCAGCGCGTCGAGCGCCTCGTCGGCACCGGAGACGACGGTGCTGGCCGGGCCGTTGACCGCGGCGATCGACAGCCGGTCCGGCCAGTCCGCGAGCAGTTCGGTGGTTCGTACCGCCCCGACCTGCAGGGCGACCATGCCGCCCCGGCCGCGTAGCCGGCCCAGCACCCGGGCCCGCAGCGCGACGACGCGCGCGGCGTCGGCGAGGCTCAGCACGCCGGCGACGGCCGCGGCGGCGATCTCGCCCTGGGAGTGCCCCACCACCGCGTCCGGCTCGACCCCGTGCGCCCGCCACAGGGCTGCGAGCGATGTCATCACCGCGAACAGCGCGGGCTGCAGCACCTCCGCCCGGTCCAGCGGTGGCGCGTCCGCCGAACCGGTGATCACGTCGAGCAGGTTCCAGCCCACATGCGGCCGCAGCACGTCGTCACAGGCCCGCATCTGGTCACGGAAGACCGCCGAGGAGTCGAGCAGCCCCGCGGCCATGCCCTCCCACTGCGCACCCTGCCCGGGGAAGACGAACGCGATCCGGCCCGCCAGCGCCTGACCTCGCACGACCCGCGGCAGCCGGCCGGAGATCTCGGTGACCGCGTCGCTCGGCCCATCGGCGGACGCCCCACCCGACGCGTCCGCGACGTCGACGGGCACGAGCCCCGCCAGCCCGGTGAGGAGCTCCTCCCGGGTGCGGGCGACGACCGCGGCCCTGCTGGGGTGCGCCGTGCGGGTCGTGACCAGCGCGTGTGCGAGCGCCGCCAGCGGCGTCCGCTCCTCCCGGCGCAGCTGGTCGACAAGGCGGGCGGCTTGGCCGGCCAGATCATCCGGACGGGCCGCGGAGAGCACGAACGGCATCGCCGTGGTCACGGCGGACGGACCAACGGCCCCGGCCCCAGACCCGGCCCCAGCCGCTCCAGCGCCGACTCCGGCCGCTCCAGCGCCGGCTCCGGTGGCTCCGGCGGGCTGCGCGGCCACGTCCGGGAGCGGATCGCCCTGCTCCACGATGACATGCGCGTTCGTGCCGCTGATGCCGAACGACGACACACCGGCGCGCCGGGGGCGACCGGCCTGCACCGGCCAGGCGACTGGTTCCGTCAGCAGCCGGACCGTGCCCGCGGACCAGTCGACGTGCGGGGTCGGCTCGTCCACGCCCAGCGTTGCCGGCAGCAGCTCATGGCGCAGCGCCTGCACCATCTTGATGACCCCGCCGACACCCGCGGCGGCCTGCGGGTGGCCGAGGTTCGACTTGAGCGACCCCAGCCACAGCGGACGTCCACCGTCTCGCGCACCGTAGGTCGCGATGATCGCGTCGGCCTCGATCGGGTCCCCGAGCGTGGTCCCCGTGCCGTGCGCCTCCACCGCGTCGACATCCGCCGGGGCAAGCCCGGCGTCGCCCAGGGCCCGACGGATCACCCGCTCCTGCGACGGGCCGTTCGGGGCGGTCAGCCCGTTGCTCGCGCCGTCCTGGTTCATCGCGCTGCCCCGCAGGACGGCCAGCACCGTGCGACCGTTGCGGCGGGCATCGCTCAGCCGCTCCAGCAGCAGCAGGCCCGCGCCTTCCGCCCAGGCCGTGCCGTCGGCGGCGGCCGCGAACGGCCGGACGCGGCCGGCGGGCGACAGCCCACGGTGCCGGCTGAACTCGATGAGCAGGCCCGGGGTGGCCAGGACGGCCACCCCGCCGGCCAGCGCCAGATCGCACTCGCCGGCCCGCAGCGCCGTGCAGGCCTGGTGCATCGCGACCAGCGACGACGAGCAGGCGGTGTCCACGGTCACCGCCGGCCCCTCGAGGCCCAGCACGTAGGCCAGCCGGCCGGACACGACACTGCCCGTCGTCCCGGTCAGGACATAGCCGGCGACGTCCCCGCGGGCCTCATGCAGACGTGGGCCGTAGTCGGCCGCCATGGCACCGACGAACACCCCGGTCGCCGAGCCACGCAGGCTGGCGGGCACGATCGCCGCTCGTTCCAGGGTCTCCCAGGCGACCTCCAGCAGCACCCGCTGCTGCGGGTCAAGCGCCAGCGCCTCCCGTGGACTGATGCCGAAGAACTCGGGGTCGAACATGTCCGCGTCGGCGAGGAACCCGCCACGCCGGGTGTAGGACCTGCCCGGCCGCGGCTCGGGCCCGGGGTGATACCAGTCGAGCCGGTCCCAGCCGCGGACCCGCGGGACCTCCCCGGTGGCGTCCACGCGGTCGACGACCAGGCGCCACAGGTCCTCGGGCGAGCGGACACCCCCCGGATAGCGGCAACCCATCGACACGATGGCGATCGGATCCCGCGACAGCGTCTCGTTCCGGCGCCGGCCCCCGTCGCGACGCGGCGTCTCGTCCCGGTGCGTGATCTCAGGTCGGTCGGCCCCGTCGCCCGCCGCGCCCGGTGCCTGGCGGGACGTCGGCTCAGGGCGCAGCGTCAATCTCAGGTGGCGGGCGAGCCGGCGCGCCGTGGGCTGGTTGAACAGCAGTCCGCTCGGCAGCCGCAGGCCGGTGGCGGCAGCCAGCCGATCACGCAGGCGGACGGCCGTCAGCGAGTCGAGGCCCAGGTCGTCGAACGGGCGGTCCGGGTCGACGGTGGACGGGTCGGTGTGCCCGAGGACCCGCGCTGTCTGCTCCCGCACCAGGTCGAGGACGGCCGCGTCCGCCGCCGAGGGCGTGAGGCCGCCCAGCCGGTCGCGAAGCGCCTCGGCTCCCCTCGCCGGCCCGGCACCCCGCGCACCTGGAACAGCCGGAACAGCCGGAACAGCCGGCGGCCCAGCGACATCCGGCGCGTCTGCGACATCCGGCGCGTCTGCGGCATCCGGCAGGACCGGGCCGGCGGACAGATCCGGGACGCCCACCGAATCCGAGAGGTCCGCTGCCCCCGGCGCATTCCGGGAGGCGGGGATGGCCGCGCCGGGCCAGTGACGCGTGCGCTGGAACGGGTAGGTCGGGAGGGCGACCCGCCGCGCGGTGCCCGGGCCGAAGCAGCCACCCAGATCGACCTCCACCCCCGCGACCAGCGCCTCGGCCACCGAGGTCAGCATGCGCCGGGGGCCACCGTCGTCCCGGCGGAGCGACCCGATGACCGTCACCGGACCGAGCTCGGAACGCTCTGCCTCGTCGTCGGCGGTGTCCCGCACGCTGGCGGCCAGCACCGGATGCGGGCTGACCTCGATGAACACGCGATGCCCCGCGGCGAGCAACGCCCGCGTGGCGGCCTCGAAGCGAACGGGCTCGCGCAGGTTGCGGTACCAGTAGGCGGTCGTGATGCCGGCGGCGTCGAACCGGTCGCCGCTCACCGACGAGTAGAACGCGACGCGCCCCGCGCGCCCGGTGGGACGGGCCGAGCCGAGATCGCCGAGATCGGCGAGGATGCGGTCCCGCAGCTGCTCCACCTGCGGAGAGTGCGAGGCGTAGGTCACCGGCAGCCGCTGCGCGCGGATGCCGTCGGCCTCGCAGGCCGCGACGAGCCGGGTGAGCGCCACGGGGTCGCCCGCGACCACACTCGACGCGACACCGTTCGCGGCGGCGACGTGCAGGCCGTCGAACTCTCCGGCCAGGCCGCCGGCCCGTGCTTCGGCCAGCCAGGCCTCGACGGCCTCGGAGCCCAGCGCGACCGCGACCATCCCGCCCCGGCCGGTCAGCGCACGCAGGGCACGGGCGCGCACCGCCACGATCCGCGCGGCCTGCCGCAGGGAGAGCACGCCGGCGACGCAGGCCGCGGCGATCTCGCCCTGGGAGTGCCCGACGACAGCGGCGGGGCGCACCCCGTAGGACCGCCACACCTGGGCCAGGGAGACCATCACGGCGAACAGCAGCGGCTGGACGACGTCGACCCGCTCCAGGTCGGGGATCTCGTCCCGGCCACGGAGGACCCGCGCGGGCAGCCAGTCGAGATGCGGTTCGAGCGCGTCGCCGCACGCGGCGAGCTGACGGCGGAAGACCTCGGACGTGTCCAGCAGGCCGGCGAGCATCCCGGCCCACTGCGAGCCCTGCCCGGGAAAGACGAACACGGTCCCGCCGGACGTCCCGGACGGCTCCCCACCGGCGTCCCCGCCCGCCCACGCGACGTCGCCCGGCTGTCGGGCCTCCCTCGACTGCCGGACGGCGGTCGCCCGCCCGACAACGGCCGCGGGCCCAGGGGCGTGTCGTGCCAGCGCGTCGAGCTCGCCCAGCAGCTGGACACGGCTGCCACCGAGCAGGACCGCCCGGTACTCGAACAACGACCGAGTGGTGGCCAGGGAATGACCGACATCCCGCATCGACCAGTCCGGCCGGCCCGCGAGGTGCTCGCGCAGCCGGGCGGCCTGCGCCGCCAGCGCCGCCTCGTCCCGGGCCGACAGCACCCAGGGCATCGGGCGGTCCGCGGCGCCCTCCGCGTCTTCCGAACCGTCCGCGCCTTCCGTACCCTCCGCGAGCTCCGCGCCGGCCGCGGCGGCGTCACGCGTCTCGCGGGCGCTCCCGAGCTCGATGATCTCGGAGTCGTCCTCGAGCCCGGCGCACGGCTCGGGCCGGGCCATGGGCGCCTCGCCCACCACGACGTGGCAGTTCGTGCCACCCACCCCGAACGAGCTCACCCCGGCCAGCAGCGGTTCCTGGGGGCGGGGCCACCGTCCGAGCTCGGTGTGCACCCGCAGGTTCAGCTCGTCGAGCGGGATCCGCGGATGGGGGTTGTGGTGGTTCAGGCTCGGCGGCAGCTGCCGCGCTTCGATACTCAGGATCACCTTCAGCAGGCCGACGAGACCGGCCGCGCCCTCCAGGTGGCCGACGTTGGTCTTGGCCGAACCGACGAGCAGCGGTCGGCCGGTACGCGGCGACGATCCGAACGCGGCGCCGAGCGCGGCGGCCTCCACCGGGTCGCCCGCCGGGGTGCCCGTCCCGTGCAACTCGACGTACTGGACGTCCGCCGGGTCCACCGCCGCCTGCCGGTGGGCCTCGCGCAGCAGCTCCGCCTGCGCCGCGGCGCTCGGGTGCGCCAGCGACGGCCCGCCGCCGTCGTTGTTGACGGCACCGCCCAGGATCACGCCTCGGATCGGATCGCCGTCGGCCATCGCCTGGGCGAGGGGCTTGAGCAGGACGGCCACCCCGCCCTCGCCGCGCACGAAGCCGTCGGCGCCGGCGTCGAAGACCCGACAGCGACCGGTCGGCGACAGGCCGCCGAACGCGGCGGCCGCCAGCGCACGCTCCCGCGCGAGGTTGAGATGCACCCCGAGGACGAGCGCACAGGTGGACTCGCCACGGCGCAGGTTCTCGGCAGCCATGTGCACGGCCACCAGGGACGATGCCTGCGCCGCGTCCACGGTGAGGCTCGGCCCGCGCAGGCCCAGCAGGTAGGAGACCCGGTTGGCGATGACGGCCGGCTGCACGCCGGTGAAGGTGTGTGGGGTGATCCCCTCCGGTCCGTGGGCGGCCAGTGTCCAGACGAAGTCGGCGCCGACCGCTCCGGCGAGCACGCAGGTCGCGCTTCCGCGCAGCGTGGCGGGCACGATGGCGGCGTCCTCGATGGCCTCCCACGCCAGCTCCAGGGCCAGCCGCTGTTGCGGATCCATCACAGCGGCCTCGCGCGGGGAGATCCCGAAGAAGGACGCGTCGAAGCGGTCGACATCGGTCAGGAACGCCCCATGGCGCAGCGGGCTGCCCGCGGGCGGCAGGAACTGCCCATCGGAGCCGGCCCCAGCCCTGGGCCCGGCCTGATCGTCGGGGGTGGTTCCGGTCCAACGCCACGCCGGCATCTCACCGACGCCGCTGGCACCGTCGCGCAGCAATCGCCAGAAGGCGTCCGGCGTCGCCGCGCCAGGAAGCCGGCAGGCCACGCCGATCACGGCGATGCCGTCCTGCGGCGGCGCACCGTCCCGGGTCCCGTTTCTCCTGGGCGAGCCGAACCTTCCCATGGACGAACCGGGTATTCCCCTGGGCGAACTGGACACCACGGTCACTCCAACCTGCCGGCCAGGCGCTCGGCCACTGCGGCGAGCAGTGCCGGCCGGTCAGAATTCAGGTAAAAATGGTCACCGGGAAAGGTACGGACCTCGACGGTCGTGGGCAGCAGAGCCCGCCACGCCCGCAACTGCGTGGTATTCACGCTGGCGTCCATCCGACCGCCGTAGATATGGACGGGGCATCCCGGAGGATCTCCCGAGCGATGTCGATACGTCTCGAAAAGCTCGAAATCGGCCCGCAACGCCGGCAGAAAGAGGCGCATTGTCTCGTGGTCGGCCAGCAGGAGCTCCGGCGTACCGCCGTGGCCCCGCAGTTCGTCGATGAACTCGGTGTCGGGCAGGGCCGCGATCTCCCTACGCCGACGGGGCAGATGCGGCGCGGCGGCGGCGCTGAGGAAGAGCAGGGCCGGTTCGGGCCCGCCCTCGGCTCGCAGCCGACGGGCGACCTCGTAGGCGACGAGCGCCCCCAGGCTGTGACCGAAGAAGGCGAACGGCTCGTCCAGGCCGGGCCGCAGGCCGGCGACGACCGCGTCCACCATGGCGTCCATCCTGCGGATCGCCGGCTCCCGGCGGCGCTGCCGGCGGCCGGGCGGTTCCACCGCGCAGACCTGCACCTGCGCACCGAGCTCCGCCTGCCAGCCGAGGTAGGACGCGGCGCTGCCGCCCGCGAAGGGAAAGCAGTACAGCCGTATCCGCGCACCCGTGACGCGGCCGCGATGAATCCACGGGTTCCTCGGGAGCGCCCGGTCCGCCGGCACGTCCGAACCAGGCGTCGCCCCCGCGCCGTCGCCGACATCCGCGCCACCGGCACCGGGACGATCAGGGACGGCGGCAGCGGCACCGGAGCCGTCGGCGGGTGGGCGACAGGGCCCTGCCAAGGGATTCTCCGATCCCGATAACCCGCCCCGGCCGGGCACGCGCGTCGTCACCCGGCAGACGATAGGAATCCTCGTTGACCGCTCGGAACCCCTAAAACCGACGCACCCCTGACGCGTCCGATGACCCCTAATCAGAGGGCCGAGGTCGACATCCGGACCAGCACGCCCCGGAAACCCCCGCCCACCTGCCCAATCCGACACCGCCGGGCAGGCGGGTGGGTCCGGCGCCCCCTACCGGAACCTTGTAGGGGTCCGGATTCTTCACTACCTGAACGAGGCGGACGACCTATGCGATCAGAAATTCGGAGATCTCCCCGCCCATCTTCTCCTCGCCGGGCAGATCTCCTTCTCCGGATCACCATACGATGCCGTCGCATATTCCTGTGCAGATGCGTCTGGCGGGTTCCGGCGGACCCGGGCGGAACACCGAGCCGGCCCGAGCAGGATGGCGAGCGGGCCTGAGCGGGACGCGGGGCCATCCGGCAGGTGACGAGAGGTGATCTCCGCCCCGGCGCGGAGCGCGGTCCGTCGGGCGGGCCCGGGGAGATCAGTCCCGGGAATGGGGGCCGATGTCCTCGGCTGACGCGGCCCTGGTCCATGCACTCTGGCTCCATGGGGCAGAAGACGATCGACGGCAACGAGGCGGCCACGTCCGTTGCCTACCGGGCGAGTGAGGTCATCGCCATCTACCCGATCACTCCGGCCTCGGGGATGGGTGAGCTCGCCGACGTGTGGGCCGCGGCGGGGCGCCCGAACCTGTGGGGCGGAGTGCCCGAGGTGGTGCAGCTGCAGAGTGAGGGTGGTGCCGCGGGTGCCGTGCACGGTGCGCTGCAGGCGGGCGCGCTGTCCACCACCTTCACCGCGTCGCAGGGGCTCCTGCTGATGCTGCCGAACATGTTCAAGATCGCCGGCGAGCTGACGCCGATGGTTCTGCATGTCGCCGCCCGGACGCTGGCCACGCAGGCGCTGTCGATCTTCGGCGACCACAGCGACGTGATGGCGGCCCGGTCGACCGGCTTCGCCATGCTGTCCTCCGCCTCCCCGCAGGAGGCACACGACCTCGCCGCGGTCGCGCATGCCGCGACCATGCAGACCCGTGTTCCGTTCCTGCACTTCTTCGACGGCTTCCGCACCTCGCACGAGCTGAACGAGGTCACGCTGATCGACGACCCGACGCTGGCCGGGCTGCTGGCCGACGGGCACGTCGAGGCGCACCGGCTCCGGGCGCTGTCCCCGGACCGCCCGGTGATCCGCGGCACCACCCAGGACCCGGACACGTTCTTCCAGTCCCGGGAGGCGGCGAACGCGTACTACGCGGCGGTCCCGGGTGCGGTCCAGCAGGTGATGGACCGGCTGGCCGCGGCGACGGGCCGGGCCTACCGGCTTTTCGAGTACCACGGGCACCCGCAGGCCGAGCGGGTCGTGGTGATCATGGGTTCGGGCCGGTCGGCGGTGCGGGACGCGGTCAGCCGGCTGGTCGACCGTGGTGAGCGGGTCGGGTTCGTCCAGGTCCGGCTGTACCGGCCGTTCGACACCGGGGCGTTCCTCGCCTGCCTGCCGCCGACGGTGCGCTCGATCGCCGTCCTCGACCGGACGAAGGAGCCGGGAGCCACCGGCGAGCCGCTGCGCCTCGATGTCATCGCGGCCCTCGCGGAGCGGCCGGAGCGGATGCCGCGGGTCATCGGCGCCCGCTACGGTCTCGCCTCCAAGGAGTTCACACCCGCGATGGCGGCGGCCGTGTTCGACGAGCTGACCCGGGAGAACCCGCGGCGCGAGGCGACGGTCGGCATCGACGACGACGTCACCCACCTTTCGCTGCCGGTGGACGAGGCCGGCTTCCCTGCGGAGGCCGGCGACGTCCTGCGTGCCGTCTTCTACGGACTGGGCAGCGACGGCACCGTCGGCGCGACCCGGACCACGGCCGGCATCGTCGGCGACCACACGCCGCTGCACGCGCAGGCCTACTTCGTCTTCGACTCGAAGAAGTCCGGTTCGATGACGGTGTCGCACCTGCGGCTGGCGCCGCGGCCGGTGGACGCGCCCTGGCTGATCCGCGACGCCCAGTACGTGGCCTGCCATCAGTCGTCGTTGCTGGAGCGGGTCGACGTCCTGGCGGTGGCCGGGCGCGGTGCCACGGTGCTGCTCAACACCGCTTACCCGCCGGACCGGGTGTGGGACCGGCTGCCCGCCGAGGCGCAGCGGCATCTGCTGGAGAAGCAGGCGCGGCTGTTCGTCGTCGACGCCGACCAGGTGGCGGCGGCCGCGGGCATTCCCGGCATCGTCAGCCCGGTGCTGCAGACCTGCTACCTGCGACTGTCCGGGCTGTTCGAGGCCGAGGCGGCGGTCGCGGCGGTCAAGGAGGGCGTGCGCGCCGCGCAGTACAAGCGGGGTGAGGACGTCCTGCGGCGCAACATGGCGGCCATCGACGGCGCGCTGGGCGCGCTGCACGAGGTGGATCTGCGCGGCCGCGTGGTCACCGGGCAGCCACGCCCGCGGCTGACCGGCAACGTGCCCGACTTCGTCCGGACGGTCACCGCGCGGATCATGGCCGGTGAGGGCGACCAGCTGCCGGTCAGCGCGCTGCCCGCCGACGGCACCTTCCCGGTGGGGACGGCCCGGTACGAGAAGCGCGGCATCGCCCGGGAGCTGCCGGTGTGGGACGCCGAGCTGTGCGTCAGCTGCGGCAAGTGCGCGATCGTCTGCCCGCACGCGGCCATCCGGATGACGCTGTTCGACCCGGCGCGGCTCGCCGACGCGCCGGCGACGTTCCGCCACACCCGGCCGAAGGACCCGCGCCTGGGCGACTACCGCCTCACCATCCAGGTCGCGCCGGACGACTGCACCGGCTGCGGGGTCTGCGTCGAGGCGTGCCCGGCGAAGAGCCGCGAGATGCCGGACCATCGTGCCCTCGACATGGTCGACGCGGCGTCGCGCTTCGTCGAGGAGCGGGCCAGCTGGGCGTTCCACGAGACGCTGCCCGCGGTGGAGCCGGCGCTGGCGTCGGCGACGACCGTGCGCGGGTCTCAGCTGCGGGAGCCGCTGTTCGAGTTCTCCGGGGCCTGCGCCGGCTGCGGCGAGTCGCCCTACCTGAAGCTGCTCACCCAGCTGTTCGGTGACCGCATCGTGGTCGCGAACGCCACCGGCTGCTCATCGATCTACGGCGGCAACCTGCCGACGACACCGTGGACGACGAATGCGCAGGGGCGCGGGCCGGCGTGGGCCAATTCGCTGTTCGAGGACAACGCCGAGTTCGGGCTGGGGATGCGGCTCGCGCTCGACGCCCGGGCCCGGGAGGCCCGCCGGCTGCTGCGCGCCGAGGGCGCGCTGGTCGGCGACCAGCTGATCGGGGCGATCCTGGACGCCGACCAGTCGACCGAGGCCGGCATCTCCGACCAGCGCGCCCGGGTGACCGAACTGCGGCGCAGGCTGGCGGGCATGGAGCACGCCGGGCGGCTGGACGCCCTGCTCGACGACCTGGTCGAGAAGAGCGTGTGGATCGTCGGCGGCGACGGGTGGGCGTACGACATCGGCTTCGGCGGCCTCGACCACGTGCTCGCCTCCGGACGTGACGTCAACGTGCTCGTCCTCGACACCGAGGGGTATTCGAACACCGGCGGGCAGGCGTCGAAGTCGACGCCGCGGGCGGCGGTCGCGAAGTTCGCGGTCGGCGGCAAGCGGACCCGCAAGAAGGACCTCGGGCTGGTCGCGGCGGCCTACGGCGACGTGTACGTCGCGCAGGTGGCGCTCGGCGCCAACGACGCGCACACCGTGAAGGCGTTCAACGAGGCGGCGAGCTGGAACGGCCCGTCGCTGATCATCGCCTACAGCCACTGCATCGCCCACGGCATCAACATGACCGCCGGGATGGAGCACCAGAAGCGGGCGGTACGGTCCGGGTACTGGCCGCTGTACCGGTTCGACCCGCGCGAGGAGGAGCAGCCGTTCTCGCTGGACTCCGGGGCACCGTCGATCCCGTTCAGCGAGTTCGCGGCGGCCGAGTCCCG
Organism: Parafrankia sp. EUN1f; assembly: GCF_000177675.1. Lineage (GTDB taxonomy): Bacteria > Actinomycetota > Actinomycetes > Frankiales > Frankiaceae > Parafrankia. The sequence continues at coordinate 37,822 of NZ_ADGX01000046.1, forward strand.
CTTCACCCGGCTCAGCCGGGCCAACCCGGCGGAGGCCGGCCGGCTGGAGGAGCTCGCGCAGAGCGACATCCTCGGCCGGTGGCGCAGCTACGAGCGCGAGGCCGCGCAGGGCCGCGGGCCCGCCGCGGACAGCTGATCCGGCCCGCGGGTCCCCGGTCCGCGGGGACCCGCGGTTCGCGACGCCGCCGGCCTGTCGGCCCGGTCAGCCGGTCAGCCGGTCAGCTCGTGGATGCTGGCGCCCGGCGGGCGCGGCGGGTGAAGTAGGACGCCAGCGCGTCGGTGTGGGTCGGGAACACCAGCGGCTGCGGCTGGGTGACGACCAGCCATTCCGTCGTCTCGTCCGTCGCCGTCACCGGCGGCAGGTCGGCCCAGGGCCGCTCGGGCAGGAGGCCGAAGACCAGCAGCACCGAGCCGTCGGTGCCGCTGTGCACGTCGAACAGGCTGACGTCGGCGGCGTCCGCGAGGATTCCCGTCTCCTCGCGGAGCTCCCGTACGACGGCCTCCTGCCAGCTCTCGCCGACGTCCATGAAGCCGCCGGGCAGCGCCAGCTCGCCGCGACCCGGGTCGATGTCGCGGCGGATCACCACCAGGCCGTGCCCGCCGTCAGGCTCGACGACGGGCACCAGCGCCACCCCGACCGGAGACGGGTTGCGCCACGTGGTCTCACCGCAGTCGGCGCACAGCCGTGGCCAGCCCGCGTCGGCCTGGTATTTCGTACCGCAGTGGGCGCAATACGAGTTCCGCATGATCCTCGACCATAACCGACGTGTTGATCTGCGCTGCCACGGGGTGATGCCCCGCGGCGCGCTGCCGCGGGGCATCCGTCGTGCGCTGTTGCCTGGCGTCCGGGGTCAGGAAGTCGGGCGGTTCCTGTCGGGGATCTCGATCGGGGTGGTCTGGGTCGAGGTGCCCCCGTTGAGGAACGCCATGGCGATGGCGCGGATGAGCTGGTCGAACAGGTAGAAGTTGGCCGGCATGAGCGGCAGCAGCCCCTCACGGAAGGCGATGTACGACGGCCAGCCGATCTTGATGATGCCGGCCGAGATGTAGTCGCGGGGCAGCCCGAGCCAGTTGGCGATCTGGTCGCCGAGCACGTAGCGGGTGAACTCGTTGAGGAAGCCGCGGGTGAGGCCCAGGTCGACCTCGGAGACGAGACCGAGCAGGACCTCGGCGAGCTCCTGGCCCTCGAAGGTGTGCGTGAGGATCGGCGTGAGCACCTGCGCCGCCTGGGCGTGCGCGTCGTTCCACGTCGCCGGGATGAACTCGTCCCGCACACCGAGCAGCGAGATGGCGACCTGCCACGAGTGGAGGAAGGCCTCCTCGTCGGCGGCCGACATCGGGACCTTCCACTCCTTCAGCTTGGAGTGCACGAAGGTGCCCAGGCTGTGGAAGGTGACGAGGATGTCGGCGTTGCTGATCGGGATCTTGTTGGGCTCGTCAGCCACCGCCAGCCAGTTCGGCAGCGTCGGCAGGATGTGCCGGACGGTGGCGTGCACCAGCCGCGTCTTGTTCGCGGTGACGATGAACTGACCGTTCGGTTCGAACGCGCCCAGCTGGCTCAGGTCGTACCCGAAGGAGAAGGTCTTCGCCGCGCGGTCCTTCATGTCGGCGCCGCCCTTGGACCAGTACACCGACTTGGCCTCGCGCGGGATGACCGTGCTCATGATGCCGCTGCCGAGCCCGTACAGCATGAACAGGTAGGTGTCCTTGCGCCGGTTGAAGTCGGCGGCCCGCTTCAGCTTGGCCATGTCGGCCCACGCCGGCAGCTTGTTGTGGTTCTGCAGCCACGTCTGGAGGGGCGCCGGCAGGCCGGTCGGCAGCGGGTCGTTGTTGTCGACCCAGGGACGGATGGCCGTGTTGACCGCGGCCACCTGGCCGTTGTCGAAGACATCGGCCATGATCTGGTCGATCTCGGGGTCCCAGACCCAGTTGGCAGGAGTGCCGGAACTGGTCGCGCCGCCGACGGCGCTCCAGGCCGGAAGCACGTCCGCGACGCCGACCAGACCGAGCGCGGCGCCTAAGGTCAGGACACCTCGCCGATGGAGATTGCTCATTTTTACCTGCTTCCCGAGAGCGACAGCACGAGGGAATCCTGCTGCATCACAGCGACGCAGCACGCCAACAAATAGGGAGGGCCACTCGTTTGACGAGCGGCGACTGCAAGTACGTTATTCGACGTTCCGGGCATTACGCAAGGCTTTTTTCTGGACGGGTTTCGCGCGCGACAGAACTTCCGGAGGACGGCGGCGGGCATGGTCGATGAATCAAAGCCGAACAACGCATTCACGCCCGGCCCGGCGGGAGAACACACTGGCCGGGTGAGGATGAGCGCTTCCGAGCCGGTCAGCCGGCGGCCTTTCGTACCGCGGTACCACGGTCGATTCCCATTGGGATGGCCGGTCCGAGCCGATTCTGGATCCAGGGCGAATCTAGTACGCCATCACGGCAAACGCCAGCGGCCTATCGCCCTTTTCGACGAAGGCGAACATCACCTAACGCATTCCACCACCACCCGTGGCAATCAGTGAACACCAAGCCCTTTCCATCGTCGTCTCACTATCGCGGCACCCCTTACCGGGCACCGCGGGACAGAAAAGGCTCATCGCACCCACCTGACAAGGTCACCCGAAGCAGCCTTCACCGGTCTGCCGATACCCGGCCCCCTCTCGGTTCGCGACGTGTGCGCCGCCAAGCAGGTCGGCCCGGCCGATCCCGCCGGCCCGGCCGGGCCGGCGGTCCCGCAAAGCCTGATTGGCTCAGAAAGCCTGGTTCCCCCGAGCGGCTCGGCCAGCGTCCGCGGCCGGGCCCGGTCCTCGTGGTGGCAGCGATGCTCGCGCCTCGCGACAGGTGGGCACCCAGTTCCACCCCAACCCGTCTCATATCTCATATGTTTGATAGGCAGCGCTGCGACCGGCCGCTCACACATCCCGCGGCGGGCGATTAGGAAGGGCGGCACATGACCAGGCCAGCCGGAACACCACGCACCCGCCGCGGCACTCCGCTGCCCCGAGCACCCCAACTCGCCGACGAAGTCGCCGCCCACCTGCGCGACCTCATCATGTCCGGCGAAATCTGGCCCGGCCAGTACATCCGCCTCGACGACGTCGCCCGCGAACTCGGCGTCAGCGTCACCCCCGTCCGCGAAGCCCTCGTCCGCCTGCGCAGCGAGGACATGGTCGAACTCGAACCCCGCCGCGGCTACGTCGTCACCCCCCTGTCCCAACAGGACGTCCGCGACCTGTTCAACCTCCAGGGCCACATCGCCGGCGAACTCGCCGCCCGCGCCGCCACCACCATCGACCCCCCACACCTCACCCAGCTCCACGACATCCAACAAGCACTCCGCAACGCCGTGGACACCGAGAACGTCGACCAGATCGAACAACTCGAGTTCGAGTTCCACCGCGTCATCAACCGCCTCGCCCACGCCCGCAAACTCTCCTGGTTCCTGCACACCGCCAACCGCTACACACCCGCCCGCTTCTACTCCACCGACCAGGCCTGGCGCGCCGACATGCTCCAACGCCACGACGCCCTGCTCACCGCCCTCGAGAACAAGAACACCGAAGAAGCCCGCGCCATCACCGTCCGACACTTCACCGACGGCGCCGACCGCCTCATCAACCACCTCGCCAAACTCGGCATGTGGTGAGGCCGGTAACCGCACGGGCGCCAGGCCCCGGCCCCGCGCCCGTGCCCGCTCGCAGGAGCGGGCCCGCTGCCCGTTCACCGGCGCCCGTGCCGCAGCCGGAAAATCCGCAGCGCGCTCGGCACCGCCTTCGGTGAACGCTCCAGTGTCATCAGATCCACGGGGCTCGCGAACCGGACGCTCGTGATCGCCTTCGGCCGGCTGAACTCCCGCAGGCCGTCGGCACCGTGGATGCGGCCGAACCCGGAGTCACCGACGCCACCGAAGGGCAGCGCCGGAATCGAGGCGAACCCGAGCACGCTGTTGACGGAGGCGGCGCCGGTGCGCAGCCGGCGCGCCACGTCGAGCCCACTGCGGCGGTTGCGGGTGAACACCGAGGCGGCGAGCCCGAACCGGGAGTCGTTCGCCCGGCGGACGGCCTCGTCGAGGTCCGCGACCTTGTCGATGACCAGGGTCGGCCCGAACGTCTCCTCACGTGCGGCGAGGCTGTCGGCCGGCACGTCGACGAGCACCACCGGTGCCACGAACGGCGCGTTCACCGCGTCCAGCCCGCCGACCAGGGCCCGCCCCCCGCGCCCCAGCGCATCGGAGATGTGGGAGCGGATGATGTCGACCTGGGCGGGCATCGTGATCGGGCCGTAGTGGTCGCCCTCGCCGTCGCCGGGGCGCACCCGGGCCGCGAGGGTGGTGACCCGGGAGACGAAGTCGTCGTACACGGTGTCGACGACGAAGACCCGCTCGACTCCGGCGCAGGTCTGGCCGGAGTTGCCCATCCCGCCGAAGATCGCCGCCTTCGCCGCGGCGTCGAGGTCGGCGTCGGCGGCGACGATCAGCGCGTCCTTGCCACCCGCCTCGATCACCACCGGGGTGAGGGTGCGTGCGCAGGCGGCCATGACCCGTTTGCCGGTGGCCGTCGAGCCGGTGAAGGCGATCTTGTCGACGCCGGCCTCGCACAGCGCGGCGCCCGTCTCGCCGAACCCGGTGACGACCTGCAGCACCGGCTGCGCGGGCAGCAGCTTCGCCCAGGTGTCGGCGAGCCAGCGCCCTACACCCGGGGTGTACTCGCTCGGCTTGAAGACCACCGCGTTGCCCGCCGCCAGGGCGTAGGAGATCGAGCCCATCGGCGTGTAGAGCGGGTAGTTCCAGGGACCGATGACCCCGACGACTCCGAACGGCGCGTATTCGAGGATTGCCGTCTGGTTGATGGCGAGCAGGCCCGTGCGCACCTTGCGCGGGCGCAGTACCGCGCGGGCGTTGCGGGCGGCCCAGTCCAGGTGCTCGACGGCCAGCATGATCTCGAGCACCGCGTCGTCGAACGGCTTGCCGGTCTCGGCGCGGATGATGCCGGCCAGGGTGTCGACCTCACGGACCATCGCCAGGCGCAGCGCCGACAGGTGCGCGCGGCGGCGCTTCCAGCCGATGGAACGCCACCATTCGCCCGCGCCGCGGGCGGCCTCCACCGCGGCGCGCACGTCGGCGGGCGCCGCGACCGGATAGGACGCGGCATCCGCACCGGTGGCCGGATGACGCGTCACTAAGACAGCAGGCTGATCGGCCGTGGTCGTCATCGTCAACACCCCTGGGCAGACATCCAATATATTTGGTATCCGGCACGATACAGGCCATGAGGCCGACGCGGGAGACGGCAGCACGCACGGATCCCACGAATTCGCGCGGCCGGGAGACGTCGACAGTCACAGCCACCGTGCCGGGAGAATGAGATGAAACTGACGAGCAGTGCGGCAGCCATCCTGGAGCTCATCAGGACAGGCGCGAACGAGTCCGCGGAACCGCTGCTGGCGTTGTTCGACGAACTCGATCCGGTACCAGCGACGTTCATGTATGGCCGCTGGCGCGGCGGCCTGCTCACCGCCGATCGCGAGCTGGGCGTACTGCTTACCCGGATGAAGTGGTACGGCCGACATTTCACTGACGCGGAGCACGCCGACCCGCTGTTATGCCGTCGCAGCGACGGCACCCTCTACTCGTTCGCCGGGCTGGGCCTGGCCCGCCTGCGGGAACTGAGCTTCCGCGGCAAGGTCTCCGCGGCGATGATCTACGACGACCAGCCGATGATCGATGTCTTCCGGAAGATCTCCGAGAACGTGGTGCTCGGCGTGACGGACACCAAGGGCCGCCCCGCCGACTTCTTCTTCCACCTCACCCGCGACTGACTCACTCGCGACCACTCACCCACGACTGAGGGGAACCACCGGGCCCGCACGGCCCGGTGGTTCCCCTCATCAGGTGATGTCAGCTGCCGGCAGCCGTGGGCTCAGAAGCCCATCCCGCCCATCTGGCCCATGGCGGCCGCGTCGACGGCGGCGGCGTCGGCCGCCGCGTCCTCCGGGGTGATCGCCACGACGACCTCGACGGTGAGGAACAGGCCCGTGATCGACGCGGCGTTCTGCAGCGCCGAGCGGGTGACCTTGACCGGGTCGATGATGCCGGCGGCGACCATGTCGACGTACTCGCCGGTGGCCGCGTTCAGGCCGTGGCCGGTCGGGAGGTTGCGCACCTTCTCGACCACGACGCCGCCCTCGAAGCCGCTGTTGAAGGCGATCTGCTTGATCGGCGCCTCCAGCCCGAGCCGGACGATGCCCGCGCCGGTCGCCTCGTCACCGACGAGCTCGAGCTTCTCGAAGGCGCTGGTGGACGCCTGCAGGAGAGCGACGCCACCACCGGCGACGATGCCCTCCTCGACCGCGGCCTTCGCGTTCGAGACGGCGTCCTCGATGCGGTGCTTCTTCTCCTTGAGCTCGACCTCGGTGGCCGCGCCGACCTTGATGACCGCGACACCGCCGGCGAGCTTCGCGAGCCGTTCCTGCAGCTTCTCCCGGTCGAAGTCGCGGTCGGCCAGCTCGATCTCGCTGCGGATCTGGTTGACCCGCCCCGCGATCTGGTCCGGGTCGCCGGCTCCGTCCACGATGGTGGTCTCGTCGGCGGTGACGACGACCCGGCGGGCCCGGCCCAACACGTCCAGCGTCGCGCTCTCCAGCTTCAGCCCGAGGTCCTCGGTGACGACCTGACCGCCGGTGAGGATCGCGATGTCCGCCACCTGGGCCTTGCGGCGCTCGGCGAAGCCCGGCGCCTTCACCGCGACGCTCTTGAACGTGCCGCGGATCTTGTTCACGACCAGGGTCGCCAGCGCCTCGCCCTCGACGTCGTCGGCGATGATGACCAGCGGCCTGCCGGCCTGCATGACCTTCTCCAGGATCGGCAGCAGCTCCTTGACCGCCGCGATCCGGGCGCTGGTGAGCAGGATGTACGGGTCGTCGAGGACGGTCTCCATGCGGTCGGTGTCCGTGACGAAGTACGGCGAGATGTAGCCCTTGTCGAAGCGCATGCCCTCGGTGAGCTCGAGCTCCAGGCCGAAGGTGTTGCTCTCCTCGACGGTGATGACGCCTTCCTTGCCGACCTTGTCCATCGCCTCGGCGATCATGGCGCCGATGGCCGGGTCACCGGCGGAGATGGAGGCGGTGGAGGCGATCTGCTCCTTGGTCTCGACGTCCTTCGCCATGCGCCCGAGCTCCTGGGCGACGCACTCGGCGGCGGCCTCGATGCCCTTCTTCAGCGCGAGCGGGTTCGCGCCGGCCGCGACGTTGCGCAGGCCCTCGCGCACCAGCGCCTGGGCCAGGATCGTCGCGGTGGTGGTGCCGTCACCCGCGACGTCGTTGGTCTTCTTCGCCACCTCCTTGACGAGTTCCGCGCCGATCTTCTCGTACGGGTCCTCGAGCTCGATCTCCCGGGCGATGCTCACCCCGTCGTTGGTGACCGTCGGGACACCGAACTTGTTGTCCAGGACGACGTTGCGTCCCTTGGGGCCGAGCGTGACCTTCACGGCGTCGGCCAGCTGGTTCATGCCGCGCTCCAGGCCGCGCCGCGCTGCCTCGTCAAACGCGATCATCTTCGACATGCGTGGTGAATCCTCCTGGGGCGAAGCTGCACGGAGGAGTACCGGGCGCCGGCGGGTGCCTGAAGACAAAAGACGAAGGAGCCCCGGACCGAAGGCCCCGCCGCGCCACACGTTGGCACTCTCCCTAGCTGAGTGCCAGCAACTGTACAAGTCGCGGCGAGGGACTCGGCGTCCCCGAAAATGAGGTGACCACCACGGTGCGCGATCGGACCGACGGGCTCGCGTGGCACGTCGGATCCGCTCGCCGGGGCGCGACCTCCTCCGGCGCGGCTGGCCGTGGGGAAAGGCACGGATGCCGGCGTCCGACCAGCGAGCGGCCCCCCGCCCTGACTCCGCCATCCAGGCCGGGCGCCGGCAGGACGGCACCGAAGTGCCCCCGCCACCTGGGCGCCCGCCCTGCCCTAGGGCGGCGAGAAGCGCACCGGGAGCCGCTCGACACCGCCGAGGAGAATTCCCGGCCGCCGGGCGAGTTCCCGGGGGTCGAGGTCGAGCATCAGGCCTGGCCGCTTCTCGAAAAGCGTCCGGACCGCGATCCGGGCCTCCATGCGCGCCAGCGGTCCGGGAGATGAGCAAGCGATGGTTTCACGCCGCGTCACCGCGGCCGCCGCGCATCCCTTCCAGCTCGCCGGCCGCGGTGACGGCTCACCGCCGAGCAGGCACCGGCCGACCGCCGACACCCAGATGCTCGCGCAGAGTGGTGCCCTCGTAGTCGGCCCGGAACACGCCGCGCTCCTGCAACAGGGGGACGACGGTGTCGGCGAACTCGTCCAGGCCGGCGGGGGTGATGTGCGGGGCGAGGATGAACCCGTCCGCCGCCTGCTCCTGCACGAAGTGGTTGATCGTCTCGGCGACCGTCGCCGGGCTGCCGACGAAGGTCTGCCGCGCGGTCACCTCGATGATGACCTCCCGGGTGGTGAGCTTGTGCTGCTCGGCCAGCTCCCGCCACCGCCGGGCGGTGGCCAGCCGGTCGTCGAACATCCGCACGCTGGCCCGCCCCTGGGCGATCGTGTGCTCACCGGGCAGCGGGTCCTCGGTGGGCAGCGGCCCGTCCGGGTCGTGGCCGCTCAGGTCCCGGTTCCACAGCTGCTCGAGCAGCAGGATGGCGGTGGCGCCGCTGACCTGCTGGCGGCGGACCTCCGCCGCCCGTTCCCGGGCCTGCGCGTCGGTGTCCCCGAGGACGAACGTCGCCGCCGGCAGCACGAGCAGGTCCTGCGGCGCCCGGCCGTACCGGGCGAGGCGGCGTTTGACGTCCGCATAGAACGCCCGCCCGGCGTGGAACTCGCCGTGCCGGCTGAAGATGGCGTCCGCGGACGAGGCGGCGAACTCCCGGCCCGCGTCCGAGTCACCCGCCTGGAAGATCACCGGCCGGCCCTGCGGCGAGCGGGGCACGGTGAAACGCCCGCGGATGTCGAAATGGCTGTCGGTGTGCTTGAACGAGCCCGCGGCGGCGTCGCGCAGGAAGACACCCGACTCCTTGTCCGCCAGGATGTCGCCGGGCGCCCAGGAGTCGAACAGCTCCAGGGCCGTCCGCAGGAACTGTTCGGCACGCTCGTAGCGCTGCTCCTGGGGCAGGAACCCGCCGCGGCGGAAGTTCTCCCCGGTGAACGCGTCCCAGGAGGTGACGACGTTCCACGCGGCGCGGCCGTCCGAGAGATGGTCGAGGCTCGCGAACTGGCGGGCCACCTCGAACGGCTCGTTGAACGTCGAGTTGATCGTGCCGGCCAGCCCCAGCCGGTCGGTCACCGCGGCCAGGGCGGCCAGCACGGTGAAGGTGTCGGGGCGCCCGACCACGTCGAGGTCGTGGATCCGCCCCCGCTGCTCGCGCAGCCGCAGGCCCTCGGCCAGGAAGAGGAAGTCGAACCGGGCACGCTCCGCGGTACGCGCGAAGTGGACGAACGACGCGAAGTCGATATGACTGCCCGACCTGGGATCGGACCAGACGGTGGTGTTGTTGACCCCCGGGAAGTGCGCCGCGAGATGGACCTGCCTGGCCTTGCCGCGCACCTGACCGCTCGGCTGGCCGCTCACGTGGCCGCGACCGCGTAGCGGTTGGCCGGCAGGCCCAGGCCCAGCGTCCCGCGCAGCGTGTCGGCGCTGTACTCGGCCCGGAACAGGCCGCGGCGGCGCAGCTCCGGTGCCAGCCCACGGGTGATCGCTACGAGGTCGGTGGGCAGCACCGCCGGGCGCAGCTGGAAACCGTCGATGCCGAGGCCGCTCCACTGCTCGATGAGGTCGGCCAGGCCCGCCGGCGTGCCGACGAAGATCCGCGCGTCCGAACGGTAGGGGCGCCGCCGGCCGGAGCGCTCGTCGAGGCGTTCCCGGCGCGCCACGGCCCGGCCGGGGTCGTCGTCGAGGAACACCACGAGATCGGCGAACACCCTGGCATCGGCCGCCGGGCGCCCGGCGGCCTGCCAGGCGGCCCGCACCTCGGCGACGATCCGGGCGGCGTCCGCCGCGTCGGACGGGGTCACGTGGACGAGGTCGGCCGACCGGGCGGCGAACCGGTACGGCAGGTCGGCATGCGCCAGCGCGGTGACCAGCGGCTGCCCCTGCGGCGGGCGCGGGACGATCGACGGGCCGCGCACGCTGAACCAGCGGCCGGCGAAGTCGATGTAGTGCAGCTTCTCCCGGTCGATGAAGCGGCCGGTGGCCACGTCACGGATCTCCGCGTCGTCCTCCCAGCTGTCCCACAGCCGGCGCACCACCTCCACGTAGTCGCCGGCCTCGTCGAACAGGTCCGCGACGAACTCCGCCGGCAGCGCCCCCGGGGAGGCCGGCGGGACGGGGACGTCGCGCCGGCCGAAGTGGGCGGCGTCGGCCGGCGACCCGGCGACCCGCACCCGAACCCCGGCCCGCCCGGAGCTGACATGGTCGAGCGTGGCGATGGCCTTCGAGAGGTGGAACGGCTCGGTGTGCGTGACCACCGCCGTCGGCACGATGCCGATCCCGCGGGTGCGCGGGGCCACCCGCGCCGCGATGAGAACCGCGTCGAGCCGGCCCCGCACCTCGTCGACACGCTCGTCGGGCCCGTCGAACCGGGACGACTGCAGCGCGAGGGTGTCCTCGATCGTCACGAAGTCGAGCCGGCCGTGCTCGGCCTCCCCGACGAGCTCCGTCCAGTAACGGCCGGAGAACAGCTCCCCCGGCCGGGCCTCCGCCTCACGCCATGCGGCGGGATGCCACCCACAGCCGTCCAGTGCCACGGCCAGGCCCAGCCCGCGGCCGCCGGGTACCGACTCACGCTGTTCCGCCGGCTGTGCCGCCGACTGCGGCAGCGGCTGCGGCACCGGCTGCGGCGTCGTCCCAGGCGCGGTCACTGGTTGTTCCAGGCGTCGGCGAGCAGTTGGTAGGAGCGCACCCGGTCGGCGTGGGAGTGGGTGATGGTGGTGATGAGGAGCTCGTCGGCTCCGGTGACATCCCGCAGCACCTGCAGGCCGCGCACCACGGTCTGCGGCGAGCCGACGAACTGGGTGTCGAGGCGGTCCGCGATCAGCGCACGCTGCTCGTCGCTCAGGGCCGCCGCGGCCTGCGCCGCCTCCGGTGGGCTCGGGTAGGGGATCGCGCCCCCGCCCGCCCGGATGCTCGCCACCCACGGCGCGTAGCCGCTGGCGAGGTGCCGTGCGCTCTCGTCGTCGGGGCCCACGACGACATCCGCGGAGACCATCACCCGGGGCCGCGTGAGCACGCCTGGGCGGAACGACGCCCGGTACGCGTCGATCGTGTCGAGCACCCCCGCCGGGGTGATGTGGTAGTTCGCCGCCAGCGGCAGGCCGAGCTCCCCCGCCGTCCGGGCGCTCTCGCCCGCGGTCGACGCCAGGATCCAGATCTGGGCGTCCGCCCCCTGCGCGGCGGGCGCGGACAGTTCGGTGCCGTCCTCGGCCCGCAGTGTTCCGGCGAACAGTGCCTGGATGTCGCGGACGAGCCCGGCGTAGTCGTCGTCGGGATCGTCCCGGAAGCCGACGAGCCGAAGCAGCCGGCCGAGCCGCTGCAGGTCGAAGCTGAGCGCCGGCTGCGCCGGGACCAGCAGGCCGCCGACCACCCGCGAGGACGCCGCCGGCGACGACGACGCCCGTGCCGGTTCCGGTGCCGGTGCCGGTGCGGCGGCTGCGACGGGTACGGCCGGTGGGGCGGGTGCGGGGGCCTGACCGGCCCGCTCGAGCAGTCGCCCGACGCTGGACCGGCCGAGGCCGAGGTCGATCCGGCCGGGATGCAGGTGGGCGAGGGTGCCGAACTCCTCGGCGATGACGACCGCGGTGTGGTGACCGGTCTGCACCGCTCCCGAGCCGACCCTGATCCGTTCCGTCGCCGAGGCCACCAGCCCGATCAGCACCGCCGGCGCGGCGGAGGCGACCCCCGGGGTCAGATGGTGCTCGGCGAGCCAGTACCGGCTGTAGCCGAAGGTCTCGACCCTGCGGGCCAGGTCGATCGTGTTGCGTAGCGCGTCGGCCGGCGACGAGCCGGCGGTGACAGGCGCAAGATCCAGCACGGAAAGTGGAACAGCTCCAGGTGAGGACAACGGGCCACCGCCCCTTCGATCACCACGGGTGACAAGGCATGAAACGCCACTTTGTTCATCTGATTAGTGAAGATTAGAAGCGAAGTGCCGGCTCGTCCAGTGGAAGCGCGCACCGCGTTCGGGCGCGCCCCTCCGAACCCCTGTCAGTCCAGGCAGAACTCGTTGCCTTCGGGATCCGCCATCACGATGAAGCCGTTCTCCATCGGAGGTGCCGGCTCGTGGCGACGCACCCGCGTCGCACCCAGCACGACCAGCCGATCACCCTCGGCCTCCAGCGCCGCCATCCGCTCCTCGCCCGACAGCCCGGGAGCGGCACGGACGTCGAGGTGCACACGGTTCTTGGCGACCTTGTCCTCCGGCACCTGCTGGAAGAACAGCCGCGGGCCGTGCCCGGCCGGGTCCTCGATGGCCGACCGGGAGTTGCGCTGCTCCGGCGGTACACCGATCCTCGCGAGGAACTCGTCCCACGCGGCCAGCGGGTCCGCGCCTGCCGGCAGGTCAACCCCCGGCGGGGCCGGGTGGACGTAGCCCAGCACCTCACGCCAGAAGCACGACAGCGCCCGCGGATCGTGCGCGTCAAACGTGACCTGGACGTGACGGCTCATGGCTCACTCCGTTCGCGGTGGTGGCTTCTCGGCGCTACCCCCCAGGATCATAGAGATTCCGATCTCGGCGGCTTCTGTCGGACTGGTCCGGGCCCGCGATTTATCGGCACCGGGGCGGGCAGCGAAGAGATACGGCGGAGACGGCGAGGGCACAGGCTCTCCGCTGCGGAATGCTTCCAGCGCCGCGATGTCCGGCGTGCTGCCGTGATGTTGGGCGTGCCGCCGTGGTGCCTGGTGCGCGGGGCCTGGGACGACCCGGCCAGAGCATCGGTCAAGTCAGTCTTTTCGGGAGGTTTCATGCTGGTACGTGAGATTGCGCTTGTGCCGTACGACCCTGACGGCGAGGGCGGGGAGAACATCGAGTTCGACAACCTGAAGCATCACCAGGTGATGGAGGTCGCGGCGGCGCTGCAGAAGCAGGTCACGCGCGATTTCTCCCCGATCTGGGGTGTTTCGGCAACCGTCGACTCCTTCGCCAAGCTCTCGGACGTCCCGCTGGGCTATTGGCCGGTGCTGCTGGTGGAGGACGTGCGCGGGGCCGCCGGCGTTCACCTTGACGACGACGGCCAGCCATTCGCGCTGGTCGAGGTCGGCAGCAGTTGGTCGCTGACCGCGAGCCACGAGGTGCTGGAGATGCTCGCGGACCCCTTCGGGAACCGCCTTGTCGCGGGGCAGGCCCCGGTGGTCAGCCAGGGCCGGGTGCAGTTCCTGGTCGAGATCGCCGATCCATCCGAGGACATTCGGTGGTCCTACACCGTGAACGACATCGTGGTGTCGGACTTCTACACGCCGAGATACTTTGACCCCGTGGCGGCCAGCGGCGTCCAGTACAGCTTCACCGGCGCGATCACCGAGCCGCGCCAGGTGCGCGAGGGCGGCTATCTGAGCTGGCACAACCCGGATGACGACCACTGGTACCAGCACACGTTCTTCGGCTCGCAGCTGGAGCTCCGAGATCTTGGGAAGTTCACCCGGGACGGCCGGAGCATACGCGAGGCGATCGACGCGAACACCCGGCGCGAGTTCGCCGAGATCCAACGCCAGTCGAATCTCGACGCCGGCACACCGAGGCTGCAGGAGGCGGTCACGACGAAACAGTCCAGCGAGCGGATCTCGGCAAAGCGCGCGAAATTCCTCGACGAGTACATCAGCAGGAAGCTGATGGAGCGGTAACGAGCAGGGACGAAATGGCAGCGGACGACGAAGCGAAAGCTGACAAGGGTGACCGCCGTGCGGCCGAGCAGCGCGCACGGCGGTGGGCGGGCCAGGTCAACCGGCTCCTGGCGGGCGAGGCGCGTTCCTCGCCCGACGAGGCGGGCCCCGGCGCGCGTACCCCTCGGGAACTCACCGATCAGGCGGCCCGCGACGCCGCTGGCGAGTGGCGCGACAAGCCTGGCCCCTGCGACGAGCCCGGCGCCGACAAGCCTGCGCAGGGGCAAGCCCGGGGGCCGTCGTCGGTGACGCCGGCGGCTGGTACGGCTCGTCCTCCCCGTGATGATCAGGCATCCCGGTAGCGCGTCGCCGGGGTCGGTGGAGCGCTTCGGGCGTTTCGCCGGCGCCGGTCCGGGAGCCGGCGAGCCCGCGGTCAGGGCCCCGTGAGCCGGTCGTCCGCGCTGCCGGGCAGCGGTGGCCGGCCTGCCACGTACACGACGGCGTCTTCCGCCACCCGGTCCGCGGACTTCCGGTCACCGCGCTCAGTTCGCCTCGCCCGGGGCGGTGGCCGCGCGGTCGTCGGCGGGTATCGCGTCCGTGGCCGGGTGGGCGCGGCCGGCCGGGCCGGCGGCGAAGGCGGTCAGCAGGTTCGTGGTGATCTGGGTGATCGGGACCTGGATGGCCGGCCCGTGTGCGCCCGGCCCGCAGACGTCGGCCAGGGCGCACACCCAGGCGCTGGTTCCGCTGTCGAACACACCGGCCCCGGATGCGGCGGTGTAGTAGGAGACGTCGGAGCTGTCCTGCGCGCCGCGGCAGGTGATCGGGGAGTGGGCGATCACCTCGATCGGCCGCGGGGTGGGATAGGCGAGGTTGACCCGGTCGTATTCGGAACCGATCAGACCCGGCAGCCGGGCTCCGGCCGTCAGGCCCGTCCCGGCCAGCAGCCACGACTGCGGCCGCGTGATGACCATGTCGCCATGGACGGGGTTGCGCTGGTACATCCCGCCGGTCAGCGAGCTCTCCGGATCGGCGTGCGGCGGCGACGGCCAGTTGGCGGTGATCTGCGCGTCGTCATGGCCGTAGACCGGATCCTCCTGAGCCACCTTGTACGCGGTCTCCAGCCGGTCGGGGCCGACCGGCGACGGGTCGAGCCGGATCCGCCGGTACACCGCGTTCGCGCCGAGGAAGGCCAGATTGGTCCCGTGGTCGCGGGCCGTGGTCAGCGCGGCACGCATGGCCGGCGAGTAGTACTCGTCGTGACCCAGGGAGATCACCGCGCGGGCGCCGTCGAGCAGATGTGGATCGCTGTGCAGGTCGACGTCGGTCGCATAGTCCACCGGCACGTTCAGCCGTTCGGCGAGGGCGACCAGCGGCATCTCGTTGCCGGTGAAGTCGGCCGCGCCGTCGCCGTAGTCATAGGGCCGGTCGAACGACACCACCCGAGCCCGGTCGGCGAAGCCGCGCGGCCCGTGGTACAGGCTGTAGCCCCCCCAGGCGTTGTAGGCCTGCCAGGTGGTGACCGCGTTGAGGATGACGACCCGACCGGCCGCGCCCGGCCCGCGCACGGTCAGCGGCACGTATCGGTGGTTGCCGTCCGCGGCGTCCAGGCGGAACAGGTAGTTCCCGGGCGGCCAGGAACCGGTACTGAAGGTCGCGGTGGGCTGCCAGGCTGCCGCGGAGATCGTGTTCACCCCCGCGGTATGGGTCGGATCGGCCTGCCGGATACCGGGGATCGGGTCGGTCGTCGTGATCAGCCGACAGGTCCGCCCGCCATACCATCCGATACGGAACACCGAGATCGTCAGCGAGGGCGCCGTCGTCGAGGCGAACAGCCGCACTGGTTCACCCGGCGTGATGCTGACGCGGTCGGCCCAGCCTTCTACGGCGTGCTGCGGGCCCAGCTGGATCAGCCCGCAATCGGCGCCGGGTTGGCTGTTCTCCGCCCGGACATCGAAACCGGCCGGAGCCACGGTTGCGCCGGGAGCGCTGCCAGGGGTGGCGCCGGCGGGCGGGTCCGCGGTGTGGGGGCCGGTGAGGCACCGCCCAGCGCACAGCCGGCCAGCGTGAACACGGAGACGATCACGCCGATGCAAGCCGCCACGCGGGAGGACCGACGCCAGGACACGGCTCATCCTCGCAGAGCCTGACAGCGCCGGCGCCGCGGGTCAGCGGTGAACGTCATCGGCAGGCGGCGGACACGAACCGAGCGCCCTTGCGGACGCGTCTGCAGCACTAGGCCGGTGCCGGCCCGGTGCGGGTGGCCGTGGCGAGGGGGACGACGATCTGGTCGGCCACCGCGGCGACGAACTCGTCCGGCACCATCGGCTCACGGACCAGCGAGTACTGCACCAGCATGGCCGGGCCGCTGGCCGCCACCAGTTCGCTCGCCGCCGCCGGCGGCACCTCACCGCGCTCGGCCGCCTGGCGCAGCACCGTCAGGATGATCCCGATGCACGGCTCGACCACGTGATCGGCTGCTTCCGAGGTTCGGCCCGAAGCCGCTGATGCTCGTCGGCGCCGCGCTCGGCACCGGCGGCATGGCCTGGCTGTCACAGGTCTCGACGGACTCCAGCTATGTTTCGATCACGCTCGGCCCGCTGCTGATGTTCGGCTTCGGGCTCGGGCTGCTGTTCGTGCCGTTGAGCGTGAGCCTCGTCGCCGGGGTGCCGCCGCAGCTGTCCGGCGCGGCGGCCAGCATGATGGTCACCGTCCAGCAGGTCGGCGGGGCGCTGGGCGTGGCGGTACTCGTCACGGTGTTCGGGACGGCCAGCCGGCATGCCCGGGCAGACGTGCCCGCGGGATCCTCCGCGGCCGACGCGGCCCGCTACGTGCTCGCCCACGGCGTGGCCCGGGCGTTCCTCGTCGGCGCTTCCTGGTCGCCGCCATCTTCCTGATCGTGCTGGCCGCCCGACCCCTCCGGGTCGGCGACGCGATGCCGCCGGCAGCCGGCCCCTCCGCCGGCCGGAAGGTTCCCGGGCAGCCGCCCGCCGCGGACAGAACCACGCCCGCGCACCGCGAAGCGGCCGCCCGCGACGGCGCCGCGGCGGCCGGCTCCGGGCGCCCGGACGACGCCGGCGCCTCGCCGGGCGGCTGAACCCGGCGTCCTCGACGCGGTCACGGGCGGCGGATGTGCCGGCCGGTCAGGCGGCCACAACCAAGTAGATCGAACCCGGCGTCGGGGCCGCCGGCATTTCACCGATCCGGACCACGACCTGCCACCATCCCGGCCTAATCTGGTACTGATCGGATTGGGCGGGAAAGGGGATCTCCATGTCCAGCTGTTCGAACGCGTGCTGTCGACGGTCCCGATGAGCGCGCCGGTGGTCGTCGCGGTGGTGGGTGGCGGGGCGAGCGGTTGCCTCACGACCATCCAGTTGGCAAGAGCCGTTGCGGTTACCGGCAAAAAACTCACGGTACTGCTCGTCGAGCCGGACGATCTCGGTGAGGGCCTGGCCTATGTGACCCGGGATCCGCGGCACCGGCTCAACGTCCCGGCCGCGAAAATGAGCGCCTTCGACGATGACCCGCAGCACTTCCTGCGCTGGCTCCGTCGGCACGTCGCGGTCGACTTTCCTCCCGGCGACTTCGCGCCCCGCCAGTTCTACGCCGACTACCTCCGCCATACGCTGGAGGAAACACTGCGCGCCGCGACCGGGGTGCGCTGCGAGCAGGTCCGGGCCCGCGCGACGGACGTCCGCCGGCACGGCCGCCGGCTGCGGCTGACACTCGACGACGGGACCAGCCATCCGGTCGACGCAGTCGTCCTCGCGCTCGGGCACGGCGCGCCCTCGACGTTGTGGGCTCCGGCGGCGCTGGCCCAGTCGCCGCGGTTCGTCGCTGATCCCTGGCGGGCGGACTCCCAGCCCCGTGTCCCGGCCGGCAGTGACGTCCTGCTCGTCGGGGCGGGCCTCACCATGGCCGACATGGCCCAGCGCTGGAGCCGGTCCGGCGTCCGCGTGCACGTGACCTCACGGCACGGGCTGCTTCCGCTGCCCCACGCGCTGGACCCGGCTCCGCCGTTCCCCGCCCCGGAGCTGCCCGACGGGCCGGTGAGCCTCGCACAGGCCCGGCGCCTCGTCTTCGATCACATCCGCGCGGCCGGTGGCGACTGGCGGCAGGCCGTGGATTCGATGCGCCCGGTGACCGCCGAGCTGTGGTCACGCCTGGACGCCACCGCCCGGTCTCGATTCGTCGCCACGACGATGCGCCGCTGGGACCAGGTCCGGCATCGCGTCGCCCCCGCCATCCACGCCTGGCTGGAGCAACGTCGCGCCGAAGGCTCGCTGGTCGTGCACGCCGCGCAGGTCATCGACGCGCAGGACACCGCCGCTGGAGTCGAGGTCTCGCTCAGCGACGGTTCCCGGGTACTCGCCGCGGCCGTGGTCAACTGCACCGGTGCGGGCGCCGGCGTGCGAACCAGCCATGATCCCCTGGTCATGAACCTGCTCGCCGCCGGCCTGGCAACCCCGGACGGCCTCGACCTGGGCTTCGCCACCGAGGCGTCCGGGCGGGTGGTCGCGGCCGACGGACCCCGGCCGGCGATCTGGGCCATCGGGCCGCTGCGGCGGGGAGAGCTGTGGGAGAGCACGGCGATTCCCGAGATCCGCGGCCAGGCCGCTGTACTCGCTCGCGCCGTCATAGCCGCCCTGCCCGGGCCCCGGGTCCCCCTGCGGGTACTCGACCCCTACGGCCTGCCCCTCACCGCCAGCCCGGAGGCGGCCGACCGCTATGTCGCCGGGCTCGGGCGGATCCTGCGAGTGCGCTCCGGAGCCGAGACGCTGGTCGCCGAGGCGGTCGAGGCCGACCCCCGGTTCGCCCTCGGGCAGGCGGTGCTGGCGCTGCTCGGTGCCGAGTGGGGCGCCAACGTCGACGTGGAGACGGCGCTGCGGAACGCGCAACGCCACGCCCCCCGGGCCGACGAGCGTGAGCGGCGCTTCATCGACGTCGTCGCCGCCCGCATCCGCGAACCGGGGTCCGCTTCGGCCGCGGCGCTGCTGAGCTACATCCACGCCTACCCGGAAGACGCCCTGGCCGTCAGCATCGCCGTGCCGACAATCGCGTTCAGCGGCGCGACGGAGATCCCGGCCGAAGCCTGGGCCCTGGTCGAAGGGCTGGCGCCCGTCTACCGCGACGACTGGTGGTATCGGGGGCTACTCGCCTTCACCCGCCAGGAGCAGGAGAACTGGGACGACGCGGCCGAACTCGCCGCAATGGCGCTGGCCGTCGAACCGACCTCCGGTCACGCCGTCCACGCGAAGACCCACATCCACTACGAGACCGGCGACCACGAGGCCGGGCTGGCCTGGCTGGACGGCTGGATCTCGACCTGCGGGTCGGATTCGTCGCACCGCGCGCACTTCGCCTGGCACGCGGCCCTGCACGAACTCGCGCTCGGTGACGACATCGCGGCCCGGGCACGCTTCGCGACGCAGCTCTCGCCGCCGGCCGTCTCCGGCGTCCGGGCACTGATCGACTCCGCGTCGCTGCTGTGGCGGGGCTTCGCGGCGGGTGCCTGGACGTCGGTCGAGGTCGGGCCGGTACTGGAGACTGTTCCCGGCGCGCTGCTTGTCGATCCACCGACCCCCTTCGTCGGGCTGCACGCGGCGGTCGCCCTCGCCGCCGCGGGCGACTGCCACCGGCTGGCGCAACTGCGCCGCTCGGCGGCCGCCCGGACCAACGCGGTATTCACCGACACCGTCGCACCGCTGGCCGATGCGCTGATGCACCTCGTCCACGGTGATCCCGACCGGGCCACCGACGCGCTGATCGCCCTGCCCGGCGTCGCGGGGCTCGGGGGCAGCGCGGCCCAGCGCGAGATCATCGAGGACACCACGATCTACTGCGCCATCCAGGCCAACCGGCCCGACCTCGCCCGGTCGCTTCTACAGACCCGGCTCAACCGCCGCTGCTCCCCCCGCGACGTCCACCGCAACGCGCAACTCCTCACCGGCAAGCCATAGCCGCACCGGGCCCGGGGTGCTCGACGGCGGGAGCATCGTGGGCCGCTCAGAAGGTGATGACGGCGCGGCCGGGTTTGACGCCGAGCTCGGCCATCGCCTGGCCGATGTCCTCCAGGGGGTAGCGGCGGGTGACGAGGCGGTCGAGGGGCAGCCGGCCGGCCCGGTAGAGGTCGAGGATCCGCGGGATGTCGACCTGCGGGCGGATGCTTCCGTTCGTGCTTCCGGTGAGTACCCGCTGGTCGATCAGGTGGTACAGCGGGACGGACACCGTCGCCCGGGGGTCCGCGACGCCGACGACCACCGCACGCCCGCCCCGGCGCAGCGCGTTGAACGCCGCGGCGGCGGTGCCCCCGGTGCCCACGGCGTCGATCGCGACGTCGACGCCACCGCCACCGCCACCGAGCCCACCGCCACCGGTGCCGCGGGTCAGCGCGCGGACCCGGGAGACGAGGTTGGTGTCCTCGTCCACCACGATGCTGTCCGTGGCGCCGAGGTCCTCGGCGAGCTGGCAGGCCGCCGCGCTGCGGTCGGCCACGATCACCCGGGCCGCGCCGGCGGTGACCGCGCCGAGCACGGCGGCCAGGCCGACCCCGCCGGCGCCGATGACCAGCACCGTCTCGCCGGCTTCGACGCCGGCCCGCACCACCGCCGCGCCGAAGCCGGTGGAGACGCCGCAGGCGGTGAGGCAGGCGATGTCGAACGGCACGTCGTCGGGCACCTTCACCGCGGCCCGGCGGTCGACGACCGCGTACTCCGCGAACGACGACTGCAGCGCGAAGTGGTTGATCCGCTCGGCGCCCTTGGTGAGCCGTTGCTGGCCGTACGACAACCGGCCGTCGATCATGTGCGGGGCGGCGACCTCGCACAGGCCGAGCGCGCCTAGCTGGCACTGCCGGCACACCCCGCACCCGGGCGTGATCGTCAGGACGACATGGTCACCGACGCTGAGGTCGGCGACGCCCGCGCCGACGGCGTCGACCACCCCCGCGCCCTCGTGGCCGAGCACGACCGGCCGCGGGACGGGCATCTTCCCCTCGACGACCGTGAGGTCGGTGTGGCAGACCCCGGTGGCCCGGACCTGGACCCGGATCTCGCCCGGCCCGGGCTCGGGGACGTCGAGCACCTCGATCGCCAGCCGGCCCGCTTCGCGAAGCACCGCCGCTCGCATCGGCAGGTTCCCTTCTGTGCTGGATGAGCGCCCGTCCGCGCGAGGGTGCGGGGCTCCGCGGGTGGCGGATCCCCGCGGAGCCCCGCGGTTCGCGGGTGGCCGGTGACGGGCCGGTCTAGGCGCGGAACATCGCCAGGTTCGCGTGGAGGACCTCGTACGCCTCACGGACGATGCGGGTGACGATCTCCCCCGCCGGCGGCACGTCGTGGATGAGGCCCTGGACGAGGCCGGCGGTCCAGATGCCGGCCTCCAGGTCCCCGTCGTCGAACACCCGGCGGCCACGGGAGCCCGCGACGAGCCCCTGGACGTCCGGGAACGTCCCGCCGTCGGCGAGGATCCGCGCGACCTCGACGCTCACCGAGTTGCGGGCGACCCGCGCGGTGTTGCGCAGCGAGCGGAAGATCAGCTCGGTGTCGAGCTCGGTCGCCTCGACGATGCGGCGCTTGACCACCTCGGCGATGGGCGACTCCTCGCTGCACATGAACCTGGTGCCCATGTTGATGCCGTCGGCGCCGAGGGCCAGCGCGGCGGCGAGCCCCCGCCCGTCGGCGAATCCGCCGGAGGCGAGGAACGGGATGGTCAGCGCGTCGGCGGCGGCCGGCACCAGGACGAGGCCGGGGATGTCGTCCTCGCCCGGGTGGCCGGCGCATTCGAAGCCGTCGATCGACACCGCGGCGACACCGACCCGCTCGGCCTTCACCGCGTGCCGCACGCTGGTGCACTTGTGGATCACCCGGACGCCGTGCTCGTGGAAGAAGTCCATGTGCGGCTCGGGGCTGGACCCCGCCGTCTCGACGATCGTGACGCCGGAGTCGACGATCGCGCGCCGGTACTCGTCGTAGGGCGGCGGGTTGATCGACGGGAGGATCGTCAGGTTGACGCCGAACGGCTTGTCGGTCAGCCTGCGGGTCCGCGCGATCTCGGCGGCGAGATCGGCCGGCGTCGGCTGGGTGAGCGCAGTGACGATGCCGAGGCCACCGGCCTCGGACACCGCCGCGGCGAGCTCGGCCCGGCCGACCCACATCATCCCGCCCTGCACCACGGGATGCTCGATGCAGAGCAGCTCCGTGATGCGGGTGCGCAGCCGGGGCGTCGGGGCGACCGACTCCGGCGTCCCGGGCACCGGCAGCGGCATCGCCGTCACCGGGGCGGGCACCGCGGTCACCGGTACTCGTCCCCGCGCTCGGCCCGCTCGACCAGCGACGCCGGCGGCAGGAAACGGTCGCCGTAGGCGGCGGCGAGCTCGCGGGCACGGGCGACGAAGCCGGCCAGCCCGCCGTCGTACTGGTTGACGTACTGCAGCACACCGCCGGTCCAGGCGGGGAACCCGATGCCGTAGAGGGAGCCGATGTTGGCGTCGGGGACGCTGGTGAGCACGCCGTTGTCGAGGCAGTCGATCGTGTCGAGCGCCTCGGCGAACAGCATCCGCTCCTGCAGGTCCTTCAACGGCAGGACGGTCCGGCCGGAGCCGAACTGCTGGCGCACGCCGGCCCAGATGCCCAGGCGCCGGCCGGAGTCGTCGTAGTCGTACCAGCCGGAGCCCTGGCGGCGCCCGGCACGCCCCTGCTCGACCATCCAGTCGATGACCGGCTCGGACGGGTGCAGGTCCCAGACCCGGCCGGCGGCCTCCTCCGCCTCGCGGGTCTCGATGCGGATCTTCTGGGTGAGGGTGAGGGTCAGCTCGTCCTGCAGCTGCAGCGCGCCGACCGGGTAGCCGGCCTGGGTGGCCGCCTGCTCGACGCTCGCCGGGTCGACACCCTCACCGACGGCGGCGATGGCCTCGGCGATGAACTTGCCGATCACCCGGGAGGTGAAGAAGCCGCGCGAGTCGTTGACGACGATGGGCGTCTTGCGGATCTGCCGCACGTAGTCGAAGACCCGGGCGAGCGTCTCGTCGCTGGTCTGCTCACCGCGGACGATCTCGACGAGCGGCATCTTGTCGACGGGGCTGAAGAAGTGGATGCCGATGAACGCGTTCTCGCGCTTGACCCCGCCGGCGATGAGGGTGATCGGCAGGGTGGAGGTGTTCGAGCCGAGGACCGCGTCGGGCTCCACGATCTCCTGGATCTCGCGGAACACCTCCTGCTTGAGCGGCATCGACTCGAAGACCGCCTCGATGACGAGGTCGACGCCGGCGAAGTCGGCCGGGCTGTCGGTGGTCGTGATCCGCGCCAGCAGCGCGTCCGACTTCTCCTGGCTGGTCCGCCCGCGGGCGAGCGCCTTGGCCTCCAGGCCGCGGGCGTAGTCCTTGCCCTTCTCGGCCGCGTCCACGGTGACGTCCTTGAGGACGACCTCGATGCCGGCCTTGGCGCTCACGTACGCGATGCCGGCGCCCATCATGCCGGCGCCGACGACGCCGACCTTGCGGGTCGTGTACTTCGGGTGGCCCGCGGGCCGGCTGCCCCCGGAGTTGATGTGCTGCAGGTCGAAGAAGAACGCCTTGATCATGTTCTTGGCGATCTGACCGGTGGTGAGGTGGACCAGGTAGCGCGTCTCGACGAGGGACGAGGTGTCGAAGTCGACGTATGCGCCCTCGACCGCCGCCGCCAGCGCCGCCCGCGGCGCCGGGGCCGGCGCTCCCCGCGACTGCTTGCGCAGCAGGGAGGCCAGCGTCTGAAGCGTCGTCGCGACCTGCGGGCTGCGCACGTCACCGCCGGGCAGCGTGAAGCCCTTGACGTCCCACGGCTTGACCGGCGCCGGGTTCGCCGCGATCCAGGCG
>NZ_ADGX01000045.1 GCF_000177675.1 Parafrankia sp. EUN1f
CCGCTCCCGCTGGTTCAGCGTCGCCATCGCCGGATCCTCGTGCCGGCCCGTCCCGCAGCCGCTCCAACACCCGACGCGTCACCGACGGAGCCAGCAACGACTGACCCGACGCCACCGTCCGGATCGCACCCACCAGGTCGTTGCCCCGGATCTCCTTCAGCACATACCCCGCCGCACCAGCCATGATCGCGGAGAACAGCGCCTCGTCATCGTCATACGACGTCAGAATCAGACACGCCACCCCCGGCAACGCCGACCGGATCTCCCGGCACACGTCGATGCCACTGCCGTCAGGCAACCGCCCGTCCAGCACCGCCACATGCGGATGCAACGCCGGAATACGCCGCAGCGCCTCCGCCGCCAGCCCGGCCTCACCGACGACCTCGATATCGTCATGCCGGGCGAGCGTCTGACGCAGACCATTCCGCACGATCTCGTGGTCATCGAGAACGAACACCCGGATCTTCTCCATGACCGCGACGATACGGTCTCCGGACCGCCTCGCCAATCGACCTGGATCACCTGAACGGGTGATGCCGGCGGTTCCCGCACCCGCCCGCGCCGCGAAGCGTACGTCCTGCGGCGGAGTCGGGCAAAGGGACGGCAAAGGGACCTTTGGCGGGCGGTGGTCGGTGCAACGTCACCCGGACGGGGGCGCCGGAACGTCCGGCCGCGGGCGGCGGTGCGGCGGGCGGCAGGTCCGGGAAACGGCCCGTGGGCCCGTTGGTCCCGCCGGTCGCGGGACCTTTGAACGCAGCCCGCCCGACTCCGGCAACCTGCGCGGCGAGGGTGCTGCCGTCAGGGTGGACGTATGGATGTGGCGACAGCGACCCTCACGGCCGGCCTTCCGGTGAGCGCGGAGAGCTCGCGCCCCGACCGCGACGCCCCGACCGCCCCGGGCACACCGACCGCACCGGGCATGCCCGGAGCAGTGGCCACACCGGCCGCGCTGGTCGAGACGCACACATCCGTCCTGATCTTTCTCGGGGACCGGGTCTACAAGGTCAAGAAGCCAGCCGATCTCGGGTTCCTCGACTTCCGCACGCGCCAGGCACGCCTGGCGGCCTGCCAGGCCGAGGTGGACCTCAACCGCCGCCTCGCTCCGGACGTCTATCTCGGTGTCGCGGACGTCCAGGGCCCGGACGGCGCCCTCTGCGACCACATGGTCGTCATGCGCCGCCTGCCCGCCGACCGGCGGCTGTCCACGCTCGTCGCCGCCGGTGTCGACGTCGCTGATGATCTGCGGGCGACAGCCCGCCTGCTCGCGGCGTTCCACACCCGTTGCGAGACCTCCGCCGAGATCGCGGACGCCGGTTCGTCCGCCACGCTGGGCGGGCTGTGGGAGGAGAGCCTGCGGGGCGTCGAGCCCTACCTGGGCACCGTCCTCGACGGCGCCACCATCGACGCCATCGGTCGGCTGGCCGCTCGTTTCCTGGCCGGCCGGGAGCCCCTGCTGCGGGAACGGCAGCGCCTCGGGCTGGTCCGCGACGGGCACGGTGACCTGCTCGCCGGTGACATCTACTGCCTTGAGGACGGCCCCCGCATCCTGGACTGCCTGGAGTTCGACCAGCGGCTGCGCGTCGGTGACGTCCTCGGTGACATCGGGTTCCTGGCGATGGATCTGGAGAGCCTCGGCCGCCCCGATCTCGCCGCGTTCCTCCTGGCCCACTATCGCCAGTACGCGGCCGAGAGCCATCCCCGCTCGCTGGCCGACCTCTACATCGCCTACCGGGCGCTCGTCCGCTGCAAGGTCGCCTGCACCAGGTACGCGCAGGGCGTGGAGCCCGCCGCCGCCGAGGCGCGGGCACTGGCCGCGCTGGCCCTGTCGCATCTGCGTCAGGGACGGGTGCGGCTCGTCCTGGTCGGCGGCGCGCCCGGGTCGGGCCGCGGTGCGCTGGCCGCCGGCCTCGCCGACGCCGAGGAATGGACGCTGCTGCGTGCGGAGGGCATCGGTCTGGTCCACGGGCCCGACGGCGATCCCACCGGCACTGATCCCACCGGCGCCGCCGCGGGCCGTGATGCCGCCGCGGGCCGTGATGCCGCCGCGGGCCGTGATGCCGCCGCGGGCCGTGATGCCGCCGACGGTGACGCGGCCGATGTGGAGGCCGGCTACGACGAGCTGTTCCGGCGGGCCCGCGTCGCACTCGAACGCGGTGAGAGCGTGGTCATCGACGCGGCCTGGGAGCGCCGCGCCGACCGTGACCGCGCTGCCGAGCTCGCACGGGTGACCGCCGCCGACCTCGTCCAGCTCAGAACGGCGCGCGGCGGGTCCGGCAGCGCCGCGGGGGGTGCCCTGCGGTGGGAGTGGACGTCCGGGCCGGTGCGCAGGATGGCCGCGGCCAGCTCGGAACATCCGGATCCCTGGCCGGAGGCGACGACCCTGCCCCAGGGCGCCGGGCCCGGCGCCCTGCTGCGAGCGGCGCGGCGTGCCGCGGGATGAGCCGGTGGCCGGGGAATCGGCATCATCCGGGCGTGGTCTCGCGTATTTTCCTCGCGTGGCGGCGAGATCCCAGTCCTCGGCCCCCCAGCCCCCGGGCGCGCACTCCGCGGCCCCGGGTCCCTCCGGCGCGCAGCCCGTGGCCGCGCAGCCGGCAACGTCGCCGGGTGATGGGCTGATGTTCCCCACGGTGGCCAGGCTGGAGCTTGACGACCTGCTCAGCCAGCTCGTCGAACGCGCCCAGGACGTGCTGGCCACCCAGAGCCGGCTGCGTGGCCTGCTCCAGGCAAACCGGGCCATCGTCACCGACCTGCGGCTGCCTGTGCTGCTGCGCAGCATCGTCGAGGCCGCCACCGTCCTGCTTGGCGCCCGCTATGGTGCCCTCGGCGTCGTCGCGCCGGATCGCACCCTGGAGGAGTTCGTCCACGTCGGCCTGGA
Source organism: Parafrankia sp. EUN1f (assembly GCF_000177675.1). GTDB lineage: Bacteria > Actinomycetota > Actinomycetes > Frankiales > Frankiaceae > Parafrankia. The sequence goes on from NZ_ADGX01000045.1 coordinate 2,876, forward strand.
CGAGTCCGATGTGCGCACCATCGGGAACCTGCCTTCCGGGCACGGCCTGCTGGGCCTGCTCATCGACGACCCGCGCCCGCGGCGCGTCGCCGACATCTCCCGGGACCCGAGCTCGCAGGGCTTTCCGCCGGGCCATCCACCGATGAGGTCCTTCCTCGGCGTGCCGATCATGGTGCGGGGTGAGGTCTTCGGCAATCTGTACCTGACCGACAAGCATGACGGTGTTCCGTTCACCGCGGAGGACGAGGAGCTCGCGCTCGCGCTTGCCGCGAACGCCGGTGTGGCGATCGCGAACGCCCGGCTCTACCACGAGTCGCAGCAGCGGCATCGCTGGATGGCCGCCTCCGCAGAGATCACGCGCCTGCTGATGGCCGGCGCCGACGACGCGCTCACGGCGCTCGCCGCCCGGGTGCGGGTCGTCGCCGACGCCACCTTCGTCGCGCTCGTGCTGGACGCCGATGCCGACGCCGACGCCGACGCCGATGCCGATGACCACGACCAGGACGACCGGGATGACCACGGTGAGCGCGGCGATCAGGGTGAAAACCGTAAAGAGGGTGAGAGCGATCGCGAGGAGGACGCGGCCGGCTACGCTCGTGTCGTCGCCGTGGTCTCGGGCTCGGTGATCTCAGGCTCCGGAGTCTCGGATTCCGTGGCCTCGGATTCCGCGGGCGCTGGCGCGGCCGAGGGCGCGAAGGTCGGTCACCTCGTCCCGCTGGGACGGACCCTGACCGGCCGTGTCATCGCCGAGCGGCAGGCGCTGCGGGTCGATGACGCGGAGCTCGACGCGCTTCCCGAGGAGCGCGCCGCGAGCACCGGGCCGCTCATGGTCGTCCCGCTCGTCGCCGGCACCGACCAGTGCGGCGGGGCGCTGCTCATCGGCCGCGACCGTGGAGACCACGGATTCACGGACAGTGACCTGGACATGGCGTCCAGTTTCGCCGGGCACGTCGCCGTCGCACTCGAACTGGCCCGCGCCAAGATGGATCAGGAGCATCTTCGCGTTCTCGCCGACCGCGGCCGAATCGCCCGGGACCTGCACGACCACGTCATCCAGCGCATGTTCGCCGTCGCGCTCGGAATGCAGGATCTCGCCCAGTACGAGAATCCGTCGAACGCGAAGCGGATCAACGGGTACGTCGAGGACATCGACGCCACCATCAAGGACATCCGTCGCACCATTTTCGAGCTGCGAGGCAAGAGCGCCGTCAGGCGCGGCCGCCTCCAGGCCGCTCTTGACAAGATCGCCGAGGATGTCCGGCCGGCGCTCGGTTTCGCGCCGAACGTGGCCCTCGCCGGCCCGCTGGACACCGTCGTCGACGACCAGCTCACCGACCAGTTGCTCGCCGTGGCGCGGGAGGCCCTCACCAACGTGGCGCGCCACGCCCGCGCGACCAGGGTGGAGCTGCGGCTCGCCGTGGACGGGGGGAGCGTCACCCTCGACGCCGTCGATGACGGGGTCGGCATCGGTGACACCGTCCGCCGCAGCGGTCTGGACAACCTGCGGGCCCGGGCCGAGAACCTGGGTGGCACCTTCGCCGCGACGACACCGCCCACCGGTGGAACCCATCTGCGCTGGACGGCCCCGCTTTAGCCGGTGCTGGTGGCCGGTGCCGGTGCCGGGATGGATCATGATCCGCCATCCCTCCGGTTTCCGCTGCCACCACTGCTTCTGAGCAAGAATTGAGGATTTTGGCTGCTGCAACAACCGAAATTCTCACTTCTTGCGGATTGTTAAGTGACTCCTCGGCCCAGTTTGTCCATATTGGCGTGAATTGCTGGCGCTGCGGCGCTGGCTGCTGATCTCGCGGGTGACCCGACGCCCCGCGGGCGCGCCGCGTCTACTGGCACACCGCCGCAGCAGTCGATCTCACAATTTGCTGTGACATCCCGGGCGGATCCGACCCCCGATATTGACCCGTCGGTCCGCACCCACCCGCCGCAGGCCGATCCACCGTGGATCCCGCGCCGCCGCCACCAGGGCGACGGCCGCATGGTGCGTCCTTGCTACCCGACCAGGCGCGAGCGCGCCAGGGCCTTGGGTCCCGCCACCGGCGTGTCCGACGAACCGCGCACGGCAGATCGGACGACAGATGCACCGTTCCGGCCATGATGCGAAATTTGAACTGTCAATTTTTCCTCAGCAACAAAAAGGTGGCCGGAAATGGACAGAACAATTCTTGTCGGTGTGGACGGATCCACCGGCTCCGAAGAAGCTCTGCGCTGGGCTTTCCGCGAGGCGCGACTGCGCCGGCGGCCGGTGACCGCACTGCTGGCCTGGGGCACGGACGGATTACCGCGGGAGCTGCACCGCCGGGCCGGCCGGGCCGACCACGCCGAACTCGAGGCCTCGGCCGTCGCGGCGCTGGACCAGGCCATCGAACGCGCCGACGCCAACGGCGTCGAGGTGTACCCGATGCTGGTCGAGGCGGCACCCGCGGTCGCGCTGGAGGAGAACGCACCCGGCGCCGAGATGATCGTCGTCGGGTCGCACGGCCACGGGCCCATCACCCGGGTCCTGGCGGGCTCGGTGGCGCAGACCGTCGTCAACCACGTCCAGGTCCCCGTGGTCGTCGTCAGGGGAAGAACCGCGCAGCGCCCCGGCGGCCAGCGTCCGAACGGCCAGCGTCCGAACGGCCAGCGTCCGAACGGCCAGGGCCCTGACGGCGAGCGGCCCGACAGCCAGCGCAGACCGGTCGTGGTCGGCGTCGACGGCTCGGGGAACTCCGTGGGCGCGCTGCGCTGGGCCGCCCAGGCAGCGGCCCTGCGGCGGGCGCCCCTGCGGGTCGTGTTCGCGCTCGGCCGCACGGATCCGCTGTACCCGGAGCTGATGATCAGCGGGCAGGTGGACCTGCTGCGACGGGCCCAGGCGATGCTGGACGAGACGGTCGGCAAGGGGCTCGCCAGCGCCGCCGAGGTGGCGGTCGACACCGTTGTCGCCCCGGACGCGCCCAGCGTCGCCCTGCTGCACGAGGCGGAGCTCGCGCAGCTGCTCGTCGTCGGGCGCCGCGGCCACGGCGGCTTCGCCGACCTGCTGCTCGGCTCGGTCAGCCATCAGTGCCTGCTGCACGCTGCCTGCCCGGTGGCTGTCGTCCACGACGAGGCCTGAGCGCTGGACCGCGAGCCCGTCAGGTGGAAGTCTTGGTCGCCCTGTGTGATCTTGTCAGTAGCCGAAAGGGCTCACTGGCATCGGACGTCCACCGAAACTGGAGGCGCGCTGTGCCTGACCGGCCGGAGGCGGCCCCGGAGGCCGTCGACACCGCACCTGCTCGGCTGTCCAAGGGCGCGTACGACAAGGAGCTCGTCCGGCTGCAGACCGAGCTGGTGCGGATGCAGGAGTGGCTCGTCGTCACCGGCGGCCGCCTCGTGGTCGTGATGGAGGGCCGGGACACCTCCGGCAAGGGCGGCACCATCAAGCGGCTGACCGAGCGGCTCAACCCACGGCACTACCGGGTGGTCGCCCTGGGCACGCCGACCGAGCGGGAACGGTCCCAGTGGTACTTCCAGCGCTACATCACCCACCTGCCGTCGGCCGGGGAGATCGTCTTCTTCGATCGAAGCTGGTACAACCGGGCCGGGGTGGAACGGGTCATGGGATTCTGTACGGACGAGGAATACGACGAGTTCCTGCGGACCTGCCCGCAGCTCGAACGCGCGCTCGTCCGTTCAGGAATCACCCTGGTCAAGTACTGGCTGTCGTTGAGCGACGAGGAGCAGGAGCGCCGCTTCACCGACCGGATCCGGAATCCGGAGAAGCGGTGGAAACTCTCCGATCTCGACCTGCAGGCCCGCGCCCACTGGGTCGACTACGCCGAGGCGAAGGACGAGATGTTCGCGTATACGGACATCCGGCAGGCGCCCTGGTACGTGGTCGACGCGGACGACAAGCGCAGCGCGCGCCTGAACCTGATCAGTCATCTGCTGTCGATGGTCCCGTACGAGTCCGTCCACTACCCGGAGGTGAAGCTGCCGCCCCGCCAGCAGCGCGCCTACAAGCGTCCGCCGATCGACAGCCAGAGCTGGGTCCCGCGCCGCTACGTCGTCGACTGATCCCCGCCGTCTGATCCCCGCCGTCGAAGGGCCTGCGCGGCGCCGGGGTGTCGCTGCGGTTGTTCGGCGACACCATCGGTCACCATCTGCGCATCAGTGGATGCGAAGTGTGGCATCCCTGGGGCTGTTCGGGGCCCGCCGGCACAGGTAGGGATGCGGGGACGGATGAGACTGTGGTCCGCGGGCCGGCGTTCCGCCGCCGGGCTGGTCATGACGGCAACGCTTGCGGCGCCGGTCAGTGCCGCCCCGCCGGCCCCGTCAGCCCCTTCCGGCGGCGCGCCGCGCAGCGGGCTGTTCGCGCTGCCGGAGTACTACCTCAGCGGGCACGGGCCGGTGTCGGTCGCCGCGGGGGACCTCACCGGTGACGGTCGGCAGAGCCTCGCCGCCGTCAACATCGCCGACGGCACGGTGTCGGTGCTGCTGGGCCGGGGGGACGGAACCTTCGGCCCGCCCGTGCCCTACCCGGCCGGGTCGGGTCCGTCCGATGTGGCGATCGAAGATCTGCGGGGCGTCGGCGTCCTCGATGTGATCGTCGCTGACTCGTCCAGCGGCCTGATATCGGTGCTGCTGGGCAACGGGGACGGAACCCTCGGCCTGCCGGTGCCCTACCCTGCCGGGCCCGGCCCGTCCTCGCTGTCGGTGGACGATTTCAACGGCGACAGCGTTCCTGACGTGGCCGCCGCGGACCAGTACAGCGGCACCGTGTCGGTGCTGCTGGGCCGGGGCGACGGGACCTTCGGCCCACCGGTGCCGCAGCTGGCCGGGTCGGCGCCGTCGTCGTTGGATTCCGGTGACTTCAACGGGGACGGGATCACCGACATCGCCGTCGTGAACCTCGGCGACGCCACCGTGTCGGTGCTGCTGGGAAACGGTGACGGCACCTTGCAGCCACCGCGGCCCTACCTCACCGGCCCGGGCCCGACGGACCTGGCGGCGGCCGTCCTGCGTGGCGAGAGCGACGACGAGGGCAAGGGCGGCGCAGGCAAAGGCAAGGAAGGCGGCGGCGGCGACGCCGGCAACCTGGACCTGATCGTCGCCAATGCCGGTGACGGCACGGTGTCGGTGCTGCTGGGAAACGGTGACGGCACGTTCCAGCCGGCGCGGCCGTACCTGTCCGGCCCGGGGCCGTCGGCGGTGGACACGGGTGACTTCTCAGGCGACGGCATCGCCGATGTGGCGGTCGGCAACGCCTCGGACTCGACGCTGTCGATCCTGCTCGGCAACGGCGACGGCACCCTCGGACCACCACTGCTCCACCTCGCCGGCCCGGGCCCGTCCACGGTGGAGGTGGACGACCTTCGCGGTGACGGCCATTCCGATGTGATCGTCGCCAACGGGCGTGGCAGCACGGTGACGGTGCTGCTGGGGAATGCGGCCGCTGGCGCGGGCGCCGACGCAGGCGCGCCGGGCGGCGGGGGCGGGGCTGCCGGTGACGCCCGGGACTCCTGCTAGGGCGTCACCGGCAGGGTGTGCATCCGGCAGGGCGCCCCGAGCAGGGCGCCCCGAGCAGGGCGCCACCGCCCGTCTCACGCGTGGATGACCGCCACCGGGCAGGCCGCGTGCAGCACGCACTGGTGCGCGGTGGAGCCGAGCACCAGCTCGGCGAACCCGCCGCGCCCCCGCGTACCGACGACCAGGAGCTGGGCCTGCTCGGCGGCCTGCAGGAGCGCGTGTGACGCGGAGTCGTCAACGGCGTCCAGGCTGACCTGGACGGTGCTCTCGTCATCGAGATCGGCCGTCGCCACGTCTTTGAGGAGCTGCTCGGAGCCGGTGCGCAGCGATGGGTAGAAATCGGGCACGGGCACGCCGAACGTCGTGATGTCGATGCGGTAGCCGTGCACGAGGTGCAGGGCGACACCCCGCTCCTGCGCCCGCGCGGCGGCCCAGCGCACCGCCGCCTGCGACGGCTCGGAGCCGTCGACGCCGACGATGATCGGCCGACGGTCGGGTGCGTCACCGGTGTCCGGTGCTGTGCCGCGGACCACGACGACGGGGCCGGACGAATGATGCAGGAGCCGGTGGGCGACGGAGCCGGCCAGGATGCGGTGGACCAGCCCGGCGCCGCGCTGCCCGACCACGGTCATCTCGGCGTTCTTGGCCGCCGCGACGAGGGCTTCCACCGGGTCCTGGTTCACGACGAGCTTTCGCAGCTCGACCGGGGGGACCGGGGCGGGTATCCGGGCGATTATCCGCTCGAGCTGCTCGGTGGCCGCCTCGGTGAGAGCGTGGTGGTTCGCGGCGACCGCGGCCTCGTAGACGGGCCGGGGCAGACCGTCGGCGGTCCACCCCAACAGCGCGGTGACCGGCCGCTTCTCGATCTGGGCCGTCTCGTAGGCCCAGCGCAGCGCGGCCGCCGAACCATCTGAGCCGTCGATGCCGACCAGGATCTCGCGGCGGTGTTCGGTGCTCACCGTGGTCCTCCTCCATCCATCCTGCGTGCCCGGCGCACCTGTCCGGGTGGGCCGGAAGGTGCTGGAGCCAGCCTGCGACGTGGGAGCGTGATGGGAAACCGACGAAGGGTGATCACAGCGGCAGTCCTTCGGCCCCCGCATCCAGTCCTTCGGCCTGTGGGGCTGGAGCGCCCGCGCCCGCGCCGGCGCCGGCGCCGGCGTCGGCACCTGCGGCGGGACGGAGGTCGAGCGACCCGTCGGGGATCCAGCGCCGCCGGGGCAACGCCGGCAATTCATGCCGATAGCGGCAAATGGGGCGCGGAGTTCGCCTGGCAGTCCGCAAGAAGTGAGGATCCCGGTTGTTCAAGCAGCCAAAATCCTTACTTCTTGCTCGGCGGCGGCGGCAGCGGCGGCGGCAGCAGCGGCAGCAGCGGCAGCAGCGGCGGCAGCGGCGGCAGCGGCAGCGGCGGCGGCAGCCCGAAGCTCGCTCAGGCTTTGCCTGGATGCGGCGTGCGAGGTGAGGTGGGGTGGTGGGCCTTGACGCGCTTGCCCTGGTATGCGGCGACGAGTACATACGCTGCTTGTGAGCGGCACTATCCAGCACTCTTATGCAACGGCATTGTGGAGCCGAACCGAGCTGGGGGTGTCTCGGCCGGCTCTGCCGCTCTGACGATCTCCCCGCACGGAAGGCCGAGGACCGCACATGCCCACTCTGGAGCGCCACGGCGACGTCGCCGTTCTCGATCTCGGCGATGGGGAGAACCGGTTCCATCCCGACTGGATCGGCTCCGTCAACGCCGCCCTGGACGAGTTGGAGAAGGCCGACGGGCCCCGGGCGCTCGTGACCACCGCGACGGGCCGCTTCTACTCGAACGGCCTTGATCTGGACTGGCTGTTCGCGCACGCCGAGCAACACCAGGACTACGTCGACTCCGTGCACCGGCTCCTCGCGCGGATGCTGACCCTGCCCCTGGTCACGGTCGCCGCGCTGCAGGGGCACGTGTTCGCCGCCGGCGCGATGTTCTCGCTGGCGCACGACTTCCGGGTGATGCGCGCCGACCGTGGCTTCTGGTGCCTGCCCGAGGCCGACATCCACATTCCGTTCACCGAGGGCATGTCCGCGCTCATCCAGTCCCGGCTGACGCCGCAGACGGCACACGAGGCGATGGTCACCGCCCGTCGCTACGGCGGGACGGCCGCGGCCACGGCCGGCATCGTCGACCAGGCAGTGGGCGAGGACTCGGTGCGGTCGACGGCCATCGAGATCGCCGAGGCGCAGGCCGGAAAGGCCGGGGACACGCTGGGCACGATCAAGGCTCGTATGTACGCGGCCGTGGTGGCCGCGCTACACGGCCACGGCTGAGCACCGATCGAAGGCGCAGGGCCGATCGATGGTGCGACGGGCGCCGATCGAAGGCGCAGGGCCGATCGGTGGTGCGGCGCCGATCGAAGGCGCAGGGCCGAGCCACGGCTGAGTGCGGGTCCGGGGCGCGGCGCTGGTCCAGGGCTCGGCGTCGGCCGGGAACCGCTTGCCGGCAGGTGCGGTTCCAAGCTTCCGCAGCGCGTCACGGGGCGTGGGAGGATGCGGGAGGCTTAGGAGAAACAGATGCCGGTCTTGGTTCCAGCGTCACAAACGGGCGGCGAGCGTTCTTGAGGAACGAAGCGGACGTGGCCAGCGGCCACGACGGGCGAGCCGCCGTGTTCCGGGCGTCGGCCCGTCGACCACCCCTCAAGATCGCGCAGATCCTCGCGGCGGACCTGCGTCGCCAGATCCTCGGCGGCGAGCTCGTCGTGGACCAGCAGCTACCGCGCGAGGCCGAGCTCACCGCGGCCTTCGAGGTGTCCCGGGAGACGCTGCGCGAAGCACTGCGGATCCTGGAGTCGCAGTCGCTGCTGGAGGTCCGGCGCGGGCGGGGTGGTGGCGCGGTCATCCGCCGGCCCGGCCTGGCCGCGGTCAGCCGGTACGTGGCGTTGCTGCTGCAGCTGCGGCGCACGACGCTGGCCCATCTCGAAGAGGCCCGCCTGGTCATCGAGCCGCACGCCGCCGAGCAGCTGGCGCTGCGCTGCGGTCAGGAAGGGCTCGACCACATCGCGGCGCTGCACGAGAACACCCGGGCGGCCGAAGGCGATCCACTCGCCTTCGCCACCGCGGTCGCGGCGTTCGACCAGGCAGTCACCGACCTGGCTGGCAACCGTTCGATCGCGGTGTTCACCGGCGTGCTGCGCGACATCTACGCCGGCCAGGTCTATGCCGTGGTCGGTACCCCCGACCTGGCGTCGGCCGAGCGGGCGGCCCGCCGCGTCGTCGTCAGCCAGGGCGAGCTGCTGCGGGCCGTGCGTGCTCGCGACGGTGCCCGCGCCAGCCAGGCCTGGAGCGACTATCTGGTCAGCACCAGCAGGCTCCAGGTGAGCCGCAGCCGCAGCCGGCAGGTGATCGACGTCGTCCCGCTGTGGCGGGCCCAAAGCGGCGCGGTGGGCAGCGGCGGCGCGGTGGGCGGCGGGCCACCGCAGCGGATGGCGATGGCCGTCGCGACCGAGATCAGGGCGCGGATCGCCGAGGGCCGTCTCGCCGACGGTGCCCGGCTGTCCTCGCTGGCCGACCTCGCCAAGGAGTTCGGCATCTCCCGTCCCACGCTGCGGGAGGCGTTGCGCATCCTGGAGACCGAGTGCCTGATCGAGCTGCGGACGGGGGACCGTTCCGGCCCGCGGATCCGCCACCCCTCGACGAAGGTCGCGGCCCAGCTGGCGGGAACGGCGCTGGAGGCCCGGCAGACGACGCTCGCTGACTTCTTCCGCGCGATGACGGTCATCGAGCCGGCGATGATGGAGCTCGCGGCGTCGAGGATCGACCAGGAGTCGCTGGCCACGCTGTGCACCCTGCGGGACGAGCTGAGCGCCTGCGCCCGGGACATGCCCCGGTTCGCCGACATCTGGGGCCGGGGCAGCGCCCTCGCCTTCACCGCGACCGGTAATCCCGCGCTCACCGTGATCGCGGAGATCCTCCAGTGGGTGCGCCTCGGCACCGGGGCGGCGCTCACCACCGGGGTTGACGAGGTCTGGGTGGCGACCGCGCAGGACAACGTCCGCCTGTTCGAGGAGGTGGTCGCGGCGCTGGTGGCGGGCGACCCGGCCCGGAGCCGGGCGGCCTGGGCGGCGTGTCTGGAGACCAACGCGCCGTTCATCGAATCGTCCGAGCTGGCGCGGCGCCGGATGACCAGTGAGCCCTTTCCGTCGTCGTCTCCGACTGGCGTCGTCCGGTGACCGTGCCCCGTGAGACGGAAAGGGCTCGGTTGAGCCCTTTCCGTGGTCGGCGCCGACCGGTGGTATCGCGTGACGGTGCACTGTGAGATGGAGAAGGCTCAGTTGGTTCGACTGACCGATGCGGCGTGCCGGCTCACGCTGTGGGCCGGTTGGGTGACGACATAAGGAAGATGGGAGATACAGCCATGAAGGTGTCGATCGATCATGACCTCTGCCAGGGGCACGCCCGCTGTTGGGATATCTGCCCCGAGGTGTTCGAGCTTGACGAGCAGGGGCACGGCTTAGTGGCGGTGCCGGAGGTTCCCCCGGTTCACGAGGCCAAGGCGCGCGAGGCCGCGGAGAACTGCCCGGAGCGCGCGATCACGGTCAGCTGACCGTCTCAGCTGACTCCTCTGCCGGGCGGCGCCGGGTGACCTCGGTACCCCGGACCGCCCGGCGGCCGGTCACGCCGGTGAGGCCGGTCAGGCCGGTGTTTGGCCGGCCGGCTGGCCGGCCCGGATACCCAATCAGGCGACCGGCGGTCGCATTTACTTGCTCGCCGAGTGGTGTGCGCGTCAATCTGCTAGGAGAGGTTGACGAATCAGCGCACAGGCGCCTGTCGGCAACGGGTGCGGGCGTGGCTGACGCGGCGACCGGACTGGCTGTCCGCTCGGGCTGGAAGGCGCGGGCATGGTGAGGGAAGGGTTGACCGTGACGGACGACCTGTACTGGGACCCCTTCGACGAGATCGTCGACGTCGACCCCTACCCCGTGTGGCGGCGGATGCGGGACGAGGCTCCGGTCTACCGCAACGACAAGCTGGACTTCTACGCCCTCTCGCGGCACAGGGACGTCGACGACGCCCACGTCGATCCCGCGACCTACAGCTCGGCGTACGGCACGGTCCTCGAGCTCATGGGGCCGGAGCCGCTGAGCACCGGGCAGATCATCTTCATGGACCCTCCGGCACACACCCTGCTGCGCGCGCTGGTCTCCCGTGCGTTCACCCCACGGCGCGTCGCCGCCCTGGAAGGCCACATTCGCCAGCTCTGCGCCGAGCTTCTCGACCGGCAGGTCGGCGGCGGTGGGTTCGACTACGTGCAGGACTTCGCCGCGCAGCTGCCGTCGCTGGTGATCTCCCAGCTGATCGGGGTCAGCCCGGAGGACCGGGAGGAGATCCGGCAGACCATCGACCAGACCTTCCACATCGAGGACGGCAAGGGGATGATCAACGACATCTCCTTCGCCGCCCAGATCAAGCTGCACACCTACTTCTCCGAGCAGATCGAGGCCCGGCGCCGGGAGCCGCGCGACGACATGATGACCGGCCTCGCCCAGGCCGAGATCACCACGGCGGAGGGGACCCGTCGGCTGACCACCGCGGAGGCGACCGACTTCACCAACCTCCTCGTCGCCGCCGGGACGGAGACCGTCGCCCGGCTGCTCGGCTGGGCCTGCGACCTGCTGGAGTCGCATCCCGACCAGCGCGCCGATCTCGCCGCCGACCCGTCCGGACTGGCGAACGCCGTGGAGGAGACGCTGCGTTACGAGGCACCGTCGCCGGTGCAGGGCCGCACAACCACCCGGGACGTCGTCCTGCACGGCACCGAGATTCCGGCCCGGTCGCGGATCCTGCTCCTCACCGCCTCGGCTGGCCGGGACGAACGCAAGTACCCCGACGCCGACCGCTACGACATCCGGCGCCGCTTCGACAGCCATGTCTCGTTCGGCCACGGTCCGCACTTCTGCCTGGGCGCCGCGCTGGCCCGGATGGAGGGGCGGATCGCGCTGGAGGAGACGCTGCGCCGCTTCCCGAGCTGGGAGGTCGACCGGGACCGTGCGGTGCGCCTGCACACCAGCACCGTGCGCGGCTACGCGAAGCTGCCCGTCATCGTCTGACCGCCGCCTCGTGGGCGGCTTCGGGCTCGGATTCGGGCTCGGCTGCGGCTGTGGGCACGGGGCCGGGTGTGGGGGAGTAGGGCGTGACGGCGCGGATCGCGTCGAGTGTCTCCCGCACCCGCTCCGGGCCGAAGGACGCCGGCGGCGTGAAGGCCACCCTGGTCACCAGGCCGCCCAGACGTTCGGCCAGCCGGCGGGGAAGCTCCTCGGGCGTGGTCACCAGGCCGAACGCGTCGACGACGTCGTCGTCGATCAGCCCGGCCATCTCCACCCATCGGTTCTGCTTCGAAAGCACGGTGAGCTCGGTACCGAGGTCACCCCAGCCGTGCAGCTCCATCAACGGCCGGTAGGCCGGCGTCGACCCGTAGAAGGCGATCTGGGAGCGCATTCTCTGCACGCCCTCGGTTATCTCCTGGTCGGTTCCGGTAGCCACGAAGCCGCCCGCGAGGATCTCGAACCCGTCGAGTGTGCGGCCGGTGAGCTGGCGGCCCCGCTCCAGCGCAGGAATCGTGTGTTCTCGGATCCACCGCGGGCTGGTGAACCAGTGGCACAGAAATCCGTCCGCCACTTCACCGGCGACCTGGGTCATGGCATCCCCGACCCCGGCCAGGAACACCGGCGGCGGCCCGAACGGGTGCGGCGGTGACACGAAGGCCGGCGGCATCAGCGTGTGCCGGTAGTACTCACCTTCGAACCTGAGCGGGGTGCCGTCGGCCCAGCACGACCAGATCGCCCGCATAGCCAGGACGAATTCCCGCATCTGTGGCGCGGGCCGCCCCCAGGGCATGGAGAAGCGCCGGGTGATGTGCGCCCGCACCTGCGAGCCGAGGCCAAGCCGCAGCCGCCCGCCGGAAAAGCGGTGCAGATCGCTCGCGGTATAGGCGAGTGACATCGGAGAACGCGCCAGGGCGACCGTGATCGACGTTCCCAGTTCCACCCTGGACGTCGTCTGAGCGGCGAGGGTGAGCGGCAGAAAAGGGTCCTGGTTGACCTCGCCGGCCCAGATTCCGTCATAGCCCGCGCTCTCGGCGGAGCCGGCCCGCGCCACGGCGTCCGCCAGCCCACCGAGAGTGCCGTCGACCTTCACTCGCCGCCCCCTTCAACGCCGCCACCACACATCCCGAACCTGCCGCCGGCGCAGGTCAGGGCACCCGGCGGCCCGTTGGCGCCTGGCGGTCACCCGGAGCCGACGGTGGAGAAAACGTAACAGTCGGCCCAGCACGGGGCATCCGACCGGCCCAGCGCGCCGGGTTCGTGAACCGGTCACCGGCGGCTTCGGTTGCGGCGGCCGTCGACCTGTGGTCGTCGGAGTGGAGATCTCATCGTGGAACGGTGCAGGGCCACGCAACAAAGCCCGTTCCGGGACAACACTTCTTCACGTCCGCGCGGCGTGTCGAGTGTGGCCTCAGTGTTCGGTATGTTGGCGGCTGAACGCGGTGGGAGCCGGCTGGAAGCCGGTGATCACCAAGCCCTCATCGTGGAGGTTTCGTATGAAGCGCGCAGGTCTGATCGTCGCGATCCTCGCCCTTGTCGGTGGCGGATTCCTGGTGCGGCGCCAGCGCGGTAGGTAAACCCCTGCCGGTGGGAAACGCGCGGCCGGGCCCACCGCTTGATCTCTTCGGCATGACCCGGGCGGCACCTAGACTTCGCCGGGTGCGCCAGCCCGATTCCCCTTCCCCGATGTTCGAAGCGCTCACTCCTGGCCTCGAACAGGCGGTTGTGGATCTCGCGCGGACGCGGATGAGCCTCGACCCGGTACCCCTGGACGGGAGTGCCACACCCACCGAACTGGCGGAACGGGCCGGGCTGACGGTTACCCCGGACGGCATCGGCGGGCCGGCGGCGCTGCGGGTGTTTGACGAGGTTTTGTCCCGGGCCTGCATTTCGGCCGACCATCCGCGCAATCTTGCCTTCATCCCCGCCGCGCCGACGCGCGCTTCGATTCTGTTCGATCTGGTGGTCGGTGCCTCGTCCATCTACGGCGGGAGCTGGCTGGAAGGCGCCGGAGCGGTCCACGCCGAGAACGAGGCGCTGCGCTGGCTGTCCGACCTGGTCGGATTTCCGGCGGAGGCGGGCGGCGCGTTCGTGCAGGGCGGCACCATCGGCAACCTCTCGGCGCTGGTTGCCGCGCGGCACGCGGCGCGGGCCCGGCGCGCCGCCCGGGGCCTGCCCGCGCCGGCCCGCTGGAGCTTCCTGTGCGGAGCCGAGGCGCACTCGTCCCTGCGGCAGGCCGCCGAGGTGATGGATGTCGACCCGGTCTTCGTCGTGGCCGACGACGACGGACGGCTGACCGGCCAGGCGGTCGCGGCGGCCCTCGGTGCCCTGGGCCCGCGGGGCCCGGGCCCGCTGGGCACCCGGGGCGCAGCCACCGCGACCGGCGGCGACTCCGGGGTGTTCGCCGTCGTCGCCACCGCGGGCAGCACTCAGTTCGGCATCGTCGACGACATCCGCGGGATCGTCGACGCCGCCCGTCCACATGACCTGTGGGTGCATGTGGACGGCGCCTACGGCCTCGCGGCCGCCGCCGCCCCCTCGACCCGCCATCTCTTCGACGGCGTCGGCGACACCGACTCGTTCATCGTCGACCCGCACAAATGGCTGTTCGCCCCGTTCGACGCCTGCGGGCTGGTCTACCGTGACCCGGCCGCGGCGCGGGCCGCCCACGCCCAACAGGCGGGCTACCTGGAGGTCCTCGACCGGGACAGCCCGTGGAACCCGTCCGACTACCAGATCGGGCTCTCCCGGCGGGTACGCGGCCTGCCGTTCTGGTTCTCGCTGGCCACCTACGGCACCCGTGCCTACAGCGGGGCCGTGGAGGGCTGCCTCGCGACCGCCCGGGCGGCGGCGGACCGCATCCGGGAGCTGCCCTACGTGGAGCTGGTGCGCGAGCCGGAGCTTTCGGTCGTCGTGCTGCGCCGGCTGGGATGGTCCGCGGAGGATTACCACCGCTGGACGCAGTGGCTTCTCGGCAGCGGGCTGGGCTTCGTCACCCCCACCGTCCACAACGGGGAGACCGTGACCCGCTTCGCGATCGTCAATCCCCGCACGACCCCGGACGACATTGACCGGATTCTCGCGACGATGTCCGACGGCCGATGAAAGCCACCACCGGTCGGTGGCTCCCGCGTGCGTGGCAGATCCCGAGCTTCAGACAGCCGTTTGCTGTCGAACAAGATCCGAGGAATTTGGTCGCCAGGAGGACGAGAATCCTCAGATCTTCGAGCGGTGGTTTCGGGCTTCCGTTTCGGCCTTCGTTGCTGACGGGCAAGCCTTGAGGATTTCGGTCGCCGGAACGACGAAAATCCTCAGATCTTCGGGGGGCAGGCGCGAGAACACTTGAATCCGGGCCGCCAACCAGACGGGCCGGGCCTCCGGACCGTATGTCCGGAAGCCCGGCCCTGGTTTGTCGCCGGTTATTACCTCAGGAGGTTTTCTGCGCCGTCAGGTCAGTTTCCGACCGTGTACCGCTTGTTGCGGAACCGCGGCTTCTCCACCTCGTCGATGACGGCGAGCGCGAAGTCCTCGTACGAGATTCCGATGTTGCCCTGCGCGTCCACAACCGGGCGGTCGCTCGCGGTGCGGTACGCGTCGCGGCGGCGGCCCGGGCCGAAGTTCCGCGGCGGCGGGGCGATGCTCGACCACTTCACGCTGCCCTTGGCCGCGCGCAGCACGTCGAGCGCGTCGGCCTGGTCCAGAGCTTCCTTGCGCTCGGCGGCGGGGAAGTCCTTCGTGTCGAGAATCCGCTCGCCGTCAGTGTTCTCCAGCAGCCCGCCGCTGGAGACCTGAATGACCGCGGGAGCCTTGTTGCCGAGCTTGCCGGCGACGTCGACGATCGCGCGGGCGGCGTTCGCGTGCTCGGGGCGGGCGGACCCGGTCAGCGCGACGACGATGACGTCCGCGTTCTGCGCCTGCTTCTGAATGACGTCACGGGAGGTGACGTCCCCGGCGACCGCGTTGGCCTGGCGGGAGATTCCGTTCAACGAGTTCTTGTCCTGGTCGACCGCCGTGACCTCGTGGCCGCGCTTGACGGCCTCGGCGACGATGGACTGACCTACCTGACCACCGGCACCGAGTACAACGATCCTTGCCATTCCTGACCTCCGGATTCGGTTACGGAGCCACCGTGGAAAATCGATCCGCTGGATGATGTGCAACAGCGGCATGGTCACGGTTGTTTACCTTGCGCATCGACTATGACACGCTCCGGAGTCAACGCAACTCGAGCACCTTGCGCGGTCGGGCCAACCAACGTGTCCTCTGACGGACGCCGTCGCGGCGGTACGCCGGCCGCGCGGCCGGCGCTCCGATGCGGGTTCTCGACGGACCGGCGCGTCCCGCTACGACCCGCTCAGCCCGCTCACCCGCGACCTCGGGATTCGTCCGGCATGGCGGCTTGGCGGCGGTCGCACAAGAAACAACCTGCGCCGCCAACGCCCCTGGGGACGACGGTGGAACCGCAGCCTGACCGACCAGGCTCATCCCCCGGGAGGGATGGGCACACGTCAGGTATCGGTGCCACGGGCTTTTTGGGTCGGGGGGTTTCGGGGGCCGGCCCCCGGGAGACATGACCGAACCGACCAGGCCCATCCCCCGGGAGGGATGGGCACACGTCAGCCGTCGGTGCGGTGGAGGTGGGATTTGAACCCACGGAGGGGTTGCCCCCTCACACGCTTTCGAGGCGTGCGCCCTCGGCCACTAGGCGACTCCACCGCGGGCTAGCTTACGCGATGTCGTCCTGGTTCGGTTCACCGGGGTGGGTGAAGCTGAGGGCGTCCTGTCGCGCGGTCCTGCCGGTCCGGTTCCGCCTGTCCGGTCGTGTCCTGTCCGGTCATGTCCTGTCCGGTCGGATCGGGGCGGTCCGGTGCGGGGTGTGGTTGGTGGGAGCGGGGGCGCTCGGGGTCAGGCGGGCCGGGCCGTCCCGTCGCGGGGACGGCGCTGGGCGCGCCGGCCGTCGAAGAAGGCGGCGAGCTGGTCGGAGCATTCCTGCTCGCGGACGCCGGAGATGACCTCGGGGCGGTGGTTCAACCGCCGGTCGCGGACGACATCCCACAAGGAGCCCACGGCGCCGGCCTTGGGGTCGACCGCGCCGTACACGACCCGGTCGACCCGGGCGAGTACCAGCGCGCCCGCGCACATGGTGCACGGCTCCAGGGTCACGACGAGGGTCGTCCCGCCCAGCCGCCAGGCTCCGAGCTCGGCGGCGGCGTGGCGCAGGGCGATGACCTCGGCGTGCGCGGTGGGGTCGCCGGTGGCCTCGCGGGCGTTGTGCCCGCGGCCGAGGACCTGCCCGTCCGCGGCGACGACGACCGCGCCGACCGGGACGTCCCCGGCCGTCTCGGCCAACGCCGCCTCGGCCAGCGCGAGCCCCATCAGATCGTGGTAGGCGCCCGGCGCGGGCGACGGCGCCCCGCCGCCCGCAGTCCGGGCCGCCCTGCCCGTAGGCCTCGCCGCCCCCGTCGGGACGTCAGCCACGGGCGTCGTCGAAGATCTCCCCGGCGCCGGCCCGCTCGCTGATGGCGCTGATCACGTCGGCGGGCAGCATGCCCTCCTCGGCGATCAGCTCGAGCAGCGCCTCGGTCGGCGTCCCGAGGTCGGCGAGGAGGTCGAGGTCGCCGACGGGCGACGCCTGGCCGACGGGGGTGTCCTCGTCGGAGTCGTCGTCGCTGTCGAACCCCGCCATGGACGGAAGCGCGTCCGCGAAGAGGCGCTCGGCGTGATCCGAGGTCAACAGGACCCGGCGGTCCGAAAGGAAGACCTTCGGGTCGGGATCCCGCGCGGTGATCCGCACGATGGCGAGGTACTCGTCGTCCTCCTCGACGAACGCGATGACGGTGCCGGAGGAGAGGTCGTGCATGGCGTCGACGAGCGAGTCGAGATCCTCCATGTCGGCGATGTGGAGGTCGTGTGCCGTCCACCGTTCGCCGTGCTGGGCGATCGCTATCCCCTTGGTGCTCACTGGCTGTCCTCACGTCCCTTCCCGCCGGGTCTGAGCGTGCCCTCATGGGGCCCGCTGGCCTGCCGACCCGGGGTGATGCCGTATCCCTTCTGTGATTCTCACCGCTGGGTGCCCTACTCATCCATCAGGGGCCGCGCCTTCCTACTCATGAGTGCACCGTGACCGCGTGGCCGCGGGGCGAACGTGCCTCGCGTGGGCATCACATGCGCCTCGGCGGACGGGCTCGACACATGTCAGTTGATTCCCTTACCCGGGCAAACTGGTGCGAAGGACAGGCGGTGCGCGGTCGCGGACAGGGCGGGGACAGGGCGGGACAGGGTGGAAACAGGGGCAGAGCGCAGGGCCCGCATCACACCCGCGCGGGCGCATGGCACTCTTGAGACGCGATGACGACACCCCTGCCACGCCGGCTCACAGCCCGTACCCAGCTTGCGCTCGCGGCCGAGCGGTTGGCGTCGGGTGCGTCCCGCCGCCTGGGCCGCGGCTCCGGTGAGATGATCGGCGGAAAGATCGCCCTGCGGATCTCCCCGGGCGCGCTGGCCGAGGTCGGCTCCAACCGCCCGACGGCCTGCGTCTCGGCCACCAACGGCAAGACGACCACCACCAGGCTGCTGGCCCGCGCACTGGGGACGCTGGGCCCGGTGAAGTCGAACGGCGGCGGCGCGAACATGGCGCCCGGCGTGATGACCGCGCTGGCCAGGCCGCCGTACGACTCTCCCGCGGCCCTGGAGGTCGACGAGATCTGGCTGCCCAAGGTGGCGCGGGCGATCGTGCCGCGGGTGGTGCTGCTGCTCAACATCTCGCGTGACCAGCTCGACCGGTCCAACGAGACCCGCCGGATCGCCGCGATCTGGCGCGAGCTGGGCGCCGAGCTGCGCGACACGGTCGTGGTGGCGAACGTCGACGACCCGCTGGTGGCCTGGGCGGCGATGACCTGGTCCCGCCAGGTGTGGGTGTCGGCAGGCCAGAACTGGACCGCGGACGCGATGGTCTGCCCACAGTGCGCCAGGCTGCTGCACCGCAACGCCTCCGGCTGGTGGTGTGAGTGTGGCCTGGCCAGGCCTGAGCCGATCGTCTCGGTGGCCGGCCTCGGTGAGCTGATGTGGTTCGGCCGGCGCATCCCCGCCCGTATCGACCTGCCGGGCCGGGTCAACCTCGCGAACGCGGCGATGGCCGCCGCGGCCGCGCGCGAGTTCGGCGTCGAGGTCGAGGACGCGCTCGCCGCGATGCGTGGCATCGGCGACGTCCAGGGTCGCTACCAGGAGGTTCCGCTCGGCCACGACGGCCATCAGGCCCGCCTGCTGCTGGCGAAGAACCCGGCCGGCTGGGTCGAGATGATGGAGCTGCTGAACTTGGCGCCGCCGCGGCCGGTCGTGATCGACTTCAACTCGCAGACGGCGGACGGGCGTGACCCGTCCTGGATCTGGGATGTGCCCTTCGAGCGGCTCTCCGGCCGCCAGGTGCTCGTCACCGGGGGCCGCAAGGAGGACATGAGCGTGCGCCTGGCCTATGCCGAGGTTCCTCACAGCGTCCACGACGACGCCGAGGCCGCCGCCGCGGCGGCGAACGAAAAGGTGGTGGATGTCGTCGCGAACTACACGGCGTTCCGCGACCTGCTCGTGCGGACCACCCGGTGATCCGCCCCTCGGCGACCCGGATCGCGCTGATCTATCCGGAGCTGCTCGGCACCTACGGCGACGGTGGCAACGCGATCGTGCTGGCCCAGCGGCTGCGCTGGCGTGGGCTGCGGGCGGAGATCGTGGAGGTGCCGGCCGGTGAGGTGGTGCCGGCCGACTGCGACATCTACCTGCTGGGCGGCGGTGAGGACGAGCCGCAGGTGCTGGCCGCCGACGGTATGCGCCGCAACCGCTCGCTGCTGCGTGCCGTGTCCGGCGGTGCGGCCGTGCTGGCCGTCTGCGCGGGCTATCAGGTGATCGGCGCGACCTTCCCGGCGGGCAACGGCCAGATCCACGACGGGGTCAACCTGATCGACGTCGAGACCCGCCGTTCCTTCGAACCACCGGACGCCCCGCCGCCGCCGCGCGCCGTCGGTGACATCGTGGTGGAACCGAGCCCCCAGCTGGGCCTGCCGACGCTCTACGGCTATGAGAACCATGGCGGGCGCACGCGCCCGCTGCCGGGCTTCCGTGGCATCCCGCTCGGCACGGTTCGGGTCGGGGTCGGGGACGGGACGCCCGCCCGCACCGATGGTGTCGTCGACGGGAAGGTCATCGGCACCTACCTGCACGGGCCGGTGCTGGCGCAGAACCCGGCCCTGGCCGACCTGCTGCTGACCTGGGTGCACGGCCCGCTGGCGCCGCTGGACGGCCCGCGTGAGGTGGGCATCCTGCGTGACGCCAGAGCTCACGCGCTCGCGGAGGGTTGAGCACACCCGCGCCGGTGGTCGGGGGCGACGGAGCGGCGTGAGGGTCGTCCCGGGCGTCGTCAGGTGCTTCCGGCGTCGTCCTGAGTGGGTCTGCCAGGACGCGCTGCTTCGAATCAGGCGATTTCCGGGCGTGGGGTGTGGTTCGGTTGCATCGTGGCGTCGAATCCCCTTGCCGGTTGGTGGGGCAAGAACAAGAGAAACGTGATCATCATTGGCGTCGTGCTGGTGGTCGTCTGGTGGCTGGCCGCGGGAAGGGGCCATCCAAAGGTCGAAAAGGCGACCATCCCGGACAGCTATCCCTCGGCCGGCCGGGAACTGCTCGTCCAGGCGCCCTCTGATCCGGGCGACCCGTTGCCGTTGGTAATCATCCTGCACGATGACAATTCGGATGCGAAGACGTTGGAAGAGGGGAGCAAGGTGTCCTCGCTGGCGAATCGCAAGGATCTCGCGCTCGCTTTCCCGGAGGCCGTCGCCGGAACCTGGCGACTGGACGACCCGAAAGGCGCGGACGTGCAGTACCTGAGCGATGTCGTGCGCTATATGGACGAGAAGCGGTCCGACATCGACCTGGACCGGGTGTACCTCTGGGGCATGGGCGAGGGGGCCCGGCTGGCGCTGCTCGCGGCCTGCACCTCGGCGACGCCCATCTACGCCGCGGTCGGCGTGGTGGGGCAGTTCGACACCGAGCCCGGGCCGACCTGCGACAACGTCACCCCGCATGGCCGGTTCGCCGAGACCGAGTGGGACAAGGGCGTCACGGATGCCCTGTGGAAGTTCTCCCGCGACCTGCACCGGACCGTGTGACGACAGTCCGGCTCGACGAGACGGGTGTGACGAGGACGGGTGCGGGGTGCGGGGTGCGCGGTCGGCCCCGCATCTGACCCCATCGGCCCCGCATCGGCCGCCACGTCACGCTCCGGCCGAGTTGCTCTAGTTGCAAAGAACTAGTCACTTAGCTCGGATGTCCGGCGGCGGCCGAGGATGTCGCAGAGCCGCTGGCCAATTCGGGTCTTGCGGATCCGGTGGAGTGTGGATCGGCGGGCCTGCCGGTCAGGCCCCTCGGCTGGCTCCAGGGGGCGCTGGGGGCGCTGCCTCCGGGCCGTCGGCGCCGGGTGCGGATTCCTGTTCGGGCCCCGACCGTGATCCTGGTGAGGAGTCACGGCCGGGGCCCGCGTGGCCTGTCGGCGTCGCCGGGAGGGGGTAACGGCGCCGAAGGCCACAAGGAGGCCGGGTGGCGGAGGGTCCGCTGGCCGCCGGTCCAATGGGGGGGGGATCGGAACGGCGACCAGCGGAGTCCGAGGCCTTCCGGCCGGATGGACGTCAGATGGGGGGGGATCTGACGTCCATCCCACCGGAAGGATCTACGATCTGCGGATCCGGGTGGGTGGCACGTGTGGTTCTGTTTTGTTTGTGTGGCAGGCGTTGATGCCCGATGGTCGCATTCTGGACGGTTTGCGCCGCATCTACACCGCTTATGCCGAAGTAGAATGATGTCGCAACGGCCTAAGCGCCGGAAGTGTCGAGACGGTCACGCGGCGAGCGCGAGTCGCGCGGCGTCGGGCACTTCCCGGCAGTGCGGGCAACGGGGCGTGCTCGCAAGTCTGCGGAAGGTGAGGCTGCGGTCCGGTGCAAGGGACCACACGTCGGATCTGGTGACCGCCGGGCCGGAGTCAATCCCGACCAACCCCGACCCGGCGGCGGGAGCCGGGCGCGACCGGAGGGGGAGATCGCGCGGCGGCTCGTTCCGAGGACAGGGCGATCCGTGCTGCCCCGTCAGTGTGTGCGGCTTATCAGGTGAACAGGGGGGAGCCCGGAGCCAGCCGGCAATGCAAGGTGGGCCGGCCGGTACTCACGGTGCTCAGGCGACGCGGCCGACCAGGTACGAGGTGGTGTAGATCGTCTGCAGCTTGACGACATCGCCGCTGTGCGGGGCGACCCACATCTTGCCGTCGCCGGCGTAGATACCGACGTGGTAGATGTTGCCCGGGGTGCCGAAGAAGATCAGGTCGCCAGGCGCCTTGTTGTACTGGGAGATGTGCGTGGTCGCCGCGTACTGCTGGTCCGTCGTACGGGGCACGCTCTTGCCGAGCTGCTTGTAGACGTACTGCACGAGCCCGGAGCAGTCGAACGAGTTCGGGCCTTCCGCGCCGTAGATGTACGGCTTGCCGGCCTGGAGCGATGCCAGGTAGACGGCCTTCTCGCCGACCGTGTTCGCCCCGACGTTGACGCTGACGACGGGCGTGTCGACCTCGACGGTCGAGCGGACGGCCTGACGGGAGGCCTGCGCCGGCACGGGGGGACGAACCGTCAGGGTGGCGTCGTTGTCGGAGTGGGCGGACTGCAGCGAGTCCGTGCCGTCGAAGATCGCCGTGACGTTGGTGGTCGTCAGGACTCGGGCCGTGTAGGAGGCCTGGCCCCGGTCGTCCGTGGTGAGGTGCAGGAAGGTCGCCCACCCGGTGGGGAGCTTGACCTGGACCTTGATGAGCTGGTCGGCCAGCGGGGCCTTGGTCTGCTCGTCGTAGAGCGAGAAACCGATGTCGACCGGCTCGTTCGCGTTGACGGTGACCTCGGGGTTGGTTACCCGCAGGCCCACATCGACCTTCGAGGAGAGGGTCGGCGCGGAGATGTCGGTGGTGGCGTCCAGCACAGTGGTGGACCCACTACCGGCCACGGACGCTACCTGGATGGCCCCGTCGACGGCCAGCCGCGAGCCGATCTGCGTCGCGAGGGTCATCGGGGCGGTGTTCGACGCATCATCAAACGCAGCGTCCGCGTTGATGTCCGGAGCGCATCCGGCGAGCGCGACCCCGGAGACCGCTACGGTCCCGGTGGTGACGGCGGCCACAGCTCGGGCTCGGGCTCTTGCTCGACTCGACGCCGTAGGGGCTGACGGTGCCCGGTGGCGGCCACGGCCTTCCTGCTGCCGGCGTCTCTCGGTATCAAGCTGCACGCTTTGCGCAGACAACGTTGCGTTCCTTCCCGTACGCCTGCGAGGTGAGCTGTCGGGTTCGGGCTGGGCTGCCCGGTCCGTCGCGCGACCTTCGTGCGATGGACTTCACCCCTAGACCCGCACCACTACTTGGTGCCGGTCGGTGGAGGTGGGTCCCCCGCTCCTGCCCGAGGTGACGACTCGGAGGGGACACCGGGGCCGCGGGCAGGATTCGGCGTTCGGCCCGGTGTTGTCGTGACGTCGCAAGCGAGACTAGTCCACACGGATGGTGTGGGTAAACACTAGTCCCCCCCAACTACACCGAGTGTGCAAAGAAGTGCCCCTTGCGGGAGCGCATCTGCCCAGGTCAGAGGGGGTGCTGAGCTTCACGTCACGTTTTTGGACGGCCACACGAGGATCACGGACAAACACTTTAGGTGACGAGAAGTTCCGAACTGACAGCCCGCAACGGACGCCGGAGCGGGCGGTGAAACCCGGCCATGGAGGGGTGAGGCTCGGCGCGGACGGCGGCTCAGAGTGGACGGGCCGGCTTGGCGTGGACGGGCCTGTCCAGGGGAACGGTTGCTCGGCGCGGACGGCCGGCTCAGCGCGGACGGCCGCTCCGGCGGCTCAGGAACCCGGAGTTGTGGAGCACCTGCAGCTCGATCGCGAGCTGTGTCACCTCGGGCGGAAGCGTGCGGTAGCTGCTCTGCATGGCCTCGACGGCCGCGCGGGCGTGCTCGGCGAGATCGTCCAGGGCCTGCTGGCGTTGACGCATCCGGGCTCGCTCCTCCTGGAGCGTCCGGACCGTGTCCTCCTGCCACTGCCTGGTGCGGATGATGTGCTCGCCGGCGTCCGCGGCCTGGCGCTCGGCGTCCTCCAGGCGGCTGAGCAGCGCGTCCAGAGCCTCCAGGCGGCTGGCGAGCTCAGCCATCAGATCGCCGCGGCCGGGCAGGAGTGAGAGCTCGTGTCGCCTCGGCTGGGGGTGCGTCATGGCTGACTCCGGCCGCGGCCTGCGGTGCGGGCCTGCTGGAGGGGCGTCGTGATCCGGGCGGAAGGCAGCCTTGAGGCGCGCCATCGCCCCGCTCTCAACCATCGCCGAAGTTCCGACACGGTTGGTTACGTTAGTCGACGCATGGATTTTAGGCGTGCGGTCGGCAGGATCCGGCACATAGTCAACGGACGGCGGCGCGTGTCGGGGCCACCAGACGGGTGTCGACCAACGGATGCACCCGACGAGATGGATCATCACCGGTTGCCGTGTGATCCAGCGATCAGAGATCTCCGTGTCGACAACGGAAGGTTTCGGATGTGACGGAACGAAGTGGCGGGCCAGTGGCTCGCGCCGTTCTGGCCACTGGATGCCACCCGACTGATCGTCACAATAAGTGACGCGACTTGTGGTCTGCGATCGATCATGATGGCTGTCGTGGCCCCGTAGCACGGGCGGGGCGCGAGTGGCGATGGCCGGCGGGGCGATCGTGGCTGATGCCCGGTCATCCTCATCATCAGTGTGCAGCCGATCCGTGTGGGTCGTGTCGGTGGATCCGGGTGGCGCCGTGTGGAGTAAGTATGTGATCCGGTTTTGACGGTTTCCTAAGAATGGGATCCTGTCACGCAATCACGTCGATCAAGGTCGGTTAATCGGGTGGGCATGGCTGGGATCGCCGCTGACGGGCGAGCCCGGGCTGCCCAGCCGAAGTCGCTCGCCCGGATCGGCCGCTTCTCGGGATTTTTGCCACCCGCGACCTGGCGACCATAGTCCTCAGGTCTTGCGCGGCAGTAGTGGCGGCCACGGCGGAAGCTCGAAGCCGCGGTTCGAAGAGTCGAGGATTGTGGCCGTTCTCGCGACCATAACCTTGAGGTCCTGCCCGGCAGTAGTGGCGGCCACGGCGGAAGCTCGAAGCCGCGGTTCGAAGAGTCGAGGATTGTGGCCGTTCTCGCGACCACAATCCTCAGGTCCTGCCCGGCAGCTACGGCCGCGCTCGCGAGTAGCCCCGCGGCCGAGGAGATCGCCCGCCCCTGAACCGTCACCACCAGCGGCAACCACCAGACCCCACCCCGATCCTGCAGCGATCGTCAGAAATCCCCGGCGCGATCTGCGACAGGCTCATGGGGGCACATTTTCGTCTGCCAGATGCTCGCGGCGTGTGTCGGGCAAGCGCTGACCAGTTTGGCCCACGGCAGCGCCGTAACAGCCAGGGCGGTTCGCCCGCATCTCTCGGCATTGCTGTGCGCGGCGGCTGCGGCCCCGCGCCACGGCGGCCCGCAGCTGTCGGGTGACCTGCTCGATGCTGCTCTTCCCGGCGGGAAAAGAGACCGGCCCGCCGCCGGGCGGTAAGCCTTTCGTCGGTCGGTCCGCCTGTCCGGTGCGGCAGTTCGGCGCGGCAGTTCGGCGCGCGACTTCGCACCGGCACGGACGGAAGACCCGTCCCGGTGGATTGTCCGTGCTGCGATGGTCGGTGTCGGATCCGATCATCGGCACCGGCCACGGCGGTCGGGTGCTTGGGCGCGCGATGAGATGGTCAGGTTGGGGAGATTTGCCGCCGGGCGGGAGATCGGCGGGAGGGAACCGGACGGGCGCCGCGTGTGGCCGTGCTGTCGACCTGCCCCGTGGCCGCCGCCGGCGGATGGATCAGGCCGCGCGCCGCCGGTGGCCGGGCGGCCACCCTCGTCGTGTCACACGGTAATCGTGACTCGCGGCACGATGATCGAGACCGGTGACGCTGCGCGCCGGTCGACCCACCCGGCGGTCGACGACGACTCGCGGCCAGCGGGGCCGTGCCGCAGAACCCGACCGGGGGCACGGCGCGGCGGCGGGGCTGCTCCGACGGGTGGGCCCGACCGAGCCCGTCCAGACCCGGCCAGGGCTGACCAGGGTCTACGGGCCACCGGCGATCAACGATCGTTTTGCCCGTAGGGTGACCGCATGGCTGCCGTGGCGGACGACACATCGGACACCCCGAACGAGGCTGACGCGGTCGACGAAGCCGCAGCGGTCACTGAAGCCGCAGCGGTCACTGAAGCCGCAGCGGTCACTGAAGCCGCAGCGGTCACTGAAGCCGCAGCGGTCACTGCAACCGCCGCGGTGGCGCTGGACGCGCCGATCACAGCTGTTGTCGTCTACCCCACGGCCGCCAGGGTGACCCGTCGGGGCCCACTCGATCTTTCCGCGCTGCCGGCCGGTGTGACCCGGGTCGAGGCAGCCGTGAGCGGCCTGCCCATCGGCCTCGACGAGAACTCGGTGCGCGTAGGCGGGACGGGCCCGGCCCGGGTACTGGGTGTGCGGGTGGTGTCCCAGGCGCGGGCGACAACGGATGCCGGTGCCCTGGCAGACCTGCGTGCCCGTCAGGACGAGCTGCGCGCGCTGCTGGCCGAGATCGGCGACGAGGACGAGACCGAGCGGGCCCGCCGTACCTTCCTCGATGTCGCCGCCAGGGTGGGGGCGGGCGCGCTGGCCCGCGGCTTGGCCGCCGGCAGCGGACGTCCGGCCGGCCCAGGGGACGTCGACGCCGCCGGCCAGCTGGTCTCGGTCGGCGATGCGTTCGCGGCACAGATCGCCGGTGTGCACGCACGTCGGCGGGAGCTGGCCAGGCGGCGAGAGGAGGCGGAGAAGGAACTGACGATGATCGGCCGGATGATCGAGTCTCGTGGGGCGAAGCCGGTGCCCGACACCCGCGCGGTCCTCGTCGATCTGGAACTGCCCGCCGATCTGGAACTGCCCGCCGACAGCGACACCGCCGCCGAGATGGAGGTCTCCTACCTGGTCGGGTCGGCGTCATGGGTGTCCGGCTACGACGCGCGGCTGGAAGGTGAGCGGGTGACGCTGACCTGGTTCGCGATGATCAGCCAGCGGACGGGTGAGGACTGGCCCGCGACCGATCTTCGACTGTCGACCGCCCGTCCCGCCAGCGGATTCACGCTTCCCGAACTGGACCCGCAGTTCGTCGACGTCCGGCGTACGCCGGAGTCCATGCACATCCGAGGGGCGCTCGCGGCCCCGGGCGGGGCCCCGGTACTGGTCGGCGGCATGCCCACCGAGGCGGGCGCCGCGATGCCACTCGCCGCGGCGCCTCGGCGGGCACCCGCACCGGCGCCGCCGATGGTCGCCGCCACGGCGGTGCTGGAGTCGGCGGGCGCGGCGTCCACCTACCGTCCCCCGCGCCCGGTGGCCGTGCCCGCCGACGGCGACCCGCATCGTGCGACGGTGGCTGTGATCGAGCTCGACGCGGTTCTCGACCACCTGACCGTCCCGAAGCTGGCCGCGGAGGCCCACCTGCGGGCGGCGGTCGTGAACACCTCCGCGCACACGCTCCCGGCCGGGCGGGTGTCGGTCTTCCACGAGCGGGAGTTCGTCGGCACCAGCAGGCTGGACCTCATCCCGCCCGGCGGCGAGCTGGAGCTGCAGCTCGGGGTGGACGACAGAGTGAAGGTCGAGCGCAAGCTGGCTCGCCGGAGCACCGGCCGGCGCATGGTCGGCAACGTCCGCCGGACGGACGTCGCCTACACCATCCTGGTGACCAACTACGCGTCCATGCGGGCCCGGGTGACGGTCCGCGATCAGGTGCCGGTGCCGCGGCACGAGAGCATCACCGTGCGGGACGTGTCAGCCGAGCCGGCGGCGGCCGAGCACACCGAGCTGGGGCTGCTGACCTGGAACCTGGAGCTTGATCCGGGCGCGAGCCGGGAGATCCGGCTCTCCTACCGCCTTGAGCATCCCCGCGGGGCGGAGATCACCGGCTGGGGCGACTGACCGGTCGCCCGGGGCGGCTGACCGCCCGTCCGAGGAGTCTGACCGGCGGTTCGGGACGGCTGACCGGCGGTTCGGGACGGCTGACCGGCCGTTCGGGACGGCTGGCCGGCGGTTCGGGGTGGCTGGCTGGCCGCGAGGCCCCGTGTCCACCCGCCCTCCTCGATCTCCGCGGTGCCGTCGATCACCGCCCAGTCGATCACGGTGCTGGCCGGGACGACCACGGGGCTGCCCATCCGGATGTGGACCAGGGCCGGGTGCGCGCCGTCGTTGAGGCTGCGGCCGTGAATCGTCCGCGGATCCGGCCAGGTCGACACGATGGCCCACAACGCCTCGACCCCGCCGGGCACGGGAAGCTGGTGCCTGATGATCAGATGGCCGAGCGGTGGGAGCTCCCCGTGGGTCAGGCGTCGGCGGGCGTGGCCGAGTCGCGAACGGGCGACGGTGATCGCCTCGTTCAGAGTGGCCGGTGCGACGCTGCCAAGCATGTACTGAACAGTAGCTGACTCCATCCGGTCCGTAGGCATCCTCCGGCGTTGATCGGGGAAGAACCAGCATTTCCGGCGAAGTTGGGTGCGCATGGTGTTCGTCCGGTGTGAATGCGTCCGGGGGGCGGCCGGCGTAGCTTGGACGTACGGGAGGCGGTTATGGCTCACCAGGATGAGGCGACCAGCGCCAGCACCGGTACGGAAGTCGGCACCGGCGGTGGCGGCTCGGGCGGTGGTGCGGATGTGTCCACACTCTCGGGCCTGGTGCATGAGACGCACCGTGATGCGGCTGATCTTTTCGAGCTGGCCAGGCAGGAGCTCGCGAAGAACACCGGCAGCCGACAGAGCCCGTCGGCGGATCCACGGCTGGCCCTGCATGCGATCGACGCCGCCGTCGCCGCGTTCAGCGCACACCTGAGCGTCATGGAGGGCGTCGTGTACCCGACAGCTGCCACGGCGGTTCCGGACGGGCCGGCCCGAACCGCGGCGCTGCGCGAGACCGCCCGCGAGGCGGCCGGCATGATGCGCGGGATAGAGCAGTATGTGCAGGGAGACCGGTACCAGCCCGGCAGCGGGGTGTCCGAGCTCCGCGCCAACCTGGTGGAGCTCGGGCAGGCGCACGCCCGAGCGGAGGAACGGCTGCTGAGCGATCTCGAAGAGCGGCTGGCCGGTCCAGAGCTGCTGCGGCTGCGCGAGGACGTCCAGCGGGCGATGCGGCGCGCACCGACCCGCCCGCACCCGCACCTTGGGCATCGGGCGGGCGTGGCGAGCCGTCTCGCCGCCCGGCTGGCCGGCCACTGGGACCATCTGCTGGACACGATGGACGCCCGCGCGGTGGCGGGCCGTCCCGTCCGCGCGCCGGCGCCGGCCGGTCTGTGGGGCTGGTACCTGCTTGGGCGCCCGACCAGTGACCAGGCGCACCCGGGCACCGGAACTTCCGGAGATTGAGTCCGTAAGCACACGTTCCGCCGCGTGGCCGGCGCTACGTTCTCCTTGTCAGCTGCTAAAACGTTTGCTTGTTACCTGTCAGTATCTGTTGGTTGCCCGCCGATCAGCGTGGCGTCGCCCCTGCCTGGAGAGAAAGTGACGGCAAGCGAGATCCCTGCCATGCGGCCATCCGCGGCCGAGGGCGAGGCGGCACGCCTGGCGGGCGTGAACTGGCCGCTGCTGCTCGTCGAGGACGACGACGGCGATGCGTTCCTGGTGTCGGCCCTGCTCGACGAGGTCTCCGCCCCCGTCGAGGTCACCCGGGTGAGGACGGTCGCGGAGGCCGTTCTACGAACCCAGAGCACCGCCTGCGTCCTGCTGGACCTCGGCCTGCCCGACAGCGAGGGCCTGTCCGCGCTGGAAAGGCTGTTGTCGATCGACGGCGGGGCGCCCGTCGTCGTGCTCACCGGTCTGGTGGACGAGCACCGGGGTGCCGAGGCCGTCGCCGCGGGCGCGCAGGACTATCTGGTGAAAGGCCAGGTGGAAGGGCGGGACCTGGTCCGTGCCGTGCGCTACGCGATCGAGCGTGAGCGGGCCGACACCGCGGCGCGGGCGTTGCGCGAGTCCGAGCTGCGAGCGGATGAGAAGGCCCGGCTGGAGCGCGGCCTGCTGCCCAGGCCGCTGATGGACGACGCGACGCTGGAGCACCGGACCCGCTACCGGCCCGGACGAAGGCAGGCGCTGCTCGGCGGGGACTTCTACGACATGGTCTCCACCAGGGACGGGACCGTCCACGTGCTGCTCGGCGACGTCTGCGGGCATGGCCCGGACGAGGCGGCGCTGGGTGTCAGCCTGCGCATCGCCTGGCGCACCCTGGTGCTGGCCGGCGTCCCGGACGCCGACCGCCTGGGCTTCCTGCAGGAGGTGCTGGTGAGCGAGCGGGAGCACGACGAGATCTTCGCGACGGTCTGCGCCCTGGCGATCTCGCCGGACCGGCGCAGCCTGCGGATGACCCTGGCCGGGCATCCGCCGCCGGCGTTGCTGTCTCCGCGGATCACCGCTCTGCCGGGCGAGGTGGTCGGTCCTGCCCTGGGCATCCTCGACGAGCTGGTGAGCGACGAGGTGACGGTCGAGCTCGGGGAGCAGTGGGCCCTGCTGCTCGCGACGGACGGCCTGCTGGAGGGGCGCGACGGGCCGGGCGGCGAACCACTCGGCTGGGAGGGGGTGCTTCCGGAGGTGGCCGACCTGTGGCCCCAGTCCGGTCCCGACGATCTGCTCGACGCGCTGATCGACCGGGTGGAGGAACGTAACGGCGGCCCGTTGACCGATGACGTGGCTCTGCTGCTGCTCCAGCGGGTGCTGCCCGCGTGAGCGCCGCGGCGATGCGGGGCTGGCGGCTGCGCCGGCGGCTGGGCGCGGTCTACGGCGCCGTGGCCGTCATCCTCCTGCTCTCCGCGGGCATGATCGGCTGGTCGATGGTGCGCCTGGACGACGCCATCCACGTCCGCAGCGACATCCTCGCCCCGGTGCAGGTCGGCACCGTCCGGCTGATCTCGAGCCTGGTCGACCAGGAGACCGGCGTCCGCGGCTACGTCCTGGAGGGCGACGCCCGGTATCTCGATCCGTACACGCAGGGGCGCGAGACCGAGAACGAGCTGCGTGCCAGCCTCGCGGCCAGGGTGGCCAGCCGCCCCGACCTGCAGCGTGGGCTGGCAACGCTGGAGCAGCGCGTCAACGAGTGGCACAGCGACTATGCCGACCCGGCGATAGCCGCGGTGCGCACCGGTGGCGTCGACGCCGCGAACCGTCTCGACCCCACGGTCGGTAAGGTCCGGTTCGACGCGGTGCGGGCCGCCGGCACCGCGCTGGACGACGCGGTGCGGGCCGCGGCGCGGCAGGCCCGTGACAACCTGAGCGACGCGGTGCGCACGCTGGT
This sequence comes from Parafrankia sp. EUN1f, assembly GCF_000177675.1. Classification (GTDB taxonomy): domain Bacteria; phylum Actinomycetota; class Actinomycetes; order Frankiales; family Frankiaceae; genus Parafrankia. The sequence goes on from NZ_ADGX01000045.1 coordinate 33,827, forward strand.
GATCTCGCTTGTGGTCGCGGCGGTGGCGCTCGTCGTGTTGCTGACGCTCATCTTCCGCGCGCTGCGGCTGTGGGTGACCCGGCCGCTGGAGACCGTCGGGGCGGATGTGCGCCAGGTCGCCGCCGGCAGCCTGGGGCACGCGATCGGGCCCACCGGACCACCCGACATCGCGTCGCTGGCCCGCGACGTCGAGCTGATGCGGCTGCAGCTCATCGGCGAGCTGGAGACGGCGCGGGAGGCACGGGCCTCCGTCGAGGCGCAGGCGGAGATCCTGCGCCGCTCCAACCGCGACCTGGAGCAGTTCGCCTACGTCGCATCGCATGACCTGCAGGAGCCGCTGCGCAAGGTGGCGAGCTTCTGCCAGCTGCTGTCCCGCCGCTACGGCGACCAGTTCGACGAGCGCGGGAGCCAGTACATCCACTTCGCGGTGGACGGTGCCAAGCGCATGCAGCAGCTCATCAACGACCTGCTCGCGTTCTCCAGGGTCGGCCGCAGCACCGAGAGCTTCGTGGACGTCGATCTCACCGACGTCGTCGAGCGGGCCCGGGCGACCCTGTCGATCGCGCTGGAGGGCAGTGGCGGGGAGGTGACCTCGACCGGGCTTCCGACGGTTCCCGGCGACCCCGTCCTGCTGACCCAGCTGTTCCAGAACCTGATCGGGAACGCGTTGAAGTTCCATGGCGAGCAGCCGCCGCGGGTGCGGATCGGGGCGGTGGAGCGCCCGGACGAGTGGGAGCTGTTCTGCGCCGACAACGGCATCGGCATCGAGCCCGAGTACGCGGAGAAGATCTTCGTCATCTTCCAGCGCCTGCACGCGAGGGACGCATACGAGGGAACCGGGATCGGCCTCGCGCTGTGCCGCAAGATCGTGGAGTTCCACGGGGGGCTGATCTGGCTGGACAATACGGTGGAGTCCGGCACCACCTTCCGCTGGACGTTGCCGAAGCGCCGCACCGTGGTGTTGCCCACCGATCTGGTCCCGCACGGCAACTCGACGGAGCCGTCGCCCCCGTCGCTCCTCCCGCAGCCATCGCCACCCGCGCAGTCCTCGCCGCCCGCTCTGCCGAAACCAGGAGGTCCGTCGTGACCCAGCCCCAGCCTGTCGTCCCGGTCGAGGTCCTGCTGGTCGAGGACGACCCGGGCGATGTGCTGATGACCCGCGAGGCATTCGAGGACCACAAGCTCAAGAACAACCTGAACGTGGTCAGCGACGGTGTCGAGGCACTGGCCTACCTGCGGGGCGAGGGCGCGTACGCGGGAGCGACGCGGCCCGATCTCATCCTGCTCGACCTGAACCTCCCACGCCGGGACGGCCGGGAGGTGCTGGCGGAGGTCAAGTCCGACGAGCAGCTGCGGCGCATCCCGATTGTCGTGCTCACCACCTCCGAGGCGGAGGAGGACATACTGCGCAGTTACGACCTGCACGCCAACGCGTACATCACGAAGCCGGTCGACTTCGAAAGGTTCGTGTCGGTGGTCCGCCAGATCGACGACTTCTTCATCACGGTCGCCCGGCTTCCCACTCAGTAGTCGCCTCGTCTGCCTAAAGTCACCGCATGGCTGCTGGGCGCGCAAGGGTGAGACGGGAGATTCTCGCGGACCTGCTTCGTGACCTCGGGCCGGCCAGCCCCACGCTGTGCGCGGGCTGGAGTGCGCACGACCTGGCCGCTCACCTGGTCACCCGGGAGCGGGTGCCGTGGGCCGGCCCCGGTCTGGTCGTCGGCGCGCTGCGCGGCCTGACGGAAAGTGCTGAACGGGCGACGATGCGTGCACACAACTACCCCGAGCTGGTCGAGATGTTCCGCGGCGGCCCGCCCTGGTGGCACCCGACCCGGTTCGGACCCCTGGACGACGCGGCCAACCTGGTCGAGTTCTTCGTCCACACCGAGGACCTGCGCCGGGCCGCGCCCGGCCGTGTCCCGGCCGTCGCGGACGTCCCGGCCGGTGCGGACGACGCGACTCTCGATCGGGATGCCATGTGGGCCGCGCTGCGGCTGATCGGGCTCGCCGAGTTCCGGCACAGCGCGGTCGGCGTGGTCGCGGAACGGACCGATGCGCCCGGGCGGCTCACCCTGCGCCGCCGGGAGCCGGTCGTCGAGATAGTGGGCCCGCCGGAGGAGCTCCTGCTCTTCGCCTTCGGGCGGTACGCCGCGGCCCAGGTCGAGCTGCGGGGCACGCCCGAGGCCGTCGCGGCCGTCACGGCGCGAGCTGTCGCGGCGCCGGCTGGTGCCGGCAACCGGGAGACCGCCCGCTGAACCTCCTGCCGCGCGGATCGGCGGCAGGAGGTTCGGTCGCTCGCTGCTACCAGAGCGAGGCGTAGAGGGCTGAGCTGTTGGGATTCTCGTTGGGGTTGATCAGCGACGAGTGCACGTTCCCGGCGCGGGAGTCCTTGAAGTAGGTCTCATAGGCCAGCACATCCGCGTTCGCGCGGAAGGTGTCGTACATCTTCTGGATGTAGACCGGGTTGTCGCCGCCGGCCTGCCCGGACCGGCCCGCCTCGGTGCCCGAACTGGCGACCAGGCCCCATTCGGGGACGGAGAACTGCTTGCCGTTCGCCCGGGCGAAGGCGATGGCCGCACACAGGCCCACCGCCTGGAAGCACTGCTTGTCGAAGATCTCCGCGGTGGTGCTGGCGGGCCACTGGTCGTAGGAGTCGATGCCGATGATGTCGACGTACTCGTTACCGGGGTAGGCATCCCAGGGGCTGGAGCTGTGCGCGTTCATCGCCCAGTCGAAACGGGCCTGCGGGTCCGTCGAGCGGACGGCGGACACAACCTGGCGGTAGCAGCTCGCCCAGGCGCCCGGGTTGCCGCGCACCGACCATTCGAACCAGGTGCCGTTGAACTCCCAGGCGAGCCGGATGATGGTCGCCGGCCGGCCCTTGCTGACCAGCCAGCGGCCGAACTCGGCCCAGTGGCTGTTGTAGGCACCGGACGCGCATGCGGAGATGCTGCCCTGGCCGGTGGGGAAGAAGGGCTGGGAGATCACCCACGTGCCGGCGAAGCCGGCGAACTTCTCCGTGCTGCCGCCGAGCCACGGATGCGTGATCGTCTCCCAGCTTCCCCTGTCGGCGAAGGTCAGGACGACGTTCACCGCCGATCCCCGCAGTGCCTCCCAGTCGCGCACCGTGGTCAGGTTGTTCGCGTAGACGCCGCTCATGCCACCGGGCACCCTGCCGCCGCCACCACCGGAGGGGGTGTTGGAGCCGGCCGCGCCGAGGGCTGTGCGCGGGGGGTGGTGGGCGGTGTGGTCGCCGCGGGTGGTGTGGTCGCCGCCGCCGTCGTCGCGACGGGGGAGGGGCTCAGGCTCGGGCTCGGCGACGGGGACGTCGTGTCCTGGCCGCCGCCGGTGTTGACGTCCGGGCGGGCTTCCCGGAGGTCCTTGGGGTCGATGGCCGATGCCTCGACGACGGCCGAGGAATCACCGTCCCGCTCCGGGGCCAGCGTCCATCCGACCGCCACCGCGACGAATGCCATGATGCTCAGCGAAGCTATCCAGGCGGGATTTCTGACTGGACCACGCCATCGACGGCGCAATCCGGACGGTTTTCTGCGCGGGCTGGGCTGGCCCTCCGCACGATGTCTCACCGCGGACATCCCTCCGTGCCCGGCCGTGACGTGCCGGGCGGTGTCGTTGTGGACCCCCCGATCCCACCCGCCTACTCCTGAGCGGACGACCCTCCACAGGGCTTGGTCTGACGAAACTCCTACTGGTCACCCTGACGTGACTAGACAGTTGTGACGGCAGCGTACACGGAGGTGGGTGGCCACGTAGGCGGGGGGAGCTATCCCGCACGGACTGTCGCTCTGCGTGAGCGATGGTTGTTTCGGGCCGCACCTTGTCGTCTGGCCGACACCTTGCGGTGATTCTGGCGTTGATTCGGCACTCAATTTGTTAATTGAACTTGCTTCGCGGCCAGGTGGTGGTGATGCCGCAACCGAACAGGTGCGGAGGGTCTGGCCCCCGCCCGGCCCTGGTTCCGCTGTCACCGCACATACGCCTGTGGGGTAACGATGCGCATGCGCGTAACAGCGGCGACCCCCGACCCGGCGACCCGGGCTGGCGACCCCCGGGTCGGCGACCCGGCCCGGCGAGCTCCGGCCCGGCGAGCTCCGGCCCGGCGACCCTGATCCTCGGACCTTGCTCTGCAGCAGTGGCGGCCCGAAGTCGCGGCTCGAAGATCTGAGGATTCTGGTCGTTGGGCCGCGATCTTCAGATCTTGCTCGGCAGCGGCAGCGGCAGCGGCAGTAGCAGCGGCAGCGGCAGTAGCAGCGGCAGCGGCAGTAGCAGCGGCAGCGGCGGCGGCGGCAGCGGCAGTAGCAGCGGCAGCGGCGGCAGCGGCGGCGGCAGCAGCGGCGGCAGCGGCAGCGGAAGTGACGACAGTCTGCGGCTCAGGATTTCCTGCGGAGTCAGTCCCAGCGCAGCAGGTGCGAGACCGGCCGCGCGGCGAGGACGCGGGCGGCGAGGCCACCGGCGGCCGCGCAGGCGAGGGGGGTCACCACGAGGCCCAGCAGCACGCCGAGGCCCGGTCCGTTCCCGTACCCCGGGCCCATCCCGATGCTGGCGGAGACGAGATCGCTCAGCACACGGAAGCAGACCAGGCCGAGCGGGATCCCCACCGCCAGACCGAGCATGCCGAGCGCGGCGCCGGCCACCGCTCCCTGCCCGACGAGCTGGCGCGGGGTGAGCCCGAGCGCCCCGAGAACACCCAGCGCCCGCCCGTTCTCCCGATTGCCGGCGAGCAGGGTGGAGAGCAGGTTCACCAGCGCGACCGCGGCGACCAGGCCGGCGATCGAGAGCATGGCCGTTCGGACCATGGCGAGACCCTCGGTTGAGCTGTCCTGCAGCTCGAGCGGGACGTCATCACCCACGGCCTCGCTGAGCTGGTCGGCGAGCGTCGCCGGGCTGACCGACGGCCCGGCTGTCAGCCGGAAGACCGTCGCCACGGCACCCGGTTCGGTGCGGCGCAGCTCCGCCATCGGCAGCAGCAGGATGTCGCCGGTGTCCTCGGTGGTCCGGTACCAGCCGACCACCCGAGCGGTGTGGGCGGCTCCGGCGACCTCGAACGCCACGGTGCCGCCGACTGTCAGGCCGTGGTCGGCGATCAGCCCGTAGCCGACGGCGACCTCGCCCGCGCCGAGCGGAAGCCGCCCGGCGCCGACCTGGTAGGCCGGCGGGCCACCGTCGAAGGCCCGGGCCAGCACGGTCTCGCCGCCGAGGTTCGCCGGGCGGTTGGCCTCGGCGTACCAGCTCGCGACTCCCGGCGCGGCCCGCACGACCGAGCCGATCCGCGCGGCCTCGGCGCCCCGCGCGGCCTCGGCGCCCCGCGCCCCCGCGACGTCCGGTGCTGCTGCGACGTCCTGTGTGGCAGCACCGTCCTGTGTGGCGGTGCTGTGCTGCGTGCCGCTGCCGTCCTGCGCGGGCGCGCTGTCCGAGGCCTGCGCGCTCACCGTGACGTCCCAGGGGCTGCCGGTCTGGAACGGGTCGGTCGCCGCACTTTCGACGATGCGCAGGAATCCACCGGTCACGATGAGGCCGACGACAGCGACGACGACGGCCAGCGTGCTCAGCCCGGTGCGGGCAGGCCTGGTGGCCAGCGGACCCAGCCCGAGCAGGCTCAGCTGTGCCGGCACCCGGGTCGCCGGCCCCCGCGACCACAGCCTTCCGACCGACGGGCTGTCGCGCAGCGCCTCGGTGACCGGTGCCCGCGCGGCCCGGACGGCGGGGCTGATCGTCGCGATGATCAGCACCAGGCTCAGCACGCCGGCGGTGAGGAGCAGGTCGGCCACCGACCACACCGGTGCGGGCCGGCCGGCGAGCGGCGCCGCGCCGAGATCGAGCAGCGGCGAGACGAGGGAGCCCAGCGCCCACCCCGCGGCCGCCGCGGCGAGGCCGAGAACGAGGTGCTCGCCGACGAGGGCGGCGACGATCTCCCGGGGCCGGCAGCCGACCGCGCCCAGCACGGCGATCTCCCGCCGCTGCCGGATGACCCGGATCGTCATCGTCCCGGCGATGACGATCGCGCAGGCGACCAGCAGGAAGACACCGAAGGCGGAGACGAACCGGCCGAAGATCCGGGACGCCACGAGGATGTCCCCGCGGGTGTCCGGCCATGTGTTGGTCCAGCCGGCCAGGTCGGGATGGTCACGCTGGAGGCGTCCGGCCAGCTCCTCGGGGTCGGTGCCGGGTGCGGCGTCGAGCAGATACCTGGTGGACGACGCCGTCCCCGTCGGGTCGAGCCGGCGCACCCCGAACGAGCTGGCGAACATGCGGATCGGGTCGCAGTCCGGAAAGGCGCAGTCGGTCAGATCGGTAGCGGTGCCGACCACGGTGAACGGGACGTCCGCGCCACCGGAGGTGCGCAGGGTGACCGCCGACCCCGGCACCAGTCCGAGATGGGTGGCGGCGCTGCGCTCGACGACCAGCTCACCCGGGCCGTCGAGCCACCGGCCGGCGGTCACCTGGGAGGCGCCGACCACCTGGTCGGGATCATCGGCCGCCGCCACCTCGGCGGACTCGAGGTCCGCCGGCCCCGTGCCGGTGACCAGCTCGCCGTCGACGACGCGCTGCGGCCCGGCCACCGCCCGGACCCCGGGCACACCGGCCAGCGTCGCGGCACCGTCCCGCGTGGTGGCCGTGGTGGCCGTGGTGGCCGTGGTGGCCGTGGTTCCCGGGGTTCCCGGGGTGACCGCGGTGGCCGCGGTGGCCGCGGTGGGCTCCGCGGGAAGGCCCCGGGCCTGGACGACGACGTCGGCCACGTTCGTCCGTTCGGCCAGGTCGTCGAGCCGGCCCTCGCCGCCGCGGGCCACGCTCACCCCCGCGGTCAGCCCTGTCGCGGCGATGACGAGAACCAGGAGGAGCACAGCGGTCCCGGCACGGCCGCGGCTGCGCAGCCCCGCCATGGTCAGGGCGATGATCGCACTCATCACCAGCTCCCAAGGCCCAGCAGGTCGACGTCGCCGGTGCCGGTGCCAGCCGGTTCTGGGCCTTCGGCGTCGTCGCCCGAGCTGGAGCCGGCCGCCGCGGTGGCGCCGGGGCCGGGGCCGGGCAGGACCCCGACCACGCCCCCGCTGTCGGTCAGGCCTCGGGGGCGCCGTTCGTCGGTGACCTTCCCGTCGCGGAGGAAGACGATGCGGTCCGCGGTGGCCGCCACCGCGTAGTCGTGGGTCACCATCACGACCGTCCGCCCGCCTGCGTTCTCCGTGCGCAGCAGATCGACGACCGTGCCCGTGGCCTCGCTGTCGAGCGCGCCGGTCGGCTCGTCGGCGAGCAGCACGTCGGGGCGGGTCGCCGCGGCCCGGGCGATCGCCACCCGCTGCTGCTGGCCACCCGACAGCGTGGCCGGCAGCGCCCGGGCGACGTCCGACAGGCCGAGCAGGTCGAGCAGCTCCTGGGCCCGGGCGCGGGTCGCCCGCCGCCCGGTGCCGGCCACCCGCATGCCCAGCTCCACGTTGGCCTGCACGGTCAGGTGGGGGACGAGGTTGTAGGCCTGGAAGACCAGCCCGACCCGGTGCCGGCGAGCGAGGGCGCGCCGGCCAGCCGAGAGCGCGCTGATCTCCTCCCCGGCGAGGCGGACCGACCCGGAGTCGGCCGTGTCCAGCCCGGCGAGCAGGTGCAGCAGGGTCGACTTGCCGCAGCCGCTCGGCCCGACGATCGCCACCCATTCCCCGGGCGCGACGCTCAGGTCCACCCCGCGCAGGGCGACCCGCTTCGCCGGCGCCCGCCCGAACGCCTTCGTCAGCCCGGTCACCTCGATGATCGGCGTTCCCGCCGAGCTGGACGGCTTCGGCTCCATGATCACAATCTCCCCGAAAGTCGTTCCTCGACCAGGTCGAGCCAGCGCAGCTCGGCCTGCAGGTGCAGGACGGAGGCCTCGCGCAGCAGATCGCCGAGGCCGACAGGCAGGTCTGTTCGACCGCCGGTGCCGCCGGTGCCGCCGGTGGTGTTGGTGCTGGTGGCACGGGTGTCGTCGGTGTTGGCGGCCTCGTTCAGGCCGCCGGGGTCGCGGGACTGGCCGGCCGGGCGTTTCGTCGCCCGCAGGTCGGCCAGCGTGCGCAGGGCCTGGATGCAGCGCATCCGGTGCTCGGCGACGGCTGGGGCGATCGTCCCGTCGGTGATCAGGCCCGCGACCAGCTTCAGCACGATGTCGCTCTTGCCCACGGGCAGCTCGGACGGATCAGCCAGCCAGCCGCGCAGCGCCTTGCGGCCGACCTCGGTGAGCTCGTAGATCTTGCGATCGGGCCCGTCCGCGTTGGCCTCGACGTGATGGACGACCGAACCGTCACGTTCGAGCCGGGTCAGGGTCACGTAGATCTGGCCGACGTTGACCGGTGGCGCCACGTCACCGAACAGCTCGTCATGGGCTCGTTTGAGCTCGTAGCCGTGCGCGGGCCCGCGGTCGAGCAGGGCAAGCATCAGGAACCTCACGAGGCGCCGTGCGACGTCCAGCCGGTCTGCATAACGGTTATGTATAACGGCTAGGTAGTGACTGTCAACGATCAGCCCGTCTGGGTGACCGTCGGCCCGCGTCGGACGCGGGCCGACGGTCACCCAGAGGTGATCGAAAGCTGGCCGGGTGGCGCTGGAGCGGTGCCTCGGCGGTTCCCTGCCGCCGGCCAGCGCCGCACGGCACCAGCAATTCACCATAAAAGGGTGCAAAAGGGGGCGCAGATTCGCCTGGCGACCCGCAAGAAAGAAGGATTTTGGTCGTCGGAACGACCAAAATCGTTCACTCTTGCGACTCGCCAAACCGGGCTACCGGGCTACCAGGCGCTCGGGCTCTCGGAGGTCCCGCGCTCGTGGAGTGCGAACCTCCCTGCCCACCGACTAGAGATCTTGATCGGCGTCGATCTGTGGCAGGCGGAATGTGGCGACCCATCTGCGCTGCCAGGGGGTCTCGACCGCCCGGGGGTGGTGGTTTTCCCGGGTCCAGGTGATGGCGGTGGCGGGGTCCAGGCCGGTCAGCACGGCGAGGCAGGCGATGACCGTGCCGGTGCGTCCGACGCCGCCGCCGCACGCGACCTCGACCGCCGAGCCGGCGGGCTGCGCACGTTCGTGCAGCGTGTGGATGTGCCGGATGGCCTCGTCGCGATCACGGGGCAGCCCGAAGTCGGGCCAGTCGATCCACTGGCGCGCCCAGGTCAGCGCGTCGTCGTGCCGACGGCGCAGCCGCGGTGAGCCCAGGTAGAGACCGAAGTCGGGTGATCGTCCGTCCGGGCGGGGGTGGCGCAGGCCGCGCCCGCGGACCCAGGTGCCGTCGGGCAGTTCGATGGCGCCGGTGAGGGTGGGAACGCTCGGCATTTCAGGCCTGCGACCCGCCGTCGGCCCCGCTGCCGGCCCCGCCGTCGGGCCCCGTGAGCCAGGCGGGATGTTCGCGCAGTGCCCAGGGGAGTGGGACCATCCCGGTGCGCATGCCGACCAGCGCGACCGGGTCGCGCGAGGCCATCCACAGATGGCCGCAGACCCCGGCGAACAGGCCGAGCGCGAGCAGGTCGTGAACGAAGGTGGCGCCGGTGCGGTAGGAGACGGGGATGGCGCCGGGGCCGCCGAACTCCATGATCAGGCCGGTGCCCAGCATGACGAGTACGGCACCCGCGACGAACGCGGCGTACAGCTTCTGGCCGGCGTTGAACTTGCCGACGGCCGCGCGGTCCCGGCGGCGCGGGCGGGTCCGCAGCCAGGCCCAGTCGCCGGCGGTGAACCGGTCGAGCGCGGCGACGTCCCGGCGGTACGCGGCGGAGACGGCGGCGGCGAGCATCGGCAGCGGCAACGCGAGCCCGGCGTACAGGTGGACGGTCGCCACGATCTGCCGGCGGCCCACCAGCGTCGCCAGCGGGCCGAGATACAGCACGGCCGCCGTCGCCAGGCAAACACCGGTCAGTACCGCGGTGGACCAGTGCGTGGCCCGGCTCGCCCGGCCGAACCGCCGTACCAGAGGTGGTTCGTCAGACGGGCTCATCGTCGCGCCCGTTCGACTGGCCGATCCAGGCGTCGACGTCGTAGCCGCGCTGCTCCCAGTAGCCCGGGGCGACCGCGTCGACCAGCTCGATCTCACCCAGCCACTTGATCGACTTGTAGCCGTACATCGGTGCCACGTAGAGGCGCACCGGCCCGCCGTGGTCGTGGGTGACCGGGCCGCCCAGCATCGTGAGGGCCACCAGGACCTCGGGATGGCGAGCCTGCTCCAGGGTGAGGCTCTCGTCGTAGGCGCCGTCGAACGAGCGGAAGGTCAGCGCGGTGGCCGCGGGCGTGGGGCCGGCGGCGTCGAGCAGCGCCGCGAGGCGCACACCCGTCCAGCGGACGTCGGGGACGCGCCAGCCCGTTACACACTGGAAGTCGCGTACGAGTTCGGTCTGCGGCAGCCGGGAGAGATCGTCCAGGGTGAGCCGCAGCGGGCGATCGACCAGCCCGTGCACGGTCAGCACGTAGTCCGCGGCCGTCATGGTCGGGACATGGCTGACCACCGAGTAGTAGCGGAAGCCGCTGGACGGGAGCAGGCCGGTCAGTCCGGTCGGGTCGTTCTCGCGCAGCGGGGCGACGAAGCGGTCGGTGCCGCGCTGCACGTCGGCGCCCACGAAGACGCCGAGCGCGCCGAGACCGAGCATGGCGAAGACCACCCGCCGCCCCACCGGAGTTCCCTCGGCCACGATCCCAGTGAACACCTATGGCCTTGGTCAGGATCTCGGGGGCAGGTTCCGGCCGTGGAGCGGCAACGACGCAGAACCACGTGACGGTCAGCAAGAAGTGAGGATCTCGGTCGCTGCGGCAGCCGAAATCCTCACTTCCTGCTTAGAAGCAGCGGCGCGTGGCGGCCGCTCAGCGTGGCGGCCGCTCAGCGTGGCGGCCGCTCAGGGTGGCGGCCGCTCAGGGTGGCGGGTTCGTCCGGCTCAGGCCGTCACGTCGCGGCGTCGCAGGCTGACCGACGCGAACACCAGGGCGGCCACCGCGTAGCCGAGCCCGGCGAGCAGCGCCGGCGTGTAGGACGCGTCCGGCACACCGCCGCGCCCCACCGCGTCGAAGACGAGACCGGGCAGGACGGACGTCGCGGTGCCCCACGAGTCCTGCACGATGTGCTCGAGGGGGAAGGTCCAGGCGATGCCGACGACCAGCGCCGCGGTCGTCGAGCGCAGCGCGATGCCCAGCGCCGTGCCCGCGATCGCGAAGAACGCCGCGGCGAGCAGCGCGTTCAGGTAGGCGGTGGCGACCTCGCCGAGCGCGGTGGCCGTCCACCATTCGCCGGTGTCGATGTCGCGCACGGCGGCCAGCACCGTCGAGGCGACCAGGCTCAGCACGAGCGCGAGGAACAGCGCGATCGCGACCGTCCAGAGCATGATGCCGAGTCGCCCGACCAGCCAGCTCAACCGCCGGGGCTCCTTCAGGAACAGGCTCCGCACCGTGCCCTGGCTGAACTCGGCGGTCATGCTGACCGTGAAGAGCACGAAGACGAGCAGCCCGATGAACGTCGTGCCGCCCCGGAAGCCCAGGACCAGGCCCTGCGCCGTCTCGAGCTGCGGAATCGAGATCGACAGGCCCGGCTGGCCCGGGCTCGGCGGGGTGAAGGTGTCGTCGGCCAGCACGATCGCCAGCACCGTGGGCAGCACGGTGAGCAGCGTGACGGCGGCCATGGACAGGGCCACCCCCGGACGCTGCAGCTTGACGAGCTCGGCGCGGTAGGCGCGGACGGTGGCCTGCAGTGCCGCGCTCACTGGGCACCCCCGGCGGTGACCTCGACCAGATCCCGGTAACGATCCTCCAGGCTGGCCTGCCGCCAGGTCATCTCCACCAGAGTGATCCCGTTCGCGTGCGCGGCCCGGTTGACCGCGGCGAGGGCCGGCTCGGGCGCCGGCCGCGCGTCGCCCGCCGGGTCTGTTCCCGTGGCAGGCCTGATCTCGACGAGGACCCGGTCACCGGCCCGTTCGCAGGGCAGGCCCAGGCCCGCGACCAGGTCCGCCAGCATGCCCAGCGCGTCGGGGCTCTCGGGCCGCAGCTCGACCCGGCTTCCGGAGGAGGCCATGAAGCTGGCGGTCGGGCCCTGGTAGGCGAGCCGGCCCTTCTCCAGCACGATGAGCCAGTCACAGATCTGCTCGATCTCGGCGAGCAGGTGGGACGAGACCAGTACCGTGCGCGCCCGATGCCGTTCGCCGGGCGGCGCCTCGGCCAGTGATCGCACGAGGTCGCGCATCTGCCGGATGCCGGCGGGGTCCAGGCCGTTCGTCGGCTCGTCGAGCACCAGCAGGTCGGGGTCGGACAGCAGGGCGGCTCCGATTCCGAGCCTCTGCTTCATCCCGAGCGAGTAGGTGCGGTAGGCGTCGTCGGCCCGCCCCGCCAGCCCCACCTGGTCGAGGACGTCGTCGGCGATGGCCGGGTCCTGCCCGGCGAGGACGGCCAGCGAGTGCAGGTTGCGCCGCCCGGACAGCCCTGGGTACAGCGCGGGGCCCTCGATCAGCGCCCCGCATCGCGGGAGGAAGTCCTCGGGCGCCCGCAGCGGCTCGCCCAGCACGGTGCCGTCACCCGCGGTCGGCCGGACGAGGCCGAGCAGCATGCGCAGCGTGGTTGTCTTGCCCGCCCCGTTGGGGCCGACGAACCCGGCGACGACCCCGGCCGGAACGGTGATGTCGAGATTCTGGACGACGGTGCGGCGGCCGTACCGTTTCGTCAGGCCGCGCACGTCGATCGCCGGTGGGCCGGTCACCTGCCCGGTCCGGATGGTGGTGGCTGCTGTCATGGCGCTCAGCCTGGTCGTCACCGGTTGTCATGTCGTCCGTCGAAAATCGTCATCGGTCTGCGCAGAGTGGCGGGCCGGTACCTACGCTTGCGGGAGTAGTCGCCGGGGCGCCTGCGCTGGGCGGCCTCAGCCCGCGAGCCCGGCCTGGTTGGCGAGCACGGCGAGCTGGGCGCGGTCACGGGCGGCGAGCTTGATCATCACCCTGCTGACGTGGGTTCGCGCGGTCGCCGGGCTGATGACGAGGTGGGCCGCGATCTCGTCGTTGGACAGGCCCATGCCCACGAGGCCCATGACCTCGCGTTCCCGGCCGGTGAGGCCGCTGAGATCCACCGCGGCCGGGGCACTGGGCCGCCGGGCGAACGCCTCGATGACCCGGCGGGTGACGGTGGGGGACAGCAGCGACTCGCCGGCGGCCACCACCCGGATGGCCCGCAGCAGGTCCGCGGGCTCGGCGTCCTTCAGGACGAAGCCGGAGGCCCCGTTGCGCAGCGCCTCGAAGACGTACTCGTCCAGCTCGAACGTGGTGACGATGACGACCCGGGTGGCTGCCAGCGCAGGGTCGGCGGTGATCTCCCGCAGCGCCGCCAGCCCGTCCAGGCCCGGCATCCGGATGTCGAGCAGGGCGACATCCGGGCTGACCCGGCGCACGAGGTCGAGCGCGGCCAGGCCGTTCTCCGCCTCGCCGACGAGCTCGAGGTCTGCCTCCGTCTCGATCAGGACCTTCAGCCCGAGGCGGATGAGCGGCTGGTCGTCGGCGATCACCACTCGGATCATCCGGCGGTCCCGGCTCGGTCGGCCTGTGCCTGTGCCTGTGCCAGTGGCTGTGGTTGCGGCCGCGCCTGCGGCTGCGGTTGTGGTTGCGCGGCTCCCAGCGCGGTCCGCGCGGCGATCGGCAGCTCGGTGCGTACGCACCAGCCTCCCGCCGGGCGTGGCCCGGCGGTGAAGGCTCCGCCCAGTTCCGCGACGCGCTCGCGCAACCCCGAAGGCCGTGTCCGTCTGTGGCCGGAGTCGTCGCCGGGTCCGGCGCATCCGCGGCTTGCGTGGGCGTGTCGACGATCTCGATGCGCAGCCGGATGTCGGTCGCGTGCAGGGCGACCCTGACCTCGGCGGCACCGGCATGGCGCAGCACGTTGGTCAGCGACTCCTGCACGATCCGATAGGCGGCGAGATCTACCTCGGCGGGCAGGCCGTCGAGGTCCCCCTTGGTGGTCAGGTCCACGGCGGTTCCGCAGAGCCGGACCTCGGAGATCAGGCCCGGCAGCCGGCTCAGGCCGGTCTGGGGCGTCCGGGGCGCACCGCGACCGCCGTCCGCCGCCCGGTCGTCCGCCTCCGGGCCGCCTGCCGCTGGACCGTCTGCCGCCGGGCCGTCCGCCGCCCGGCTGTCCGCCTGGCCGTCCGCCGCGCGGCCGTTCGGCACCGGCTCGCCGCCCGCCGGGTAGCTGCTCGGACCCGCGTGCCCATCCGGCCCGGCGGAGGTGGGCGCGGTGCCGGCGTTCGCCTCGCCGTGAGCGGCGGGTGTTCCGCCGGGCGTGTCGAGGCGCAGGCCGGGGGCGCGGCCGTCGCCTGCGCGGGTGATCGCGAGCGTGGCGCGCAGCTCGTTCAGCGCGTCGACGCTGGTGCGGCGGATGGCTTCGAGGGCAACCTGGGCCTGTTCCGGCCGCCGGTCGAGCACGTGCAGCGCGACCGCCGCGTGCAGCGAGATGATCGACAGGCCGTGGCCGACGACGTCATGGACCTCGCGGGCCATCCGCAGGCGCTCCTGTTCGACCCGCCGGCGGGTCTGTTCCTCCTTGGCCCGCGCCGACGCGATCCGGCTCAGCCGGATGAGGGCCCCCAGCATCGCCGGGATCACGGCGACCGCGAGCATCCCGGCACACGCGAAGGCGAGCTCCCAGCCACCGCCGACGTAGCCGCGGAGGTGGGCCACCACGGTGGCCGTCAGCAGAACCGCCGCGGTTCCCTTCGCCGCCCGGCGAGCGGTACGGGTCGGGGCCTGCACGCTGAGCGTGAAGCTCGCGATGACGACCACGATGACCGCGGGCCCATGTGGATAACCGATCGCGGTGTAGACGCCGATGACGAGTACCTCGGCGACGAACAGTGCCAGCGGCTTGTACCTGCGAAGGGGGAACAGGCCGGTCGCCAGGACGAGCAGGGCGTAGGCGGCGCTGTCCAGCTCGCGGCCGGGTGGGATCTGCCCCTGGGCCGCGTTGCGTGACCCGGCCAGGAAGACAACGCCGAGGATCACCGTGGGCAGGACGTCGGCCATCACCACCGTCGCGACGCGGCGGACGGTCGCGGAGGGGATGCGCGCGAGCAGGCCGGCAGGCGGACAGCTGCGAACGTCGCAGACGCCCGTGCTCTCCTCGATCCCGGCCCACTTCCCGAGGCCCGCGACGAGCTGGCTGACCCTCGGCTGGACCCGACGACTGGTCCGCTGCATCGTTCCGACGGTAACCGGCGGCGGTCCGGAAGGGCATCCGTCCCGAGGCGTAGACCGGGATACCGCAACGGACGTACCGCGTCCGGCGCAGGGCGGGAGCGCGAACGGCCAGCGGTGGCCAGCGTCAGTGGTGGCCAGCGTCAATGGTGGCCAGCGTCAATGGTGGTCAGTGGCGGGCGGGCTCGCGCTGCTCGAAGCGCAGGCGCAGGCCTTCGGGGGTTGCGACAGCGTCGGCGAGACGGGTCCCGCGGGGAAAGGACGGCAGGATCACCACCGGCTCGGCGAAGACCGCCGTGTTCGCGGAGGTCATCAGCTCACCCGGCAGCCGCTGGTTCCCCAGGACGATCTCGTCCGGCAGCAGGGCGAGGCGGCCGTCCCGGACCAGGGGGATGCCGATGATCCGGATGGCCAGCGTGCGGTTGCCCAGGTCGATCTCGGTGCCGATGGACAGTCGCTCGTCGCCGCCGTAGGTGATGTCCGTCCACCGCGCCTCGGGTGGGGACATCCTGGCCGGGTCGCCGTCGAAGACGGGCCCGCAGGAGTCGCCGAAGACCCCCAGATAGCCGCCGAACAGGGACATCAGCGCGTAGGCCGGGTCGTCCCAGGTGTTGCCGGCGGCATCGCAACCGCGTCGCAACCGTCGCAGCTCGCCGTAGGACGCCGTCGCGCTGACCTCGAGGACTGCCTGGCGCCCGGTGGCCGCGTGCAGCAGATAGGGGAACCGCGGCGGCCGGACCCGCACCGTCGCGTCCAGCGCTCCGAGACGTCCGCTCAGCCGGCGGTTGGCGCGGCGGACCGCGAGCCGCGCGGCCAGCCGGTCGACCGCCGCACCGGCGAGCGTGCCACCGATCACGGCAAGGGAGATGGACGGGGCGGCTGGACGCGGCCTGGCGGCGGACGGCGGCATGGCGGCTCCTCGGGGATCCGTACTGGAGGCCCAGGTGCTCGTGTTCGTCTGGATCAGGTTCACAGCGGGCGCTGTCGACGTCCCTCCAACGAGACAGCGCCCAGCTGTGAACCGGATACGAGATGAAACTGAATTACCTGTGCACTCACTGGTACGTCGCGGTGCCGTGTGAAACCTCACGCGAAAGCTTCGGCCCGTCCTGCCTCCACCCGGCCAACCCGGGTGGACATACCGGACCGAGGGCCGCGGCCGCTCGGATCAGCCGCAGCCGATGAGGCAGCTTGGGAGCGTCACGGGCGGCAGCCGCAGGTCGAGGCCCGGCGCCTGGGTGTTCCCGGCGCGTGGCCTGGCCGTCGTGGCCCTTGGCCGCGTGCTGCTCGGCCGGGTGGTCGTCGCGGACTGTGAGCGCACTGTGGTGGTGCCGGCGCTGTCGGCCGCGTCGCTGTCGCCGCCCTCGGACGATGTCTGCCCGGCGGTGCCCTTCCCCGCCGGCCGGGTGCTGGAACTGGGCGTTGTGGTCGGGGTGGCCGGGGTGCGGCTGTCGCCGGCCCCGGTGGGGGAGGTCGGTGCGGCGGTGCGGCAGGCCGGTGCGGAGGCAGCCGTCCCAGAGCTGGCCGCGCCGGATCGACATTCCTCGGCCACGGCCGAGGAGCCGCCGCCGCCCGAGCCCTTCTGCCCGACCATGAAGGCGGCCACGAGCGCGATCACCGCCAGCGCCCCGGTAATCAGCTGGGACCTGGGGATCGGTCGCGCGGACCCGCGATGTGTGCTCACTTCGGTCCGTCCGTTTCGTGCGTGGTGGCGGTGAGCACCGGGCGGTCCCGCCACTCACGCCACGGACACTACGGACATCGGGGAGCAGTTACGACAGGGGCCCCTGTTTCCCTCGTTCCGCCCTCCGGGTGGGTGTGTGCCGGCTCAGCCGGCGGCGACCGGCGTGGGCTGCTGTGCCTCGCGGGCGGCCCGGCGGGCCGCTGCGGCGGCCTTCTTCTCCGTCTGGCGGGTGGCGAGCGCGTCGAGGCCGCTCATGAAGACGCCGATGTCCGCCTGTGCCTTCGCGGCGTCGCCCGACAGACCCTCGAGGCTGAGCAGCTTCCAGTGCCGCAGGATGGGAGCGACCACGTCGTCGTGATGGATCCGCAGGTCGTAGATGCCGGACTGGGCGATGTAGCGGGCCTTGCGGCCGAAGTCCCGGATGCCGGTGCCGGGCATCTCGAACTTCATCAGCTCGTCCCGGATGATCGGCAGCAGGCGCTCCGGGGCCAGCTCCAGGGCCGCGGCGACCAGGTTCCGGTAGAAGATCATGTGGAGGTTCTCGTCCGCGGCGACGCGGGTGAGCAGCCTCTCGGCGAAGGGCTCGCCGGTGACGCGCCCGGTGTTGCGGTGGCTGACCCGGGTCGCCAGCTCCTGGAACGACACGTAGGTCATCGCCTCCAGCGCGGTCTTCGCCCCGGAGTCGTAGCCGCGCTGCATCTGCAGCATCCGGTCGCGCTCCAGCGTCACGGGGTCGACCGCGCGGGTCACCAGGAGATAGTCCCGCATGGCCATCGCGTGGCGGCCCTCTTCGGCGGTCCAGCGGCCGACCCACGTCCCCCATGCGCCGTCCCGCCCGAACGCGACCGCGATCTCGCGGTGATAGCTGGGCAGGTTGTCCTCGGTGAGGAGGTTGACCTCGAAGGCCATCTGGGCCGCCTCGGAGAGCACGGACTGCTCCGGGGCCCACGGCGTCGTGTCGAAGTCACGGCCCTGGCTCCACGGGACGTACTCGTGTGGCATCCACTCCGCCGCGATGCTCAGATGCCGGTTGACGTTCGCTTCCGCGACCGGCTCAAGTTCGCGCAACAGGTCGATGTCCGTAGGGGATCCCATAGATGAACTCTGACATCGCTCCATGATTGATGGCCATGGCCACCCGGAGTGGAATCCGAACCTAAAACTGTCTCCAGGGAACAGTTTTCATGGGCTACCTTCCGGCCGGTCAGGGGACTTCTGCCCGCGCGGGACAACTCGCGGCCCGCGTTGGGGTAACCCGCGCCGTGCCGCGGTGACCGTGCCGGGCTGGGGACGGCTACGCGGTCCCCGGTCCCCGGTCACCGGGGGCTGGGGGCTGGGGACCGCTAGAGCGACTGCGACGACTGGAGCGTCCGCGCCGACCCGGACAGCAGTGCGTCCAGGACGGCCTCGGCCCCGGTCGCCCGGTCCGCGACGATCCAGGGGGCGACCCAGCCGTCCGCCGCCAGGTGGCGGTAGATGCCGGCGCAGCGTTCCTGGAGCCCCTCGTCGCGCTCGAACGTGTCCAGCGCGCGGGTGGCGTCGCCGGCGGCGCGCTGGCGGGCCGCCGCGCGGGCCGTTTCCACCGGGACGTCCAGCAGCACCTGGAGATCCGGCCGCGGCAGGCGCAGGGCGGTCAGCTCCAGCTCGGCGATCCAGGCCAGGAAGTCAGGCCGCTCGTCGGCGGGCAGGCGGGCGGCACCGTACGCGGCGTTGGAAGCCAGGTAGCGGTCGACGAGGAGGACGTCGTGCTCGGCCGCGCGGGCGGCGAGCTCGGGCAGCGCGTTCGCCCGGT
The DNA here is from genome assembly GCF_000177675.1 of Parafrankia sp. EUN1f. Classification (GTDB taxonomy): domain Bacteria; phylum Actinomycetota; class Actinomycetes; order Frankiales; family Frankiaceae; genus Parafrankia. Next base: position 52,467 of record NZ_ADGX01000045.1, read on the forward strand.
CGAGGGCGAACAGCAGGGCCGTGGCCCGGGCCGACCCCGCAACCCCGGCGAGGCGCTCGTCGCCGTCGAGCATCGCCCGGACGGCGGTGCCGAGCGGCCCGGCCGTGTAGCGGGGGAAGGAGAAGGTCGCGGCGGTGCGCCCGGCCGCGGTCAGGGCCTCGACGAGACGGGAGGTGAGGGTGTGCTTTCCCGCACCGTCGACGCCCTCGATCGCGACGATCATCGTGCTGCCGCCCGCGGACCGGCGAATGCCCGCCGCTGCTCGATCCTGCTCATAGGGCCGTCAGCCTATGGCAACTCGCCGCGGGGGTCGGGCCGGTCTGCTCGGCCACGATGCCACCCGCGGGCTCGGCTGATGCTGCTTCCGGACAAGATCTGAGAATTATGGTCGTCGGGACGACGGAGATCCTCAACGCTTCGAATCGCGGCTTCCGGCTGCCGCCGCGGCGGCCACTGCTACCTGACAAGGCCTGAGGACTTTGGTTGCCAGAACGACCAAAATCCTCAACCCTTCGCCCTCCTCCCGGAAAAGGAGCTACTGAGGCGCCGAACACTAGTGCGGCTGCGGCTGCGGCTGGGGCTCGACCGGCGACGCCGCGGTCTCCGGCGCTCCGGTCTCCGGCGCCGCGATCTCCACCGTCGCGGACGCGGCTGCCGCGGTTGGCGCGACCGCCGGGAGGCGCGAGGCGGTGACCGCCGCGGTCTCCCGGCCCGGCTCGTCCAGCCGGTAGACGCGGCGGGCGTTCCCGGCGCCGATCATCTCCGCCAGCCGGGTGGCGTCCTGCTCGGTCCAGTCGCCGTCGGCGATCCCGTCCGCCAGCACGGTCGACAGGGCTCGGCGGAACAGCAGCGAGCCGAGCAGGTAGAGCTCGCCGAGCCCGAACGCGTCGGTGGAGAACAGGAACCTGCTGAACGGGACCAGCTCAAGCGCCTCGCCGAGCAGCACCGGCGCCCGGCGCCCGAGGTTCTGGAGGGCGAGCCCGACGTCCATGTGCACGGTGGGCAGGATCTGGGCCAGGTAGCCGGCCTCGCGGTGGTAGGGGTAGCAGTGCAGGAGCATCACCGGCACCCCGGTCGGTGCGAGCGCCCGCAGCAGGCCGGTGAGCAGCAGCGGGTTGCAGCGGTCGAGGTCGAGATCGGCGTCGCCGTAGCCGACGTGGATCTGGATGGGCAGACCGGCGTCCACCCCGGTCCAGATCAGGAAGGCGTGCAGCAGCGGGTTCGCCAGCCGGATGGGCACTCCCCGCCGGATCAGGGCCATCCACTCCCGCACGGCGGCGGTGACCTCACGGTCGGTCGGCCGGGCCGCCGGCAGCGCGAGGCCGACCCGGTAGGCGGCGACGGACTTCAGCCCCACGGTTGTCGGGCTCGCCCCGGCGATCCGCTCGCGGATGGTGTCGGCGAAGTGGTTGACGCCGAGCTGGCCGGTGACGATGTCGACCGCCAGGGTCTCGGCGAGCCGTTCGAGCCGCAGGATGTCGTGGCCTGCCGCGCCGCAGGCGACGGCGAGCTCACCCGCTGACATCAGCGGCTCCGGCAGGTAGCCGGCGTCGACGCAGAAGGCGCCGATCCCGGCCGCGCGCACGAACCGTCGGTTGACCTCCTCCACACCGAGCTCCCCGCGGCGCGCCAGATAGTCCTCGGGACTGCTGTGCGGGGCGAGGTCGAGGACGGGAGCGCACCAGCGCCGCACGGCGAAGCCGACATGACTGTCGAAGAGCGTGGTGCCGGCCGGGGCGGGCTCGTCGGACTCGGTGAGCATGCGCTCGAAGTCCGGACGGCTGAGGTCGCGGGTGAGCAGCCCGTGGCAGTGATGGTCCACCAGGGAGAGGTTCTCCACGAAGGGCAGCACCTCATGATCATGCCCGGTTCTGGGGAGGGCACACTCCCAGACTGTGGATAACTTGTGGATGACCGCGGTCCGCCTGGGGATATCAGCGCCCGGAGGAGTGGTCTGCCCCTGCTGGCCGGGGGTTTCCGACATCGGCACCTGTGGATGGCCGCCCGCCGGGACGACCGCGTCGCGGCTGCGGCGCGGGTACGGCGCGGCTGCGGGGGTGGGTGGGTACGGGGGTGGGTACGGGGCGGCTGCGGCGCGGGTACCGGGGCGGGAACGGCGTGGCTGCGGGGCGGGCGTCGGCGAGCGTGGGGCGCGCCGAGCCGGAGCGTCACCGATGTTTGACATGTTTCCTGTCGCCTTGTCGGCGGACGCATGCTCGTCGAGCCCGGGGTGACGCGGCCGGACGGCGGGCCCGGGCGGTCGGCGGGCCGTTTCGGGGTCGGTCTGTGGGCGGCGTGGGAACCCCTGTTGTTCCGTAGTTGTGGCATCTTCGCAGGCGAGGGGGTATCCATACCGGGTCGGCGGGGTGGTGCCGCGTTCCAGGCGACGAAATGTATGTCACTAATCTTGGCGCTCGCCGGCGAAACAGTCGAAAATCGACGGACCCCCTCGGTCCGTGCGGGACGTTCCGGGGCACATTCCATGAGGAGCCGCGCGTGCGCAAGGTGCTTGTGGCAAACCGCAGTGAGATCGCGGTCCGGGTGTTCCGGGCCGCGTATGAGCTCGGGCTGCGCACCGTCGCGGTCTACACCCCGGAGGACGTGGCGGCGCTGCACCGGACGAAGGCGTCCGAGGCGTACGAGCTGTGCGAGCCGGGTCATCCCGTACGGGGATATCTGGACATAGACGCGCTGCTGCGGGTCGCGAAGATCGCCGATGCGGACACGCTGCATCCGGGCTATGGGTTCCTGTCGGAGTCGGCGGTGCTCGCCGAGGCGTGCGCGGCGGCCGGTGTCACGTTCGTCGGCCCGCCGCCGGCGGTCCTGCGGTTGACCGGTGACAAGGTGGCGGCGCGCAACGCGGCGATCGCGGCGGGCCTTCCGGTGCTGCGGGCCTCGGAGCCGCTGCCGGACGGCACGGGCTTCGCGGCGGCGGCCGAGGCGGTCGGCTTTCCGCTGTTCGTGAAGGCGTCCGGTGGCGGCGGTGGGCGCGGTCTGCGCCGGGTCGAGCGGCCCGAGGACCTGGCCGACGCGGTGACAAGCGCGTCGCGCGAGGCGGCGGCGGCCTTCGGCGACGGGACGGTGTTCCTGGAGCAGGCCGTGGACCGGCCCCGCCACGTCGAGGTGCAGATCCTCGCCGACAGCTACGGCAACGTGATCCACCTGTTCGAGCGGGACTGCTCGGTGCAGCGCCGGCACCAGAAGGTCGTGGAGATCGCACCCGCGCCGGCGCTGGACTCCGGTGTGCGCGACGCGCTGTGTGACGCGGCGGTGCGCTTCGCCCGGCACGTGGGCTACGTCAACGCCGGCACCGTGGAGTTCCTGGTCGGCGCGGACGGCACGTTCACCTTCATGGAGATGAACCCGCGCATCCAGGTGGAGCACACGGTGACCGAGGAGGTCACCGGGGTCGACATCGTCGGTGCGCAGCTGCGGATCGCGGCCGGGGAGAGCCTGGCCGATCTGAACCTGTCGCAGGAGTCCGTCTCGCTGCGGGGGACGGCGATCCAGTGCCGGGTGACCACGGAGGACCCCTCCGACGGATTCCGGCCCGACACCGGAACGATCACCTTCTACCAGTCGCCGGGCGGGCCCGGAGTACGCCTGGACGGTGCCACCTATCCGGGTGCGGAGGTCAGCCCGTACTTCGATTCGCTGCTGGTCAAACTGACCGCGCGTGGCGCGACGCTGGAGAAGGCGTCGCGGCGGGCCCGCCGTGCCCTGAAGGAGTTCAGGGTGCGCGGAGTACGGACCAACATCGAGTTTCTCACCAGCCTGCTGGCCGATCCCGACTTCCTGGCCGGTGGGGTGACGACGTCCTTCATCGACGAGCGGCCGGGGCTGCTGAGCGCTGCCGATGACAGCGACGCGACCAGCCGCATGCTGGCCCGCCTCGCCGAGAGCACGGTGAACGGCCACGCCCGGCCCGCGGGCGGCGCGCTGACGGACCCGCGCACCATGCTGCCGCCGCTGTCCGCCGACACCCCGGCCTCGGGGTCGCGGCAGCGCCTCGTCGCCCTCGGCCCGGCCGGCTGGGCCGCCGATCTGCGGGCCCGCACCGAGCTCGCGGTCACCGACACCACGTTGCGCGACGCGCACCAGTCGCTGCTGGCGACCCGGCTGCGCAGCTTCGACATCCTGGCCGCCGCCCCGGTGTTCGCCGAGGCGACACCGGGCCTGCTGAGCCTGGAGTGCTGGGGCGGGGCCACCTACGACGTGGCGCTGCGCTTCCTGTCCGAGGACCCGTGGGAGCGCCTCGCCGCCCTGCGCGCGGCGGTGCCGAACATCTGCCTGCAGATGCTGCTGCGCGGCCGCAACGCCGTCGGCTACACCCCCTACCCGGACGACGTCGTGCGCGCGTTCGTCGCGGAGGCCGCCGCGACCGGCCTCGACATCTTCCGGATCTTCGACGCGCTCAACGACATCGAGCAGATGCGCCCCGCGATCGAGGCCGTCCTGGAGACCGGCACGGCCCTCGCCGAAGGCACCCTGTGCTACACGGGCGACCTCACCAACCCCGGTGAGCGGATCTACACCCTCGACTACTACCTGCGCCTCGCGGAGCAGCTCGTCGACGCCGGCGTGCACCTGCTCGCCATCAAGGACATGGCCGGGCTGCTGCGCCCCGCCGCCGCGAGCCAGCTCGTCACCGCGCTGCGGGAACGGTTCGACCTGCCCGTCCACCTGCACACCCACGACACCGCCGGCGGGCAGCTCGCCACCCTGCTGGCCGCGTCCGCGGCCGGGGTCGACGCGGTCGACGCCGCCGCCGCGCCGATGTCCGGTGGCACCAGCCAGCCGAACCTGTCCGCGCTCGTCGCCGCCACCGACCACACCGACCGGGCGACCGGCATCCCGCTGGCGGCCCTGTCCGCGATGGAGGCGTACTGGGAGGCGGTCCGTGACCTGTATGTGCCGTTCGAGGCCGGGCTGCGCGCACCGACCGGCGCGGTGTACCGGCACGAGATCCCCGGCGGTCAGCTGACCAACCTGCGCCAGCAGGCCATCTCCCTGGGCCTCGGTGACCGCTGGACCGAGGTCACCGAGTGCTACGCCGTCGCCAACGAGCTGCTCGGCAAGCCCATCAAGGTCACCCCCACCTCCAAGGTCGTCGGCGACCTCGCCCTTTACATCGCCGGCGGCTCCGTCGACGTCGACCGGCTGCGTGACCACCCCGAGGAGTACGACCTGCCCGCGAGCGTCCTGGGCTACCTCGCCGGGGAGCTGGGCACCCCGCCCGCCGGGTTCGCCGAGCCGTTCCGCGAGCGTGCGCTGGCCGGGCGCCACCCCGAACCGCCGGCCGCCACCCTCGCCCCCGACGACGCCGCCGCCATCGCCGATCCGGGCGCCGGCCGGCGCGCCGCCCTGTCCCGGCTGCTGTTCCCCGGCCCGTGGAAGGACTACACCCAGGCCGTCGCCGCCTACGGTGACTCCTCCGTCATCCCCACCGAGGCGTTCCTGTTCGGCCTGCAGCCCGGCCGCCCCGCCCACGTCTTCCTCGAACCCGGCGTCGAGATCATCGTCGAGCTCGAAACCATCGGGGAGCCTGACGACGCCGGCATGCGCACCCTGTACCTGCGGGTCAACGGCCAGCCCCGGCCCGTCCGGGTCCGGGACAAGTCGATCACCACCACCGCCGCCGCGGCCCGGCGCACCGACCCGAACAACCCCGGCCACGTCGGCGCCGGCCTGCCCGGCATCGTCACGTTCGCCGTCGCCGTCGGCGACACCGTCGAGAAGGGCCAGAAGCTCGCCGTCATCGAGGCCATGAAGATGGAAGCCGCCGTCACCAGCCCCGCCGCCGGCACCGTCACCGAGCTCGTACGCACCAGCGGCGAGTCCGTCGAGGTCGGCGACCTGCTGCTGGTACTGGCCTCCTGAGTTCCTGACACACGTAGCAAGATCCCGAGAAGTGGCGGATCCGGACCGTCGACTTCGAGGGGCGCGTGGGGTGGGGTTGCGAATCCGCAAGATCTGAGGATTGCGGTCGTTCCAACGACCGCAATCCTCAGGTTTTGTCAGCAGACAGCCCCACCGGCACCGCTCCGTCAGGCGATGCCGGTGGTCAGGGGCCATGCGGTGCCTGTCGGTGAGGCGTGCCTGCCGGTCAGGCGGTTCCGCCGTGCCGGGCGCGGGCGCGGCGGCGCAGCCGGGACGGATGGAACACCCAGGCACGCAGGAGCAGGAACCGGATCACGGTTGACGCCAGGTTCGCGAGCACGAGCACGGTCAGCTCGGGGAGCCGGCCGGGGTCGTCGCTGACGGCGTGCAGGGCCGCCAGCGAGCCGCTGGTCAACGCGAGACCGATCGCGAAGACGAACAGGCCCTGCAGATGGTGGCGGCCCGCGTCGTCACGCCCACTGACGCCGAAGGTGAGCCGGCGGTTCGCCGCCGTGTTCGCGATCGCCGTCACCAGCAGCGCGATTAGGTTCGCCGCCTGGGCGCCGGTGGCTCCGTGCAGCAGCAGGAACAGCAGCAGATAGGCCAGCGTGCTGGCGACACCCACGCCGGTGAAGCGCACCAGCTGCCGGGTCAGCCCCGCCGGGACGCCGGGCACGGGCCCGCCCGCGCCGCGTGGACCCGCGGCGGCGACCGCGGCCGTCCCTGCCCCGGCTCCCGCCCCCGGGCCCAGGCTGGCCCCGTTTCCCGCAACCATCGAGGCTCCGTTCAGTGGCGCGCGCCCGAACTCGCGGCGCAGCTCGGCGATCGGCAGCGCCCCGGTGCCGAGCGCGCGGGCGAGCCGGGCGACGCCCAACAGATCGGCCATCGCGGTCGCGACGACGTCCACCCGGCTGTCCGGGTCGTCGACCCAGTCGACCGGAACCTCGTGGATGCGCAGCCCACTGCGCTGCGCGATGACCAGCATCTCGGTGTCGAAGAACCAACCGCTGTCCTCGACGAGCGGCAGCAGGCTCCCGGCGACATCGGCGCGGATCGCCTTGAAACCGCACTGGGCGTCGGTGAACCGGACGGCGAGCGTGCCGCGCAGCAGCAGGTTGTAGCAGCGGGAGATCACCTCGCGCTTCGGCCCGCGCACCACCCGGGACGAGCGGGCGAGCCGGGTCCCGATCGCGAGATCCGAATGCCCGGAGATCAGCGGGGCGACCAGGGGGAGCAGCGCGGCCAGGTCGGTCGAGAGGTCGACGTCCATGTAGGCAAGGACGGGGGCGACCGAGATGCCCCAGGCGGCGCGCAGTGCCCGGCCGCGCCCCTTGACGTCGAGGTGGATCACCGAGACCTCGGGGAGCTCGGCCTCCATCGCGTACGCGATCGCCAGCGTCCGGTCCGTGCTGGCATTGTCGGCGACCGTGATCTGGAAAGGGTATGGAAATGTCGTCCGCAGATGTGTGTGCAGTCGGGCTATGCAGGGAGCCAGGTCGTTTTCCTCGTTGTAGACGGGAATGACGACGTCGAGTACCGGACGATCCGTGAAAAGTCGTTCGCTCCGGGGCCTGGGTACCAGATCGGTGCCGCCCGGCGGCGCGGTGCTTCGCGCCGGTTCGGTGAAGAAGCCTCGCTGTGCGTCGACCGGCTGGTCTGCGCGGTGGGCTGTTTCCGAGCGGCTCCCCGGTTCCCTGTATCGCGCCGGCATTGCGGCGTCCGTCCTGGTCGCTCTGGTGCCGCCGGTCCAGGCATCCGTGGTCATGCCCTCACTGTCGAGGGCCGGGCTGTGCCGGCCGTGTGGCAGTGCTGTGCGCTCGCTGTGAGCCCGCTCCGCAACCTTTCGAAAAGGGGAACGAAAAGGAAACACGACGCTGATCCTTTTCTATCTCGCGGGGCATGGAGATCCCGGCTGGGGGTCGGTCGGGACGGTGGTGGCCGGATGGTCCACGAGGGAACCATCCGGCCACCTGCTGAGCCTTTTTCAGGTCTGCTGGATTAGTCCGGATCAGGTGTTTGAGCTGCCCGAGGAACTCCCCGACGCGGAGGACGTCGCCGAGGTCGACGCGGTCAGGTCGTAGAGCGTGACGTTGTCGACGGTGGTGGCGGTGAAGTTCTCCTGCACCCAGGCGGCGATCTCGCTGGATGCCTGGCTGCCACCGCTCTGCCCGCCGAACCCGCCGCCACCGATGAAGTAGTGGATGCGGCCGTCCGCGACGTACTGCTTGAACTGCTCAAGCGTCGGGGACGGGTCGCTGCCGTTGAAGCCGCCGATCGCCATCACCGGGTCGCCGGTGGCGAGCTGGTAGCCGGCCGCGTTGTTCGACCCGACGGACGCGGCCACCCAGGTGTACGACGATGCGTCCTGCTCCAGCAGCGCGAGGATCTCGTCGCTGGGATCGGTGGCCCCCAACAGGCCACCCATGCCGCCGCCGCCCATACCGCCGACACCGCCGCCGAAGCCGCCCGTCGTGCCGCCGCCCGGGAAGCCCCCGGTGCCGCCGCCGGGGAGGGTGCCCTGGCCCTGGCCGGTGCCGTTCTGGCCACCGCCGTTCTGGCCCGTGCCGCCCGGGAAGCCCCCGGTGCCGCCGGGGAAGGTGCCCTGGCCGGTGCCGTTCTGGCCGCCACCGAAGGCGGTACCACCCCGGCCGCCGCCTCCGCCTGGGAAGCCTCCGCCCATGCCGCCGAATCCGCCGCTCCCGCTCGGCCCGGCCGACGGGATCGAACCGGTGTGAGGCACCGCCGCGGTCGCCATCGAATACCCCAGCGGGCCGAGCAGCGCGGCGACCAGGGCCGTGGTCACGACCGCCAGCCGGGCGGCGCGGGGCAGCCAGCGGAAGACCACGAAGAGCAGCGCCGCGGCGAAGCCGATGATCAGCACCGCCCAGCGGATCCACGGATGCCAGTCGGGAGTGCGGTTCAGCAGGACGTAGGACCAGATCGCCGTCAGCGTCAGCGTGCCGGCCAGGGTGGCCGTGGCGAGCGGGTGCTCCCGCCGGCGCCACAGAACCGCGGCGCCCATGCCGACGAGCGCGCCGACGGCCGGCGCGAGCGCCACCGTGTAGTAGGCGTGGAAGATGCCCTTCATCCGGCTGAACACGATCATGGTGATCAGCAGCCAGCCGCCCCAGACCACGAACGCCGCGCGGGCCGGATCCGTCCGGGCTGCCCGCCTGGTCACCCACAGGCCCGCGACCAGCAGGACGAGCGCGGTCGGGATCAGCCAGGAGATCTGGGTACCGATCTCCGAGCCGAACATCCGGCCCCAGCCGGTGGAGCCCCACATGCCGCCACCGCC
>NZ_ADGX01000044.1 GCF_000177675.1 Parafrankia sp. EUN1f
TTCCATTCCGAACCCGGTAGCTAAGCCCTTCAGCGCCGATGGTACTGCGCGGGGGACCGCGTGGGAGAGTAGGACGCCGCCGGACTTCTTTCCGATGGGGTTGTTTCTGGCTTTAGGGCCGGGGGCAGCCCCATCGGTATTTCTGCGTTCACCACAGGACCCGCTCGCTCGGTGCTCGACGGGTCCGCCGGGGATGCTGCGGCGCCGCCCGGCACCGGCGATCCATGCCTATAGGTGTATATGGGACAGGGTGCCACTTGGTGATCCGCAAGATCTGAGGATTTCGGCTGTTGCAGCAGCCGAAGTTTTCTGTTCTTGCTCGGAAGCGGCGGCGGCGGCGTCGGAAGCGGCGGCATCGCCGGATCTGCCGTCGCCCTGGGTCTCGCTGCCGACTCCCTGGTAGCCGCGATCATCGGATCCTCGCCCTGCGGCAACGGGATGCCGGCACATCGTGCGGTCGGCTACTCCTGAGATGCGGCCCCTGAGACGCGGTCGTCAGTCGCACAGTTGGCCCCAACTTCATGGACGTCCTACTATCGGACGTGCCAGCGAGATTCGGTGGCAGCCGAGCGTCGTCCAGGGAGCGTGGCCATGAGCGCAGTTACCGCGGCGGAGCAGGAGATCCCCACGTTGCACGTGCCCACCCGGCCGGTGCGGGTTGTCACCGCGGCAGCTCTCTTCGATGGTCATGACGCCGCGATCAACATCATGCGGCGCATCCTCCAGGCACAGGGTGCGGAGGTGATCCACCTCGGGCACGACCGTGGGGTCGATGAGGTCGTGACGGCCGCCATCCAGGAGGACGCGCAGGCGGTCGCGATCTCCTCATACCAGGGCGGCCACGTCGAGTACTTCACCTATCTCGTCGAGCGGCTGCGTGAGCGCGGCGCTGGGCACGTGCGGGTCTACGGCGGCGGTGGCGGTGTCATCGTCCCGGAGGAGATCGATCTGCTGCACTCGCGCGGCGTGGCACGGATCTTCTCTCCGGAGGACGGCCGGCGACTCGGGCTGGCTCTCATGGTCAACAGGATCGTCCGGGAAAGCGATGTGGACCTGGCCGCGGTCGCGCCGGCGCTGGGGGATCTGCGTGCCGGTGGCGATGCCGCGCTGGCCCGGGCGATCACCGTGCTCGAGGATTCTCGGGATGCCGCCTTTGCCGCTGCCGTCCGGGAAGCGGCGGCGGCCGCAGACCGGCCGCCGGTGCCGGTCCTCGGCATCACAGGCACGGGCGGATCAGGCAAGTCCTCGCTCACCGACGAGGTGCTGCGACGCTTTCGGCTTGATCAGAGCGATTCGCTGCGCATCGCGGTGTTGGCCGTCGACCCGACACGGCGGCGCGGCGGCGGAGCGCTGCTCGGCGACCGGATCAGGATGAACGCGCTGGCGATGCGGCCGGATGCCGGCCTCGAGCCAGCGGGGCCGAGGTCGGGCGGCGACGTGGCGTTGACCTTCTTCCGGTCGCTGGCAACGCGAAGGGCCGGGCGGGAGCTGCCCGAGCAGTTCGCCGACATCGTGGCGGCCTGCAAGGTAGCGGGTTATGACCTGGTGATTGTCGAGACCCCCGGAATCGGCCAGGGCGACGCCGCCATTGTGCCTTTCTGTGACGTCTCCCTGTATGTCATGACGCCCGAGTACGGGGCGTCGTCCCAGCTCGAAAAGATCGACATGCTCGACTTCGCGGACGCGGTGGCCGTCAACAAGTTCGAGCGCCGTGGTGCCGAGGACGCGCGGCGCGATGTCGCGCGTCAGATGGTCCGCAATCGGGAGGAGTTCGGCGCAGAGTGGGAGGAGATGCCGGTCTTCGGCACGTCCGCGGCCCGCTTCAACGACGACGGCGTCACGGCGCTGTACTTCTGCCTGCGCGATCTCCTCGGTGAGCGTGGCCTGGAGCTGAAGCAGGGCGCGCTCGAACCCGTGGAGGTGCGGGTATCCAGTGGTCTGACCACGGTCGTTCCGCCGGCCCGGATCCGCTATCTCGCGGAGATCGCGGATGCTGTCCGGGGCTACCACGCCCACACGGAGGCACAGGCGGTGCTGGCACGTCGTCGCGAGCACCTGGCCACCGCCATCGCCGAGCTCGAAGCGCATCAGCAGGGCACGGGGCAGGAGCAGGCCGGGCAGGCCGAGCAGTCGGACCTGCGGTTGCTGCGAAGCCTGCGGGATGCCGCCGAGTCGCGCCTTGATGCCGAGACGCGTGACCTGATCGAGTCCTGGCCCGCGGTGCGCGCGGAGCGTTCCGGCGACGAGATGGTCTACACCGTGCGCGGCCGGGAGATCCGCACTCCGCTGGTACGCACCACCCTCTCCGGAACCTCGCTGCCCCGGGTGGCGGTTCCGGAGATAGACGACGATGCCCGGCTTGTCCGGTTCCGCCGGCGGGAGAACCTGCCGGGGCTGTTTCCGTTCACCGCCGGGGTCTTTCCCTTCAAGCGGGCTGGTGAGGCCCCGGCGCGCATGTTCGCCGGGGAAGGCGATCCGTTCCGGACCAATCGGCGCTTCCATCTCCTCTCGGCGGATTCACCGGCGACTCGGCTCAGCACGGCCTTTGATTCGGTCACCCTTTATGGACGTGACCCGGGTGCCCGGCCCGACGTCTATGGGAAGATCGGTACCTCAGGTGTGTCCGTCGCCACGCTGGATGACATGAAGGCGCTGTTCGCCGGCTTCGATCTGTGCGCGCCGACGACCAGTGTCTCGATGACGATCAACGGGCCGGCGCCGGCCGTTCTGGCGATGTTCCTGACCACGGCGGTCGACCAGAGGCTCGACCTCTTCCGGGTGGAGCATGGCCGTGAGCCCCGGGCGGCCGAGGCCGCCGAGGTCGCCGCGTGGGCGTTGGCGAACGTGCGTGGCACGGTCCAGGCGGACATCCTCAAGGAGGACCAGGGCCAGAACACCTGCATCTTCTCGACCGAGTTCGCGCTGCGGTGCATGGCCGACATGCAGGAATGGTTCATCGCCAACCAGGTGCGCAACTTCTACTCGGTGTCGATCTCCGGCTACCACATCGCGGAGGCCGGGGCGAACCCGATCAGCCAACTGGCGTTCACGCTCGCGAACGGTTTCACCTACGTCGAGGCGTACCTGGCGCGCGGCATGAACATCGACGACTTCGCCCCGAATCTTTCCTTCTTCTTCTCCAACGGCATGGACGCCGAGTACAGCGTGATCGGCCGGGTCGCCAGGCGCATCTGGGCGGTGGCCATGCGCGAGCGCTACGGTGCGTCGGAGCGCTCGCAGAAGCTCAAGTACCACGTGCAGACCTCGGGCCGTTCGCTGCACGCGCGCGAGATGAACTTCAACGACATCCGGACGACCCTGCAGGCCCTGTGTGCGATCTATGACAACTGCAACAGTCTGCACACCAATGCCTATGACGAGGCGGTCACCACGCCCACCGAGCAGTCGGTCCGGCGCGCACTGGCGATCCAGATGATCATTGACCGGGAATGGGGGCTCGCCGGGAACGAGAACCCCCTGCAGGGCTCGTTCGTGATCGATGAGCTCACCGATCTCGTCGAGGAGGCCGTCCTCGCCGAGTTCGAGCGGATCTCGGAGCGTGGTGGCGTTCTCGGGGCGATGGAGACCGGATACCAGCGTGGTCGCATCCAGGACGAGTCGATGCTCTACGAACGGCGCAAGCACGACGGTTCGCTGCCGATCATCGGTGTCAACACCTTCCTCGGCCCGGACGACGACGAGGAGGACGCACACCACCTCGAGCTGGCCCGGGCCACCGAGGAGGAGAAGCAGTCGCAGCTGCGCCGGCTCGAGGAGTTCACCTCAGGCAACGCGGCCGAGGCCGCCCTGGCGCTCGACCATCTGCGGAAGGTCGCGACAGCGGGCGGCAATACCTTTGCCGCCTTGATGGACGCGGTGCGGGTGTGTTCGCTCGGTCAGATCAGTGCGGCGTTCTTCGAAGTCGGCGGGCAGTATCGCCGAAACATCTAGCCACGTCGGTGGCGTTGACGTGCTGCGGCAGCGCGGTCGCGCAGCCGTGACCGTCATCCGCCACATCGGTCATCGGCTACATCGGTCATCGTCGCGTGAAGATGTTGTACGCCCGGCGGCGGCGGCTCGGCACGTCGTTGTGGACGAGCCGAGCCGCCGGCACACTGCGCCGGCGGGCCTCGCCTGTTGCCAAGGTCCGCGAATGGCACGTGGGAATGGCATAGTGGACAGCGCCATTCATCCGCCCATCCGTCCCGCGATCTTTTGGAGTACCGCCGTCGTGTCGCCGCCGAAGCCGCTTCCGACCGACCCGATCGCGGAGGCACACCGGCAGTGGACGGCGCACGGGTGGGGCGGCGTGGCGGACGGGATGGCCGCGGTCACCTCGTTGATGCGTGCACAGCAGATCCTGCTCGCCCGCGTCGACGAGATCCTGCGTCCGCTTGATCTGACGTTCGCCCGTTACGAGCTGTTGATGCTGCTGCTGTTCAGCCGCCGGGGCTCTTTGCCGCTCAGCCGCATCGGCAGCCTGCTCCAGGTCCACCCGACCAGCGTCACCAGTGCCGTCGACCGACTGGAGGCCCGGGGCCAGGTTCGCCGCCAGCCACACCCGACCGACCGGCGGGCCATCCTCGCCGAAATCACCGACGACGGTCGCGCGACGGCGCTCGCGGCCACCGAGAAGCTCAACGAGAGCGTGTTCGCCGATCCCGGTCTGCCCGAGAACGGGGTCCGCGAGCTCGTGGACCTGCTCACCGACCTTCGCAGCCGGGCCGGCGACTTCTGAGGGCCACGCTGTGCCGATCCTCCCGGTCTTCCCTGGTGGGACCGCTCGGCCCCGGCGAGCCCAGCTGAGGCGTCCAGGCTGCGGCTACCCTCTACAGACGTGACCTACCTCGACCACGCGGCGACCACGCCTATGCGTCCCGAGGCCGTCGAGGCGTTCACCGCAGCCCTGACCGGCGCGCGCAACGCCTCATCACTGCATGCCGGCGGTCGGCGCGCACGCCGGCTCGTCGAGGAGTCGCGGGAGTCGCTGGCCGAGGTGCTGGGCGCGCGGCCGTCCGACGTCATCTTCACGGGTGGCGGCACGGAAAGTGACAATCTCGCGGTGAAGGGCCTGTTCTGGTCCCGCCGGGCGGCCGACCCGCAGCGGCGGCGTGTGCTGGTCAGCGCGGTCGAGCATCCCGCCGTGCTGGACACGGCGTCGTGGCTGGCCGGGCAGCAGGGCGCGGTGCTGGAGAAGATTCCGGTGGATGGCACCGGTCTGGTGCACCCGGAGGCACTGCGTGCGGCCGTGCAGGCCGATCCGTCGTCCGTCGCGCTGATCTCGGTCATGTGGGCGAACAGCGAGGTGGGCACGATCCAGCCGGTCGCGGAGCTGGCGAGTATCGCGCACAACTACGGCATTCCATTCCATACCGACGCGGTGCAGGCATTCGGCCAGGTGGAGACGTCCTTCGCCGCAAGCGCGGCGGACGCACTCACGATCAGCGCACACAAGATCGGTGGTCCGGTCGGAGTCGGGGCGCTGCTCCTGCGGCGCGGCCTCGAGCTTGAGCCGCACCTGCACGGCGGTGGCCAGGAGCGCGACGTCCGTTCCGGCACCCTCAACACGCCCGGTGTCGCCGCCTTCGCGGCGGCCGCGCGCGTCGCCACGGCGGAGCTGCCCGCGGAGCGGCTCCGGCTTACCGACCTGCGTGATGACCTGGTGCGTCGGGTGCTCGCGGAGGTTCCCGGGGCCGTCCTCAACGGCGCGCCCTCCGGCGCCGGCCGGCTGCCCGGCAACGCCCATCTGACCTTTCCCGGCTGTGAGGGCGACTCGCTGCTCATGCTGCTCGACGCGCACGGAGTGGAATGCTCGACCGGTTCCGCCTGCTCCGCGGGAATCGCGCGGCCCTCTCATGTGCTGTTGGCTATGGGAGTCGAGGAGGCGCACGCTCGGGGTTCGCTGCGTTTCTCGCTCGGGCACGGTTCGGTCGCCGCGGACGTCGACGCGCTGGTGGCGGTGATCGGGCAGGTGGTCGAACGGGCGGGCCGGGCTGGTGAGCTCGCGGGCCTGACCTCGCGGATCTGATCTCGCGCGGGTCTGGTCGTGCGGGTCTGCCTCGCGGATCCTGGCAGCTGGTCGGAGGGCCGTCTGGCCGGACGGGAGTAGCGGGAGAGCGGGAGTAGCGGGAGATGGGGATCGTGAGCGGGATGAAGGTGCTCGCGGCAATGTCGGGCGGCGTCGATTCGGCGGTCGCCGCGGCCAGGGCCGTGGACGCCGGTCATGACGTGACCGGCGTCCATCTCGCCCTGTCCCGGTCGCCGGCCTCCGACCGGGGCGGTTCTCGAGGCTGCTGCACTCTGGAGGACGCGCGGGACGCCCGTCGTGCCGCCGACGTGCTCGGTATCCCCTTCTACGTGTGGGATCTCGCGGACCGCTTCGAGGCGGAGGTCATCGACCAGTTCGTCGCCGACTACGCTGCCGGACGAACCCCTAACCCGTGTGTTCAGTGCAATGAGCGCATCAAGTTCTCCGCCGTCCTGGACAAAGCGCTCGCGCTCGGCTTCGACGCTGTGGTCACCGGGCATCACGCGAGACTCGACCCGGACGGCACCCTGCGCCGCTCGGTGGACCTGGCCAAGGACCAGTCCTACGTGCTCGGCACGCTGCGCCCCGACCAGCTCGCCGCGGCTCGATTCCCGCTCGGCGACTCGACGAAGGCCCAGGTCCGTGAGGAGGCGGCGCGCCGTGGGCTGGGCGTCGCCGACAAGCCGGACAGCCACGACATCTGCTTCGTCGCCGCCGGGGACACCGGGGCCTGGCTCCGAGACCGGCTGGGTCCGCGGCCCGGTCCCATCGTCGACTCCGAGACCGGCGAGACCCTTGGCGAGCACGACGGCGCCTACGCCTTCACGGTGGGGCAGCGCCGGGGCCTGCGGCTGGGCCACCCCGCGCCGGACGGCCGTCCCCGCTACGTGCTCGAGGTGTCCCCGGTGACGTCCACGGTGACCGTCGGGCCGGCGCGGGCGCTGGACATGCGCAGCCTGGTCGCGGAGCGGATCGTCTGGCCGCACGAGGGCCCGGTGTCGTGTGTGGCGCAGGTGCGGGCACACGGTGGTGTGGTCCCCGCGGTGGTCCGTGCCCGTGGCGAGGAGCTCGACGTGCAGCTGGTCGAGCCTGTGCGCGGGACGGCGGCCGGTCAGGCCGTGGTGTTCTACGACGGCGACCGTGTGCTCGGCGGCGGCCGCATTCGCTCGCTGGCCGCCTGACATCCTTTTCCGGATCCGGTCCCTGACGGCGGAAGCCACGTTGGGGCCCGCGGCGTGGGCCAGCCCCGGGACCGGCCCGATGGCATCGGCACGACGGCACCTGGCACGAGGGCACCTGGCGACGGCACCTGGCCGGCCGCGGGCGTGGGATGCGTCCGGAGATCCGGGATGCGTCCGGAGACTGTTCCGGAGATTGAGGAGTCGATGTGGCGATGATGTGGTCCGCGACGGAGCGCGAGCCGGGGCCGCCGGAGGAGGGGGACAGCGCGTCACCGGCTGGCCGGACCCCTGCCGCGTCCGAAGGCCTGCCGTGGTCGGCGGGGTGCGCGTCGGGTGTCGGGTCACTGCCCGACCTCGACCCGGTCGAAGCGGCGCGCTACGTGCTGGGGGAGGTCCCGGACCTGCCCTTCCTGCCGGAGCTGCCCGCCCGCGGGGTGGGTGCGGACATGATCGGTCGGACCTGCGCGATGCTGGCGGACCTGCCGGTTGATCTGCAGCCATCCGGTTGGCGGCTGGTGCCGCGTCCGGGGCTCGACCTCCGCCGGGCCCGCGACCTGCTTGAACGGGACCTCGACGCGTTCACCGAAGCGGCCGCCGGCTACACCGGCCCGCTCAAGGTGGCCGTCGGTGGTCCCTGGACGCTGGCGAGCACGGTTGAGCTGCCACGCGGGCACAAGGCGCTCGCGGACGCCGGGGCCACCCGTGATCTCGCGGAGGGGCTCGCGGAGGGGCTCAGCGGCCACCTGACCGACCTCGCTCGCCGGATGCCGGGAGCCCGCCTGGTGGTTCAGCTGGACGAGCCGGTGCTGCCGGCGGTGCTCGCCGGACGCATCCGCACCCCCAGTGGCTTCTCGGTGTTGCGTGCGGTCGAGGAAGGGTCGGCGACGGAGCGGCTGGCCACCGTCCTCACCACGGCGACCGCGGTCGGGGCGGTGATCGCGGCCGGCGTGCACTGCTGTGCGCGAGACGTCCCGATCGGGCTGCTGCGCCGGGCCGGGGCCCGTTTCGTCGGTCTGGACGCGACACTGCTCACCCGGGACCAGGACGACGCCGTCGGCGAGGCGGTCGAGGCGGGGATGGGGCTGATGCTCGGCCTGGTGCCGACCTCCGCCGGCGCCGGCCAGGAACTGTCGGACCCTCGTCGTACCGTCGCGGTGGCGGTCGACCTGTGGCGTCGGCTGGGTTTCCGTCCGGAGCTGCTGGGAGAGGTGGTCGCGGTGACACCAACGTGTGGTCTGGCTCATGCCACGGTGGCCGATGCGCGTGCCGTGCTGCGGCATTGCCGCCTGGCGGCGCGTGTCCTGGTGGAATCACCGCAGTGATTTCCACACAGTGAGCCTTTCCATCTCACGCTCGTCGGGCGTGTCGCGGCAGGTCGGAGCCGACGATGGAAAAGGCTCAGTGACATCCGGCCGGTGAGTTCCGCTGTAGCTGTGGCGTGGGGAGTTCGGTGAGCATGGCGGAGGAAGGCGTCGAGCCGATGGCCGACAACCAGGCGGCGACGGTGCCCGCGGCGGTGGCGGTGCCCGACGCGGGGGTGCCCGAGGCCGAGGCGCCTGACGCGGCTGTGCGCGCGCGTGCCGCGGAGCTGGCACGTGATCTGGAGGAACATGCCCACCGCTACTACGTGCTCGACGCGCCGACCATCGCCGACGCCGAGTACGACGCGCTGCTGCGTGAGCTCGACCAGATCGAGCAGCAGTACCCGGAGCTGCGAACCGCGGACTCGCCGACCCAGAAGGTAGCCGGCTCCTACTCGACGCTGTTCACGCCGGTCACCCACCTGGAACGGCTGCTGTCGCTGGACAACGTCTTCGACGAGGACGGGTTCCACGCCTGGGCCGCGCGTGCCGCGCGGGAGCAGCCGGTGGAGGCCTGGCTGTGCGAGCTGAAGATCGACGGGCTCGCGGTCGACCTCGTCTACGAGGCCGGCGCTCTCGTGAGCGCGGCCACCCGTGGCGACGGCCGTACCGGTGAGGACATCACGCTGAACGTGCGCACCCTGCGCAGCGTGCCGGCGCGGCTGCGTGGCCCGGGCGTGCCGGAGTTGCTGGAGGTCCGTGGGGAGGTGTACTTCCCGACCGCGGGGTTCGCCGAGCTCAACGCGTCACTGGTCGAGGCGGGAAAGGCGCCGTTCGCCAACCCGCGTAACGCGGCTGCCGGGTCGCTGCGGCAGAAAGACCCACGGGTCACGGCCGGCCGCCCGCTGGCCATGATCGTGCACGGGCTCGGCGCGAACCGGGGGTTCGAGGTGGAGTCACAGTCGGCTGCTTACGAGCGGCTGGCTGAGCTGGGCCTGCCGGTCTCCACGCGCTATCAGGTGTGCGCGGGGGTCGATGAGGTACTCGCCTTCGTGCGGGCGTGGGGTGAGCAGCGGCACGATGTCGAGCACGAGATCGACGGCGTCGTCATCAAGGTCGACGGTTTCGCCCAGCAGCGCCGGCTTGGCGCCACCTCGAAGGCACCCCGCTGGGCGGTCGCGTTCAAGTACCCGCCCGAGGAGGTCACCACCCGGCTGCGGGATATCCAGGTCAACGTCGGCCGAACGGGGCGGGTGACACCGTTCGGGGTTCTCGAGCCGGTGAAGGTGGCGGGGTCGACGGTCGGTATGGCCACCCTGCACAACATCGACGAGGTGGGCCGCAAGGGAGTGCTCATCGGGGACGTGGTCGTGCTCCGCAAGGCCGGCGACGTCATTCCGGAGATCGTCAGCCCGGTCGTCGACCTGCGGGATGGTTCGGAGCGTGCGTTCGTCATGCCCACGCACTGCCCGGAGTGCGGTACCGAGCTGGTCCGTCCCGAAGGCGAGGTGGACATCCGCTGCCCGAACACGGTGTCGTGTCCGGCGCAGCTGCGGGAGTCGGTGTTCCACCTGGCGTCGCGCGGTGCGCTCGATATCGACGGGCTGGGCTATGAGACCGCGACGGTGCTACTCGCCGAGGGCCGCATCCGTGACATAGGCGACATTTTTCATCTCGCGCCGGAGTCCTTCGAAGGCCTGCGTGGCTTTGCGAGCAAGAAGGTCGACCAGATTCTGCGCGGGATCGAGGCGGCTCGGGACCGGCCGCTGTGGCGGTTGCTCGTCGGGTTGTCGATCCGGCATGTGGGGCCGACCGCCGCCCGCGCGTTGGCCCGGGAGCTGCGCTCCCTCGACGCGATCGCCGCCGCGCCGGCCGAGCGGCTCGCCGCCGTCGACGGGGTCGGGCCGAAGATCGCCGAAGCGGTGGTCGACTGGTTCGCCGATCCCCGGCATCGCGATGTCGTGGCCCGTATCGCAGCCGGTGGGGCCCGTCTGGCGGATGAGGGCGCGGGAGAGGGCCCCGGGCTGCTGGACGGTGTCGTCGTCGTCATCACCGGAACACTGCAGGGGTGGAGCCGGGACACCGCTACCGAGGCGGTGCAGGCGCGTGGCGGAAAGGTCACCGGCTCGGTGAGCAAGAAGACCACTTTCGTGGTCGCCGGAGTGGATCCAGGCGCCTCGAAGTACCAGAAGGCGCTGAGTCTTCGGATTCCGTTGCTCGACGAGACGGGCTTCGCGGCGCTGCTCGGTGACGGAGCGGATGCGGCCAGGGTGCTTGCCGTGCGCGAAGAGGGGGAGGGGTAGCCTTCGAATCCTGGCAGCGAAAGGTTCATCACGGTGAGCACTCATATGTTCTGTCATGTACCTGGCCGCGTGACGGGCCGCGCTTACGAGCATCTGAAACACGTCGACGGATGGGCTCCGGGCGGACCTGGACTTTGCTGATGGGGGGCCCTCGGCCGAGCGGCGGGCCGTCGGGGCTGTCCGAGGCGTCTGGGCTGTCCAGATCGCCCGCATCGTTGTCCGCCGTCTGGGCGATTGTGGGCGGGGCGCTGGGATGCCTGTCCGCACTCGCGATCATTGCGGTCGCGGCCAGCCATGGCGGGTTCGACGATCTCGGGGTGGCATTCGCGCTTCTCGCCGGGCTCACCGTCGTCGTCGGCCCGCAGCCGCATCCGTCGCTGATGCCGTCCGCATCGGCGCAGATCACCGGGCCACTGCCAGGGTCTGGGGCGGGGTCTGGGCTGCTGTCGGGGCCGGGGCCGGGTCCGCGGCGACCCAGGTGGTGGGTGGCGGCACGGACCTCACGGGCACCTTCCTGTTCGCGATTCTGCTCGGCTGGGGTGCGGCGCCGGCGCTGGCGGTCCACCTCGTCGTGGGTGTTCTGCTGGAGCTGCCGCGACGGAGTTCGCTGGGGCGTGTGGTGGCCCGGGTGGGGCGTCGCGCGCTTGGGCTCGCCGCGGCCGGGGCCGTCGTCGCGGCGTTCGGTCTCGACCACACCCTCGGTACCGCCGAGCTGCCCGCTGTCGCCCTCGCCGCGCTGGTGCTGTTCGTTGTCGATGACCTGGCCGGCGCCCCAATCGGGCCGCTTCGGTCGCGCGGGCCGGTTCGGCCTGCTCGGCCGAACCGGCTGGGCCGTCCGGGCGCGCGTGTCGGCGGAGCTGCCCGTGGCCGGCGGAACGACATCCGCGGGGGCGGTAACGGTGGGAGCGGTAGCCGTGGCGATGCATCGTTCCGTCTGCTGTACAACGAGCTGCATCGGCGGCTGGCGGTCGCCGCGGCCCTGCTGTCCCTGGCGCCGTTGATCGTGATCGCCGCCGGGCGTGGTCCTTGGCTGGCGCTGCTGCTCCTGCCCGCGCTGCGGGTGGTGACGAGGGTCGGTGAGGGTGCGCGGCAGAAGGAGCATGAGGCCCGTCACGACGGGCTGACCGGCCTGCCGAACCGGACCGCGCTCGCCGAGCGTGCGGCGCTCAGCATCGCGGCGGCGGAACGGACCGGTACTCGTGTCGGGTTGTTGTTGCTCGATCTCGACCGGTTCAAGGAGGTCAACGACCGGCTCGGGCACGATGTCGGCGACCGTCTGCTGGTTGTCGCCGCGGCTCGTCTCGCCGCTGCCCTGCGCCCCGGGGACGTTGTCGCGAGGCTCGGTGGTGACGAGTTCGCGGTGCTGCTTCCGTGGCTTCCACCCGGCGCCGACGGCCGTGCTGTCGCCACCGAGGTCGCCGGGCGGGTGCGCGGTGTCGTGCGCGCGCCGTACGAGATCGACGGTCAGTTCTGCGACATCGATGTGAGTGTCGGCGTGGCGCTCTACCCCGATCACGGCGCCGATCTGCCAGCGCTGTCGCAGTCCGCCGACATCGCGATGTACGCGGCGAAGGAGCATGGGCTCGGGGTCCAGGCCTACGGCCCCCGTGACGCCCGCCGGGCCCGGCTGCGTACGCGGACCACGGCGGAGCTGGGCTACGCCCTCGACCACGGGCAGCTCGAACTGCACTACCAGCCTCAGGCGGAGATCGTCGACGGAAGGGTGCGCCGAACCGAGGCGCTGCTGCGTTGGCGGCACCCGAGCCGCGGTCTGCTGCTGCCGGGAGTCTTCGTTCCGCTCGCCGAGTCCGCCGGTCTGATCCGTCCAATCACCTCCTGGGCGATGGACACGGCGCTGACCCAGACCGCCCGGTGGCACGCGGCCGGGATCCCTGCCGCCGTCGCGCTGAACGTTTCCCCGCGTGATCTGCGCGACCCCGGATTCGTCGGGTCCGTCGCGAGCGCGCTTGCCGCCAACAACCTGCCACCGGGCGCACTCACCTTCGAGGTGACCGAACGGGCGCTGACCGCTGACGGCGACGGGGCCGCCCGCGCGCTACGGGATCTGGTCGACCTCGGCGTGACCGTGAGCCTGGATGACTTCGGTACCGGACTGATCTCCCTGGACGCCCTGCGTCGCCTGCCGATCGGCGAGATCAAGATCGATCGGACGGTGATCGGCCGGCTGGGCGCCGATCCCCGAGACGCCGTCACGATGGGCCTGGCCGATGGGGAAACCGTGGCCTGGGAGGCGGCTACCCGGGAGGTCGCCTTCATTCGTGCCGTGGTGCGGATGGCGTCCGACCTCGGGATGCGCGTCGTGGCGGAAGGCGTCGAGACACCGACGGAGTGGTGCCAACTCGCCGGGTTCGGCGCGGACGCCGCGCAGGGCTGGCATGTGGCGCCGGCACTGCCCGCGGCGTTGGTCACCCGGTGGCTGGTCGAGCCCGGCCAGGCCCGCGAGCGTCTCACCGGACATCGTCCCGGTGATGCCCGCCGGGTGGACTCCCGGCACGGCGTGTCACAGAACGCAGTGGTGAGCCTGAGCCGCGACGGCTGACGGGACTGCACCGGGTCCCGGTCAGGTCGGGCTGTCCGCCGAAGGCGCTAGCGCCGGGGGCCGTTGGTACGCGCGAGGCTCGCAGCGATGCCGGCCAGATGCGCCAGACGGGCGATCTCGGAGCCGCGAAACGCTGGGCCGCCTGGTCTGCCGACGAGCAGGACCAGTTGGTCGTGGCCGACAGGCGCGGCGGCGAGCTCCATGCTGACCGCCTCCCAGCGGGCCGGGAACTCGCCGTCGTTGGGCGCGATTCGCCTGGCCTTCTCCAACGGCAGCCACGGCAGGGAGATGCGGACCCGTTCCGGCACGCCCAGGTCGTCCCCGCCGAGGTTGGGAGCGCCCACCGACGCCTCGCGGACGCGGACGTCACCCGGAGCCAGGTGTTCGAGCAACAGGGCCCAGTCGGCGTTGAAGACTCCCGAGACCAGCTCGGTCAACACGGCCGCGGCTTCGGAGGGACGTTCGGTCAGCGCGTCCACGAGCTCCAGGTCGTCGCCGATGCCGGCACCGTCGGCGAGGAAGGGGCGCAGGGCCTCGACGGTCACCCCGGGAACGGACTGGGCGGCCGTGAACACGCGGTCGGCCAGACCGCCGGGCGGCAGCAGCACGATCATGTCGTCGACCGCGCCGGCGGGTGTGTGTTCAACGACCGAGAGGCTCACGATGTCGATCCCCGCCGCGCCGAGGGCCGTCGCCACCGCGCCCAGCGCGCCAGGATGGTCGGGCAGAAGAAGCCGGAGCAGGTACGACATGCGGCTGAGCATGCGCAAGATGTGTGACGCTGTCATGGCGATCACGTCACGGGCAGATGTCGATGCAGGTCACCCGCCTGTAGGTAAACGGTTTTCGGGAACGGGTGCGCGGCGCGCCGGCTCCGCGACGCGGACCCGTACGATGAGTACACGCTGACGCCGCGCTTCGCCAGGTACGCCGCTGCCCGCGCGGCGCGCGCCACGACCTAGCCGATGTAGGGCCTGTGCCCACCGCCCACGAGGGGTCCACCGGAATGGCGATCACCCGGGACGAGGTCGCGAACCTTGCCCGCCTGTCGCGGATGTCCCTGTCCTCCGCTGAGCTCGACGCGCTGGCACCGCAGCTGGAGGCGATTCTCGGCGCCGTGGCCAGGGTCGCAGAGGTGGCGGCGGCGGACATTCCGCCGACCTCGCACGCCGTACCGCTCACCAATGTCTTCCGCGCGGACGTGACTCGCCCGTCACTGCCGGTCGCCGACGTCCTCGCCGGCGCGCCCGCTGCCGAGGAGGGCCGGTTCCGGGTGCCGCGCATTCTCGATCCGGAAGAGTGAAGGGCACCAGGCTGCACATGACCGACGTTTCAGGCATCTCGACGCCCGTGGAGTCCGCCCGGACGGACGACGTCGTCCGGCTGACGGCTGCCGCGACGGCTGCCGCGATCGCCGCAGGTGAGCTTTCCGCAGAGGAGGCCACTCTCGCCGCCCTGGACCGCATCGCGAAGGTCGACGACGCGGTGCACGCGTTCCTACACGTCGACGCGGAAGGCGCGCTTGCCACCGCCCGCGCGGTGGACGCCCGGCGTGCCGCGGGGGAGCGGCTGGGTCCACTGGCCGGTGTGCCGCTCGCGCTCAAGGACGTGTTCACCGCTCGCGGCATGCCGACCACCTGCGGCAGCAGGATTCTCGAAGGCTGGCGGCCGCCCTACGACGCGACTGTGGTCTCCCGGTTGCGTGCTGCCGACGTCGTCATTCTCGGCAAGGTCAACATGGACGAGTTCGCGATGGGCTCCTCCACCGAGAACTCGGCGTACGGCCCGACCCGTAACCCATGGGATCTCACCCGGATTCCGGGTGGCAGCAGCGGTGGCAGCGCGGCCGCGGTGGCCGCTTTCGAAGCGCCGCTGTCCATCGGCACCGACACCGGTGGCTCGATCCGTCAGCCGGCCGCCGTCTGCGGTCTGGTCGGGGTCAAGCCGACCTATGGCGGGGTCAGCCGGTACGGCCTCGTCGCCTTCTCCAGCTCCCTGGACCAGGCGGGCCCGATCACCCGCACCGTCGCCGACGCCGCCCTGCTGCACGCGGCCATCGCCGGGCACGACCCGCTGGACAGCACCAGCGTCGAGCTGCCGGTACCTCCGGTGGTGGAGGCCGCGGCCCGTCGGGACATCCGCGGGATGCGGGTGGGCGTGGTGCGCGAACTCGCCGGTGAGGGCTACGACCCGGGCGTGCAGGCCGCGTTCGACGCCGCCGTCGCGGAGCTGGCCGGGCTCGGCGCCGAGGTGGTCGAGGTGAGCTGCCCGCACTTCACCTATGCGATGGCGGCGTACTACCTGATCGCACCGAGCGAGTGCTCGTCCAACCTGGCCCGCTTCGACGCGATGCGCTTCGGCCTGCGGGCCGGGGACGACGGTCGCGCCGGCGCGGAGGAGGTCATGAGCCGTACCCGGGACGTCGGGTTCGGTGCCGAGGTGAAGCGGCGGGTCATGCTCGGCACGTACGCGCTGTCCTCGGGGTACTACGACGCCTACTACGGGCAGGCACAGAAGGTCCGGACGCTGATCAGCCGGGACTTCGCCGCCGCGTACGAACAGGCTGACGTGCTGGTCTCACCGACCACGCCGACGCCGGCCTTCCCGATCGGGGACAAGGTCGACGACCCGGTGGCGATGTACCTGTCGGACCTGTGCACGATTCCGTCCAACCTCGCCGGTGGGCCGGCGATGAGCCTGCCGTCCGGGCTCGTGGCCGGGCTGCCCGTGGGCATCCAGATCATGGCGCCGGCGTTCGCCGATGACCGGCTCTACCTGGTCGGCGGGGCGCTGGAGGCCGCGCTGGACGCCCGGCGCGGGCACGCCCTGCTCGACGAAGCACCGACGCTGTAGACAAACCGACGCTGTAGACAACAGGCCAGCGCACCAGGAGAGGAGGGACGAGAAAGAGATGGTCGAGCTGCGCAGCGGTCGTCAGGACCGCGCACTTCTGCTGATTGTCTGGGGACTCACGCTCGTGGTGCTCGTCCTCGGCGTCCTGACGTTGAGCCCGATCCTGCTCGTCTGGGGGATCATCGGCCTGCCCGCGGCGGTCGCGCTGGGCTACGTCCATATCCGTGACACGCGGCGTCGGGCCGGCAGCCCGGGGACGACACCTGGGCGTCCGGCGGCCGGCGGTCACGAAGACGGCCTTGAAGACGGCCTAGAAGACGGCATCGAAGAGGAGTCATCCCGGTGAGCACATCGGCTCCCGTCATCGCCACTCCCTCCTATGAGGACGCCACCGCGCGCTACGAGGCGGTGATCGGGCTGGAGACCCACGTCGAGCTCGGCACCGCCTCCAAGATGTTCTGCGGGTGCGCGACGGTGTTCGGCGCGGAGCCGAACACCCAGGTATGCCCGGTCTGCCTGGGCCTGCCCGGGGCGCTGCCGGTGGTGAACGAGGCCGCGGTGCGGTTCGCGACGCTCATCGGGCTCGCGCTGAACTGCACGATCGCCTCCTGGTGCCGGTTCGCCCGGAAGAACTACTTCTATCCGGACATGCCGAAGAACTTCCAGATCAGTCAGTACGACGAGCCGCTGTGCTCGAACGGCTGGCTTGACGTCGAGGTCGAGGGGGAGATCCACCGAGTCGGGATCACCCGGGTCCACCTGGAGGAGGACACCGGCAAGTCGCTGCACGTCGGCGGGGCGACCGGGCGGATCCACGGAGCCACCCACTCCCTGGTCGACTACAACCGGGCCGGCATCCCCTTGGTGGAGATCGTCACCGAGCCCGACATCCGGCATCCCGAGGTCGCTCGGGCCTACGTTGACGAGCTGCGGGAGCTGTGCCGGGCGCTGGCGGTCTCGGACGTGCGGATGGACCAGGGCTCGCTGCGCTGTGACGCGAACGTGTCGCTGCGGCCCCGGCCCGCGGCAGGGCAGCCGGACGCGCCGTTCGGCACCCGTTCGGAGACGAAGAACCTCAACTCGCTGCGTTCGGTCGAGCGGGCTGTCCGCTTCGAGATCGTGCGCCAGGCGGCGCTGCTGGACGCCGGCGAGCGGGTCATCCAGGAGACCCGGCACTTCGACGAGGCGTCGGGCCGCACCTCCTCTGGCCGGTCGAAGGAGGAGGCGACCGACTACCGCTACTTCCCGGAGCCGGACCTGACGCCGCTCGCGCTCACCTCGGAGTACGTCGAGGCGCTGCGCGCAGTCCTGCCGGAGCTGCCGGCGCAGCGGCGGGCCCGGCTCGTCGCGGAGCTCGGCTACACCGCCCGTGAGCTGCAGGAGATGCGCAACGCCGGGGTGCTGGAGCTGGTCGAGGCGACGGTGGCCGCAGGCGCGAGCCCGGCCGGGGCGCGCAAGTGGTGGCTCAACGAGCTGGCGAGGCGCGCCTCGGATGCCGGTGTCGAGCCGCGTGAACTGGCGATCAGCCCGGCCCAGGTGGCCCGGATCTGCGAGCTCGTCGCTGAGGGGAAGCTGACCGACGCGCTCGGGCGCAAGGTCGTCGACGGCGTGCTCGCGGGTGACGGCTCGCCCGACGAGGTCGTCGCCGCGCGGGGGCTGGCCGTGGTCTCCGACGACTCGGCGCTGCGCGACGCGGTTGACGCCGCGATCGCGGGCGCGCCCGACATCGCGGACAAGGTCCGGGGCGGCAAGCTGAACGCGGTGGGGCCGCTCGTCGGCACGGTGATGAAGACGATGCGTGGCCAGGCGGACGCCGCGGCCGTCCGCAGGTTGCTGCTGGAGCGGCTGGAAGTCTCCTGACCCCTGCGGATCCGGCAGTGTGCGACGATCGTCGGTGATGTCTGGAACCACGCGGGGGCGCCTGCTCGCCACCAGCGATATCCATGTTCGCCATCCGGAGAACCGGGCGATCGTCGAGGCGATGCGGCCGGGCCATGACGATGACTGGTTGCTCGTGGTCGGCGACGTCGGCGAGCGTCTCGACGACGTCGAATGGGCGCTGCGGTTGCTCGCGGGCCGGTTCGCCCAGGTCGTGTGGGTGCCCGGCAATCATGAGCTGTGGACGTTGAGCCGGGACACCCTGCTCCTGCGCGGTGAGGCCCGTTACCGCCATCTGGTCGACCTGTGCGCGGGCCTGGGAGTTCTCACCCCCGAGGACCCCTACCCGATCTGGACGGGGCTGGGTGGTCCCGTGCGCATCGTGCCGATGTTCCTGCTCTACGACTACACGTTCCGTCCCGAGGGCACCTCGAACAAGGAGGAGGCGCTCGCCGCGGCGTACGCGGCGGGCGTGGTGTGCTCCGACGAGTCGGTGCTGCACTCCGACCCCTATCCGACCAGGGACGACTGGTGCCGGGCTCGGGTCGCGCAGACGCGCGTCCGGCTGGACGAATGCCCCCGGGACGTCCCCCTCGTACTCGTGAACCATTTCCCGCTGGTGCGTGAGCCCACCAGGATCCTGCGCTACCCGGTGTTCGCGCAGTGGTGCGGAACCGAGCTCACCGCGGACTGGCACACCCGCTACAACGTCGCCGCCGTGGTCTACGGTCACCTGCACATTCCTCGGACGACCTGGTATGACGGCGTCCGGTTCGAGGAGGTCTCGGTGGGCTACCCGCGTGAGTGGCGCAGCTGGCGGACCCGACGACCGGTGTTGCGCCAGATCCTGCCCGCGCCGATCGGTGAGCGCGTCCCGCCCTGGGGCGCGACCCGGGACGAGTCGGAGTCCGCGGTGGTCCCGCCGGGCTGACCGGCTGGCCGGTTGCCCGGCTGCTCCGACAAAGGTGTGGTCCTCCGTGTTGCCACCATCGGTGCATCCGCGTGTCGGCTTGCCGACGTCGCGCGGCGCGTCGGATGCGGAGTCGCGAAGCCGTTCGTAGTGTGTGGACGGGCCTTGCGGGCCCCACCGGATGGTTCTGCGAGGCAATGGGGGGAGGCGAGTCGTCGTGCCCCTCACACCTACGGGGTTCGGTCCGTCCCGGTCGCGACGCAGGGGGCGGGGGCGCCGGGGCCTGCTGGCCGCTGGTCTGGTGCTCGTGCTGGTGGCGGTTGGTGGCGGTCTCACCTACTGGCTGAAGGAACGGTCGGACGCACGCGCGGCTGACCGCGCGGTGGTCTCGGTGGCCGCGGCCTATCTGGAGGCCTGGAAGGCGCTGACGATCGCGCCGTCCGCGGCCGAGGAGTCCGACACGGCTGCCGGCGGGACCGGAGCCGCTGCCGGCGGGACCGCAGCCGGCGGGACCGCAGCCGGCGGGACCGCAGCCGCTGCCGGCGGAACCGCTGCCGGCGGAACCGCTGCCGCTGCCGGTGGGACCGGCGGTGGCGATGCCGCGGCCGGTCAGGCCCGCGCTCGGGCCGGTGCCGCGGTCAGCGCGGTCAGCGTCGACGGCGACGTCCCGGTCGCGACACTGGTCGGGCTGATGTCCGACGTTCACGATCGGCTCTCGGTCACCAGGGCGGAGTTCGTCGCGGGGAAGGCGGCTCGCTCGGGGGCGAGCGCCACCGTCCCCTACACCGCGACCCTGACGCTCGCCGGATTCACCGAGCCACTGACGTACTCCGGTTCGCTAGGCCTGACCCGGGCCGGCGGCGACACCTGGAAGGTGCGGGCGGCGCCGTCCTCGGTGCACCCCGACCTCAAGCCGGGCCTGCACCTGGACCGCACCGACTCCACCGGTAAGCGGGGGGCGCTGCTGGACGTGAACGGGCGTCCCATGGACACCAACCCCGAGCTCGCCGGGAACCTCATCGGCCGGATCGATCCGGCGTCCGGCCTGCAGCGGGTCTACGACTCGCGGCTGCGGCCCCAGGGCGGCTCGGTGGTGGTCCGCACCGATGGCAACGAGACGGTCAAGACCCTCAAGGCCTACCCGAGCAGCGACGGCGAGGCGATCCGCACCACCATCAACCTGGACGTCCAGCGTGCGGCCGAGGCGGCCCTCGGCACCGCCGCCCAGCCGAACGGGGCGCTGGTCGCCATCGACACCCGGACCGGCGGGGTGCTCGCGGTCGTGAACCGCCCGATCAACGGATACGGGCGGGCGGTTCGCGGGTCCTATCCGCCCGGTTCGACGTTCAAGATCGTGACGGCGACGGCAGCGCTGATGAACGGCAAGACGGCGGACACCCCGCTCGACTGCACCGAGAAGGTGAGCATCGGCGGGCGGGAGTTCCAGAACGCCGAGGCGGAGCAGTTCGGGATGATCCCGTTCCGCACGGCCTTCGCCAAGAGCTGCAACACCGCGTTCATCCGGCTGGAGCAGTCGCTGCCCGACGGCGCGCTTGAGCAGGCCGCCAAGCTGTACGGCTTCGACGATGTCGAGCCGCTGCCCATCGCCAGCGTCGGCGGCTCCTTCCCGACCCCGCGCGACGACGTCGAGGCTGCGGCCGCGTCGATCGGGCAGGGCCGGGTCGCCGCGTCGCCGTTGCAGATGGCGAGCGTCGCCGCCGCCGTGGCCAGCGGTACCTGGCGCCAGCCGTTCGTCGTGGGGGAGGCGCCGCGCAGCAACGCTCTGCCGGCGCAGGCCCTGGGGCCGCTGCGCGACTTCATGCGGGCCGTGGTCACCGAGGGGACGGCGGCGGGGGTCCCGATGCCGGGTGAGGTCGGCGGCAAGACCGGTACGGCCGAGTACGGGAACGGGAACCCCCCGCCGACGCACGGCTGGTTCGTCGGATACCGCGGTGACATCGCGGTCGCGACGGTCATCGAGGACGGTGGTTTCGGTGCCGAGTCCGCCGCGCCTGTGGTCTCCAAGTTCTTCACCGCTCTCGACGGTGGCCAGATCACGGCGCCCGCCGCGGCGGGCTGAGACCGGGCTGGATGCCCCGCGCCGGCCGCCGGGCCTGGGTCGACGCGGGGTCTCGCCGGCGCCGGGATCCGGCCGGCGCGGTGTGGTCTGGCTCTCCGGTCACCACCCCCCGCTTGACGTGGTGGCCGATGTCGGGGATGGTTTAGCGCGTGCTGCTTGGCATCCTCGTACGCTCGGAGCGCGTGTAGTCGGACCGACTGGTCACCGACCACCCGCGCCGCCCCTCAGTGCCTCCGGCACGAGGGGCTTTTTCATGTCCGGCCCGGCGCGTGCACCACCACGTTCCGACCAGCTCTGCCGTTCCGACCAGCTCTGCCGTTTCGACCAGCTCTGCCGTTTCGACCAGCTCTGCCGGCCCCGTCAAGGAAGACGACCAGATGACCAGAGAGACTCCACAGATCACCGGCGCGCAATCGCTCGTCCACTCGCTTGAGGCGGTCGGTGCCGAGGTGGTCTTCGGTATTCCGGGCGGGGCGATCCTGCCCGCCTATGACCCGCTGTTCGACTCCACCCGGGTCCGTCACGTGCTGGTCCGGCACGAGCAGGGTGCCGGGCACGCCGCCGAGGGCTACGCGCAGGCCACGGGGCGTGTCGGGGTCTGCATGGCGACGTCCGGGCCGGGCGCGACGAACCTGGTGACCCCCATCGCGGACGCCTACATGGACTCGGTGCCCATCGTCGCGATCACCGGCCAGGTGCCCAGCGCGGCGATCGGCACCGACGCCTTCCAGGAAGCCGACATCTGCGGCATCACGCTGCCGGTCACCAAGCACAACTTCCTGGTCCACTCGGCGGACGACATTCCGCGCACGATCGCCGAGGCGTTCCACATCGCCTCGACCGGCCGGCCGGGCCCGGTGCTCGTCGACCTGCCGAAGGACATCCTGCAGGGGCTCACCTCGGTGCTGCCGCACGAGGTCTGGCCGCCGGCGCTGGAGCTGCCCGGATACCGTCCGGTCACCCGGCCGCATGCCAAGCAGGTCCGTGAGGCGGCGAAGATGATCAGCGCCGCCCGCCGCCCGGTGCTCTATGTCGGCGGTGGAGTGCTCAAGGCCCGGGCGGCCGCCGAGCTGCGGGTCCTCGCCGAGCTCACCGGCATCCCGGTGGTCACCACGCTGATGGCTCGTGGCGCGTTCCCCGACTCGCACCCGCAGCATCTGGGCATGCCCGGCATGCACGGGTCGGTCGCGGCGGTCACGGCGATGCAGAAGTCGGACCTGTTGATCACCCTCGGGGCCCGCTTCGATGACCGGGTGACCGGGCGGCTGGCGTCGTTCGCGCCGGGGGCCGCGATCATCCACGCCGACATCGACCCGGCCGAGATCGGCAAGAACCGGGTCGCCGACGTGCCGATCGTGGGCGACTGCCGGGAGGTGATCGCCGACCTCACCGTCGCTCTGCAGGCCGAGCCGCGCCCCGACCTGGAAGCGTGGTGGCACGCGCTGAACCGCTGGCGGGAGACCTACCCGGTTGGTTACGACCTGCCGGCGGACGGCTCCGTCGCCCCGCAGCAGGTCATCGAGCGGATCGGTCAGATCGCCGGCCCGCAGACGGTCTTCGCGGCCGGCGTCGGGCAGCACCAGATGTGGGCGGCCCAGTTCATCTCCTACGAGCACCCGTACACCTGGCTCAACTCCGGCGGCGCCGGGACGATGGGGTACGCGGTGCCGGCGGCGATGGGCGCGAAGGTCGGCCGGCCGGACGCGACCGTGTGGGCGATCGACGGTGACGGCTGCTTCCAGATGACCAACCAGGAGCTGGCGACCTGCGCCCTGGAAGGCATCCCGATCAAGGTCGCCGTCATCAACAACGGCTCGCTGGGCATGGTGCGCCAGTGGCAGACGCTGTTCTACGACCAGCGGTACTCCAACACCGACCTGGGCACCCACCCGGCCTCGGCGCGGACCGGGGTGACCCGCGTTCCGGACTTCGTGCGCCTGGCGGAGGCGCTCGGCTGCGTCGGCCTGCGCTGCGAGTCCCCGGAGGACATCGACGCGACCATCGAGAAGGCGATGAGCATCAACGATGCTCCCGTTGTGGTCGACTTCGTGGTCCATCCGGACGCCATGGTGTGGCCGATGGTGGCCGCGGGCGCCAGCAACGACGAGATCCAGGTCGCCCGCGACCTGGCTCCCGACTTCGACTACTCCGGCGACGCGGAGGTCAACCTGTGACCCGGCACACCCTTTCGGTTCTCGTCGAGAACAAGCCTGGCGTCCTCGCCCGGGTGTCGGGCCTGTTCTCCCGGCGGGGCTTCAACATCGAGTCGCTCGCCGTCGGGCCCACCGAGCACCCGGACGTCTCCCGGATGACGATCGTCGTCGCGGTCGAGGACCTGCCGCTGGAGCAGGTGACCAAGCAGCTCAACAAGCTGGTCAACGTGCTGAAGATCGTCGAGATGGACACGAGCGTCTCGGTCCAGCGCGAGCTGATGCTGGTCAAGGTGCGGGCCGACCTCACGGTCCGTTCCCAGGTGCTGGAGACCGTCCAGCTCTTCCGGGCGAAGGTCGTGGACGTCGCCCAGGACGCGGTGACGATCGAGGCCACCGGCACCCGTGACAAGCTGGACGCGCTCATCCGCATGCTCGAACCCTTCGGGATCCGCGAGCTGGTCCAGTCCGGCATGGTCGCTCTCGGCCGCGGCTCACGGTCGATCACCGACCGCAGCCTGCGTGCGGTCGAGCGCTCGGCCTGACGAGCATCCCCTTTGTTTCCACCAGCAGTGCCAGCAGTGCCAGCAGTGCCCACCAGCAGTGCCCACCAGTAATTCCCACTAGGAGATTCACCAACGATGGTCGAGATCTACTACGACGACGACGCGAACCTCGCGAACCTGGCTGACCGCAAGGTCGCCGTGATCGGTTACGGCAGCCAGGGGCACGCGCACGCGCTGAACCTGCGCGACAGCGGGGTCGACGTCCGCGTCGGCCTGCCGGAGACGAGCACCAGCCGGGCCAAGGCCGAGGAGCAGGGCCTGCGGGTGGTGACCCCGGCGGAGGCCTCCGCCGAGGCCGACATCATCATGATCCTGACGCCCGACACGACGCACCGCAAGATCTACGCCGAGTCGATCGCGCCGAATCTGACGCCGGGCAAGGCGCTCGCCTTCGGGCACGGCTTCAACATCCGCTACGGCCTCATCGAGCCGCCGGCCGGCGTGGACGTCTTCATGGTGGCGCCCAAGGGCCCGGGCCACCTGGTCCGTCGGGTGTTCACCGAGGGCAAGGGCGTGCCGTGCCTCGTCGCCGTCGAGTCGGACGCCTCCGGCAAGGCGCTCGACATCGCGCTCGCCTACGCCAAGGGCATCGGTGGCACCCGGGCCGGCGCGCTGCGCACGACGTTCACCGAGGAGACCGAGACCGACCTGTTCGGCGAGCAGGCGGTGCTGTGCGGCGGTGCCAGCGCGCTGGTGCAGGCCGGCTTCGAGACGCTGGTCGAGGCCGGGTACACCCCCGAGGTCGCCTACTTCGAGTGCCTGCACGAGCTCAAGCTGATCGTCGACCTCATGTACGAGGGCGGCATCACCCAGATGCGCTACTCGATCTCCGACACCGCCGAGTACGGCGACGTCACCCGTGGCCCGCGTGTGGTCACTCCGGCGGTCAAGGCGGAGATGCGCAAGATCCTCGGCGAGATCCAGGACGGGACGTTCGCCCGCGAGTGGGTCGCGGAGGACGACGCGGGTCGCCCGACCTTCACCAAACTGGTCGAGGAGGGCAAGCAGCACCCGATCGAGCAGGTCGGCGGCAAGCTGCGGCCGATGATGTCCTGGATCGCGAAGGACTGACGCGGTGGGCCGGGCCGGGTGGCACTGCCGCCCGGCCGTGCCCGGCGTGTCAGGTCGTGCCCGGCTGTGCCCGGCTGTGATCCCTCGGTGGTGAGAGCGGGCACACCGCCGTGGGCAACCGATCGCGCTGAGCGTCCTCTGTAGGCTGTAGGCGCACCGTAAAGCCCACCTGATTCGACACCGTCGTCGTCCGCCCGGGCAGCGGCGCAGCACGGCCTGGTGCCGCTGCGTCCTTCTCACTGGTGGCCGGCGACGAGCTGCGCTACTAGGAGCAGACCGTGCCCGTCGTACTCGTCGCCGAGGAGCTCTCACCGGCCGGGCTGGAGGTCCTCTCTGGGGACTTCGAGATCCGCCACGTGGACGGGGCCGACCGATCCGCGCTGTTGCCGGCGCTGGCGGACGTGGACGCGGTCCTCATCCGTTCGGCAACGAAGATCGACGCGGAGGCGCTCGCCGCCGCGCCGCGGCTGAAGGTCGTGGCCCGGGCCGGGATCGGGCTCGACAACGTCGACGTGCCGGCCGCCACCAGCCGGGGCGTCATGGTGGTGAACGCACCGCAGTCGAACATCGTCAGCGCCGCCGAGCACGCGGTCGCCCTGCTGTTGTCCGTGGCCCGTCGGGTGCCGGCCGCGCATGGCGCGCTCGTCGGCGGCGAGTGGAAGCGGTCGAAGTACGTCGGCGTGGAGCTGACCGAGAAGACCGCCGGCGTCGTGGGGCTCGGCCGCATCGGCGTCCTGGTCGCGCAGCGCCTCGCCGCGTTCGGGATGGACATCGTCGCCTACGACCCCTACGTGTCGGTGGCCCGGGCCTCCCAGCTGGGCGTCCGCCTGGTCGACCTGGACGAGCTCCTCGCCGTCAGTGATGTGATCACCATTCACCTCCCCAAGACGCCCGAGACGCTGGGGCTGATCGGCGCCGAGCAGCTCGCGCGGGTCAAGCCCGGTGTGATCATCGTGAACGCCGCGCGTGGTGGCCTGGTCGACGAGGCCGCGCTGGCCGAGGCCGTCAGTTCCGGCCGGGTCGGTGGCGCCGGGCTCGACGTGTACGTCAAGGAGCCGACCACCTCCTCGCCGCTGTTCGGCCTGGAGAACGTGGTCGTCACCCCGCATCTCGGCGCCTCGACCCAGGAGGCGCAGGACAAGGCGGGCCTCGCGGTGGCGAAGTCGGTGCGCCTGGCGCTGAGCGGCGAGTTCGTTCCCGACGCGGTCAACGTGCAGGCCGGCGGGGTCGTCGCCGAGGACGTGCGGCCCGGCCTGCCGCTCGCCGAGAAGCTGGGCCAGCTCTTCTCCGGCCTGGCCGGGGGTGTCGCCGCGGCGATCACGGTCGAGGTGCGGGGCGAGGTCGCCGTGCATGACGTCTCGGTGCTGCAGCTGGCCGTCCTCAAGGGTGTCTTCACCGACATCGTCGAGGAGCAGGTCACCTATGTGAACGCGCCACTGATCGCCAAGGAGCGCGGGGTCGAGGTCGGGCTGGAGACCTCCGAGGAGAGCCCGGACTACCGCAACCTCGTGACGGTGCGCGGAGCGCTGCCCGACGGCACCGCCGTCTCGGTCAGCGGCACCCTGGTCGGGTCGCGGCAGGTCGAGAAGATCACCGCGATCGACGGGTTCGAGGTGGACCTCCGGCCCGAGAACCACCTGGCCTTCTTCCGTTACGAGGATCGCCCGGGGATTGTCGGTGCCGTCGGCGCACTGCTCGGCGAGGCCCATATCAACATTGCCAACGCGCAGGTCAGCCGTCTGAGCGCCGGCGGTGAGGCGCTCATGTCCCTGTCCCTGGACGACGCGGTGGCGCCGGACATCCTGACCGAGATCGCGAAGATCATCGGCGCGTCCTACGCGCGGGCGGTCAGCATCTCCACCGACTGACCCAGGTCAAAGGGGTTTTTTCGCGACGCCTCGGTGTGACTCGACCTGATCCGGCTGATCGTTAGGCAGAAGTGACGCCCGAGGCGCTTGCCGGCGTTACCGTGACACACATGGCGCCACGGCACCCGGATCCGTTCGAGGGCGTGCGGCTTGACGAGCGCTTTGTGCGGTCCGCACGCTTCCTGGAACCCTCGGCGATGGAGCGTGCGGGCCGGTTTCCACCTGCCGGCGGGGCGCGGTGCACGGTCGTGCCGGCGCCCCGCGGCCTGCACGGGCTGGTCTTCCGGCTCTTTGTCGCCCCGCCGCGTCCGGCGCCGCGGGCGAGGCGCCTCACCTGGGTACTGGCCGTGCTCACCCTCGCGCTCGGGATGATCAGCCTCACCTTCATAGCGCTGCGCCAGACGGCGCGCAGCGTTCCGGTCGCGACCTTGCCGCAGCCAGCCTCGGGGATCAGCGCCACCAGCAGCACGCTTGCCTCGCGAGGGGCCGGCGGTGAGGTCGCCACCACCGCGACCAGGTTCACGACCGGCCCGTCATCGCTGGCAGGGAACGGGGCGGCGGCGGGCCTGGCTGCCGCCGCTTCACAGGGCTTCGACCTCACGCCGGCCCTGTTCGCCGGGCTGCGGGCGGGGGACTGCCTGGCCTGGCCGGCCGCGCCGGCGACCAGGCTGGCCCCGGTGCCGGTGGACTGTTCCCAACCTCACATCGACGAGATCACGAAGGTCGTGGACCGGGCTGGAGGCTACGCCTCCTGGCCCGGCACGGACGTGCTCAGCGCATCCGCGACGGACCTCTGCGGCGGTTCCCTGCTGGCGTCCGCGGGTGCCTTCGACGTGGCTTCGAGCGGGGTCGTCGCGACGGTGTGGCCGGACCAGGCCAGCTGGGAAGGCGGCGTGCACGGGCTCGCCTGCACGATCCGCTCGCAGGACCTGACTCCCCGGTCCGGGCGCCTGGTGATCCCTGCACCCGTTCAGGGCTGACAGCTATCCAGGGCTGACAGCCGTCCGGAGCCGACGGCCGGCCGTCCGGAGCTGACATTCGGATCTGACATTCGATGTTCTGGGTGGTGGCGTGGGCGACGGTGTGCGGCGGGTCGGGTTCGCCGGCCGTCGGGTAGGCTGACTAGGCGATGCGTGCGCTGCTTCTTCTTAGGTGCCGCGGCGGGGCCTGATCCGGGCTGTCTGATCCGGAATATTGGCTGGCTTCCCCGTCGCGGAGTTCTCGTGCGTCAGCACCGGTACCCCTGCCGCTGATCTCAGTCAGCGCTGAGTTTCAGGCAGGCGCTGAGGAACCGGCCCGCATACCCGAGGAAGCAGGAACAGTGATCACACCTCAGCAACCATCTGGCATGCCCATCGAGAAGTACCGCCCGTTCCAGGCGGTCACGCTGCCGGACCGTACCTGGCCGGGCGCCACGATCACCCGGGCACCCCGCTGGTGCAGCGTGGACCTGCGCGACGGCAACCAGGCGCTGATCGACCCGATGACTCCGTCCCGCAAGATGCAGCTGTTCGAGCTGCTGGTGGCGATGGGCTACAAGGAGATCGAGGTCGGCTTTCCCGCGGCGAGCCAGACCGACTTCGACTTCGTCCGTCAGCTGATCGAGGGCGATCGGATCCCTGACGATGTGACGATCCAGGTCCTCACCCAGGCGCGTGAGGAGCTGATCGAGCGCACCGCCGCGGCGGTGGCCGGGTCCGACCGTGCTCTGATCCACCTGTACAACTCCACGTCGACGCTGCAGCGCCGGGTCGTGTTCGGTCTCGACCGCGCCGGCATCACCGACATCGCCGTGCAGGGCGCGCGCTGGTGCGTCCAGTACGCGGAGAAGCTGCTGGACGGGACGGACGTCCGCTGGCAGTACAGCCCCGAGTCGTTCACCGGGACGGAGCTCGACTACGCGGTCGAGGTCTGCGAGGCGGTGATGGATGTCTGGGAGCCCACGGCGGAGAACCCCGTGGTCCTGAACCTGCCCGCCACCGTCGAGATGTCGACGCCGAACATCTACGCCGACCAGATCGAGTGGGTCAGCCGGAACCTGACCAGGCGCGACGCGGTGGTGCTGTCGCTGCACCCGCACAACGACCGGGGCTGCGCGGTCGCGGCAGCCGAGCTCGGCGTCATGGCCGGTGCGGACCGGGTGGAGGGCTGCCTGTTCGGCAACGGCGAGCGCACCGGCAACGTGTGCCTGGTCACCCTCGGGCTGAACCTGTTCTCGCAGGGCGTCGACCCGGAGATCGACTTCTCCGACATCGACGGTGTGCGCCGCACGGTGGAGTACTGCAACCAGCTGCCGGTGCACCCCCGTCACCCCTACGGCGGCGACCTCGTCTACACGGCCTTCTCCGGCTCCCACCAGGACGCCATCAAGAAGGGCTTCGAGGCGATGGAGCGCACCGGCCAGACCCTGTGGGAGGTGCCCTACCTGCCGATCGACCCCAAGGACGTCGGCCGCAGCTACGAGGCCGTCATCAGGGTGAACAGCCAGTCGGGCAAGGGTGGCGTGGCCTACCTGATGAAGTCGGAGTACGCGCTGGACCTGCCGCGGCGGCTGCAGATCGAGTTCTCCGGCGTGGTGCAGAAGCACACCGACGACGCCGGCGGCGAGGTCACCGCCGACCAGCTCTGGGAGATCTTCACCCGGGAGTACCGCCCGCAGGGTGGCGACCCGGAGGCGCCGCTGGAGCTGCTGGGGTCGCGGACGACCGCGGCGAGCGGCGAGCGGGACGAGGTGACCGTCTCGGTGCGCCTGCACGGGGTCGAGAACGTGATCACCGGCACCGGTAACGGCCCGATCGACGCGTTCGTCGCGGCGCTGTCCGACCGCGGGGTGCAGATCCGGGTCCTCGACTACAACGAGCATGCCCTGGGCTCCGGGGCGGACGCCCGTGCCGCCGCCTACCTGGAGGTCGCGGTCGGGGACGCGGTGTTCTGGGGGGTCGGGATCGACCCGAACATCGTCACGGCGTCGATGCGCGCGGTCATCAGCGCGGTCAACCGGGCAGCGGCCCAGGCCCGGGTGGCGCCGCCGGTGCCGGCGCAGTGAGGTGGCGTGGGCCCGGTGGCGCGGCCTGCCACCGGGCCCACGCCCGCTCCAGGCGTGCCGTCAGTGCGTGCCGTCAGTCGTTGTGCGCGTTGAGCGCGGTGGGCTCGACGTCGCGGATGCCGCGCCGGACCAGCTCGGTGAGCTGCAGCGGCACGTCGGTCATCCCGTGGTCGACCCGGGCGTGCGTGTCGACGGAGGCGATGATCTCGTCCTCGCTGGGCGCGACCAGGCGGGTCTCACAGTCGTGGATGATCGCCCCGCAGTAGAACTCCTTCATCACCGGGGGGCGCCCCAGTGTGATCTCTCGGACCCGGGTGCCGGGATCACCCACGGGGCGCGGGGCGATCAGGGCCTGCGCGGTCCAGAACCGGTTCCGCCTCATACCGCCGACAGCTCCGCGAGACGCAACATCAGGCGCTCCATCCGTACCAGGCCGAGGGGTCGTCCCATTTCGGTCACGATTATCACCGGGTCGAACCGACGCCCCTTCGGGCGGGTCATGGCTCGGCGCGCCACCTCGGTCACGGGCTCGTCCGGCCGGGCGAACAGCGAGGTGGGAATCCTGCGGGGTGCCTGAGCTCCAGCGCCTCCAGCTGCGCCGGCGCCTCCGGCGGCCCCGGCGCCTCCGGCAAGTTGCAGCGCAACGGGCCGGCACCGGTTGCTGACGATGATGGTCGTCTCCCCGGCCCCGTCGCGGTCGCCGTTGCTGTCGCCGTCACGGTCGCTGTCGCCGGAGGGCTGCCGCGCGGCGCCGGTTTCCGTAGCCGAAGCCGGGGACTCCGGCGCGTCCGCCAGGTCGAGCATGCAGGGCGGGCACGCCGCGTCGCGGGCGCACTGCCCGTGATCACCGGTGGACACCCGGGCCGGCTCCATCAGGCTGACGATGTGCGCGGAACGGTCGGTATGCGCGGCCATGGTCTGGATCCGTCTGGCCACCGAGGGGTCGAGGAACTGCCAGTGGGCTGACGGACGTCCGAGGAGAAAGCCCTGTGCCAGCGGGACGCCCAGGGCGACGAGCATGGTGAGCTCCTCCACCCGTTCGATGCCTTCGGCGATCACCCAGCCGTTGAGGCGGCTGGCGAACCCGCCGACCAGCTCGGTCAGCGCGATCTTCACCTGGTCGTCATCTATGTGGGTTACGAGCGATCTGTCCAGTTTTACGAAATCCGGGCGGATGTAGGTGAGCTGGCGCAGCCCCGCGTAACCCGAGCCGACATCGTCCATCGCAATGAAGGCACCTCTGTCGCGGAGCTCCTGTGATGTCGCGGCCAGGGCCGAGGAGCAGTCGATGGCCACCGCCTCGTTCAGCTCGAGAACCAGCCGGGAAAGATCGGCTGTCCGCCAGACGGACTCGAC
Organism: Parafrankia sp. EUN1f; assembly: GCF_000177675.1. Lineage (GTDB taxonomy): Bacteria > Actinomycetota > Actinomycetes > Frankiales > Frankiaceae > Parafrankia. The sequence goes on from NZ_ADGX01000044.1 coordinate 31,152, forward strand.
CTCCGGGCTGGAAAGGAGATGCGGGAAGACGTTGACGGCGAGAAAACAACGATCCGGAAGGTGATCCCGTGCGGCGATCGCCTTGCGCAGCACCCGCGCCTCCACCTCGGCGGCGACACCGAGACGATCAGCCTCGGCGAAGACGAGGTCCGGGGCGTTGCGTGGGTCGTCGCCGAAGCGGGCCAGTGCTTCGTAGCCGGCTGTCAGGCCCAGCCGGAGGTCCACAATTGGCTGGAAGACAAGGCTCGGTGCGTCCGGGTCGGCCAGGATCCGGTCGATGTCGGGACGGGCCGGTGGTCCCACGGCGGGCTGGAGCTTTGCCACCGCCGAGACCTCTCCCACCCCGCCGTGGCCTCCTCGACTCGCGGATCCGCGGCCCGTCGGCCGGCCGGTGTCCGCCGAACGCCCGCTGGTCAGGCGCTGAGGAACCATGCGTCGTGCACCCCCTCGTATCCCCGCACGTCGCATCAGCAAAGTTGTTTATTTCGTACCACTTTTACGGCGGGATCGGCATGCTGTCTACGTGGAGTTGTGGTGCTGTGCGTGGGTGTGGTCCGAACTTTGTCCGTTGTGCATTTTTCGAAGTCAACGCGATTGTGTTCCGGTTGATATGCGCAGGGTCGGCCGGTGCTTCGTTTGGATCGACTGATCGGCACGCGAATGCAGCGCACTCGTTGAACGGAATGCCGGGCTGACCCGACTGCCACCACGGGCCGTGGTCGGCGAGCACGATCGGCCGGTGGAGCGGCCCGCCGAAGCGCTGCATGCAGGTCCTCTCACGGAGGGTGGCGGAGGGGTCGGTCCAGCCGAGTGGGTCCGTGGGGGCCGACTACAGTCAGGCCTCATGAGGCTTGCGGTCATAGGTGGCGACGGGATTGGTCCGGAAGTGGTGGCGGAGGGGCTGCGTGTACTGCGCGCGGTCTACCCCAAGGTCGAGACGACCGACTACGAGCTGGGTGCCCAGCGGTGGCACCGGACCGGCGAGACCCTGCCCGACAGCGTGCTCGCCGAGCTGCGCGGCCATGACGCGATCCTGCTGGGCGCCGTAGGGGACCCGGGCGTGCCGAGTGGTGTTCTCGAGCGTGGGCTGCTGCTGCGCCTGCGGTTCGAGCTCGATCACCACGTCAACCTTCGTCCGGTGCGGCTCTACCCGGGCGTGACCACGCCGCTCGCCGGTGACCCCACCATCGACATGATCGTGGTCCGGGAGGGGACGGAGGGGCCCTACGCCGGTGCCGGTGGAACGCTGCGTCGCGGCACGCCGCACGAGGTGGCGACCGAGGAAAGCCTGAACACGAGGTTCGGCGTCGAGCGGGTCGTCCGGGACGCCTTCGCGCGGGCGAGCCGGCGGCCGCGCGCGCATCTGACCCTGGTGCACAAGACCAACGTCCTCACCAAGTCCGGTGATCTCTGGGCCCGCACGGTGGCCGACGTCGGCGCGGAGTTCCCCGGCGTCACCGTCGATTACCAGCATGTCGACGCGGCGTCGATGTTCTTCGTGACCAACCCCGGGCGGTTCGACGTCGTGGTCACCGACAACATGTTCGGCGACATCCTGACCGACATCGGCGCCGCGATCACGGGCGGCATCGGGCTGGCCGCGAGCGGGAACCTGGACCCGTCGGGTGCGAACCCGAGCATGTTCGAGCCGGTGCACGGCAGTGCGCCGGACATCGCCGGCCAGGGCCTGGCCGACCCGACCGCGACCGTGGCCTCGGTCGCCATGCTGCTCGACCACCTCGGGCACACCGGCGAGGCGGCACGGGTGGAGGCGGCGGTCGCCGCGTCACTCGCGGCGCGTGCCGCGTCCGACGGGGGGCGACGGTCCACCCGTGAGATCGGGGATGACCTGGCGGCGCGCGCCGCCGGCTGAGCGGCGCCGGCACCGCGCGATGGCGGTGGCGGTGGCATCGTCGCGGGCGGTGCCCGCGCCGGCGGTCGTTTTCCGTTCGGTCATCCGGGGGCTATTCTCGGAAGGGAGCCGTAGATCCGGTACGACGGCAGCCGACAGGGCCTGACCACGGCGACGATCGGCAGTTTCGTCATCTCTGACTGTTCGTCACAGTGTTCGCCTGCGCCCTCGTGCGCCCTGAAGTCTTTCGTACTGGAGTTGCCATGCCCATTACCCCCACTTCAAAGATCTGGATGAACGGCGAGCTCGTCAACTGGGACGACGCCCAGGTCCACGTGCTCAACCCGAGCCTCCACTACGGCTGGGGTGTGTTCGAGGGCATCCGCGCCTACGCCACCTCGAGTGGCAGTGCGGTCTTCCGGCTGACCGACCACATCGCGCGTCTCTACCGCAGCGCCAAGATCTACATGATGGAGCCGGCCTTCTCGCCGGAGGAGATCATCCAGGCGACGAAGGACCTCATCGTCGAGAACGACGTCCAGGCCTGCTACATCCGCCCGCTGATCTACCTCGGCTACGGCGAGATCGGTCTCAACCCGCTGCCGTCCTCGATCGAGGTGATGATCGCGGTCTGGCCCTGGGGCTCCTACCTGGGGGAAGAGGCCGAGCGTAACGGCGCGCGCGCCACCATCTCGACCTGGCGCCGCAACGACGCGAACATCATCCCGCCGGCGGCGAAGGCCACCGGGCAGTACATCAACTCGTCGCTGGCCAAGGTGGCCGCCATCAAGGCCGGCTACGACGAGGCGATCATGACGAGCCCGAACGGCCACATCGCGGACGGCTCCGGGGAGAACGTCTTCATCGTCTCCGGGCGGAAGGTCATCACCCCGCCGCTCAGCGATGGTCCGCTCGGCGGCATCACCCGGGCGTCGGTGATGCAGATCGCGGCGGACCAGGGCTACGAGGTGCTGGAGCAGCACATCGTGCGGACGGACCTGTACCTCGCCGACGAGGCCTTCTTCACCGGCACCGCGGCCGAGATCGTTCCGATCGCGTCGGTGGACGACCGGCCGGTCGGTGCCGGCCGGCCCGGCCCAATCACCCGGGAGATCCTCGACATCTTCCACCAGGCGACCCGCGGCGAGCTCGACCGCTACAAGGACTGGAACGAGTCCGTGCGCTGAGGCTCACCGCGGCCGCGTAATGCCTACGGCCCCCGCCCGGGTAACTCGCCGGGCCGGGGGCCGTTGTCGTTTCGGGACGTTTTATGGCGCAGTGACCGCTGTGTGCTGTCCCTTTTCTGACACCATCGACAGCCGTTCTGGCGTGTGCTCTGGCCAACTCGACCTTGGCCGCCTACCGTCTCCCTTAGTCGTTTCACGAACGCACAAGCGTCAGGAGCGAGCCGGTTCAGGAGGGCGCCATGCGGGTTTCGGACGGAATGAGTGTTCTGGTCCTCGTGATCGGGCCGAACCACACGCTGCGGCAGGCGGCCCGGCTGATGGCCGCCCGGCAGGTCGGTGCTGCGGTGGTCCTCGACAGCGAGAGTCAGGGGTTCGGAATCCTGACCGAGCGCGATGTTCTCCGCTCGGTCGCCCTCGGCCAGGATCCTGACGTCGAGCTTGTCGGCGATCACGTGACGAGGGACGTCGTGGTGGCCGGCCCTGACTGGTCCCTGGACGAGGCCGCCGCGGCCATGCTGCGGGGTGGCTTCCGGCACCTGATCGTGACCTCGGGAGCCGAGGTCGAGGGTGTGCTCTCGATGCGAGACGTCGTCCGGTGCTGGAGTCGCCGGCGGGTCGCTGCCTGACATGATCCGGATCGCCAAGTGTGGTCGTCGAGTGACGTTGTGACGATGAATTCACCGAGTCGGGCATCCGTGGCGCATCACATGCCCCGACAACGCTACGTTCACGGAATGCACGACACTGAGGCGGTCACCCTGCTGCGGGCGACCACGCTGCTGAAGGAACTTGACGAGGAGGACCTGCTCCGGCTGGCCAGCAGGTCGGTGACCCGGCGGTTCCGCCGGGGGCAGGTGGTCTTCACGGAAGGCGAGCCCGCGGACACACTGCTCGTGGTCGCCTCGGGCCGGCTGAAGGTGCTCACCAAGGCGGACGACGGCCGTGATCACGTTCTGAACATCGCGGGCCCGAAGGAGACGCTGGGCGAGCTCAACATCGTCGAGGCCGGGACACGTTCCGCAAGCGTCGAGGCGCTGGAACCGAGCACCGCGCTGGTGCTGGACCGCAGTGCCGTGTGGGAGCTCGTCCGGGAACGCCCGGCCGTCGCCGAGCAGCTCATCCGGGCTCTGGTCGCGCATGTGCGCCGACTGACCGGCGCGAACGCCGACCTGGTGTTCCTCGACCTGCCGCGCCGCGTCGCCAAGCTGCTGCTGATGCGGATGCGCGAGGCCGGCCGCCCGGTCATCGAGCTCGGGCTCACCCAGACCGAGATCGCCTCGCTGCTGGGTGGCTCACGCCAGTCGGTCAACCAGGCGCTGCGTGAGTTCGAGCGGCGCGCCTGGATCCTGTCCGAGGGGCAGACGATCACCATCCTGCAGGTCGACCGGCTTCGGCGCTTCGCCGGCGACTGAGCCGGCTCGCCGCTTTTCCGGGCTCCCTCGCCGATTCCCGCTCCGTGGCTCCGTGGCGGCGGGCCCCGCCCGGCAGCCGCGAAGCCGGCCCGCCGGCCGCCACGCCACGAGCGGTGCGTAGCGTGGGGGGCAGGAACGGGTCGCATCGAGTACGGCAGGGGCCCGCCGGCGCCGGCCTTCCGGGCCGCCGGCCCGGCCCCGGGCGAGAGAACCCCAGGTAGATCAGGTGGGCCAGCACGATGGCGCTCGCCACACTTGCTACGTGTCCAGCGTGTTACGACATAAGGTGGGACGCTGGCGGCGAACCCGTCCCCGTCGCGCGTACCGGTCACTGACCACGGAGACCGGGGCGCGTGACGGCCAGACAAGGTTCCGGCGAGAGGTCCAGCTGTGCACCACGACGTCCCAACCACCACCCGAACCGCTTCCGCCGATGCCCGTGCCGAGGGCGCCCCGGCGGAACCCGTGTTCGACCGTGAGTCGCTGCACATCTACGACACGACCCTGCGGGACGGAACCCAGCAGGAAGGGCTCTCGCTTTCGGTCGCCGACAAGCTCGTCGTCGCTCGTCATCTCGACGATCTGGGCGTCGGGTTCATCGAGGGCGGCTGGCCCGGATCGAATCCCAAGGACGCCGAGTTCTTCCGCCGTGCCCCCACCGAGCTGAACCTGCGCGGCGCGCTGCTGACCGCCTTCGGTTCCACCCGGCGGGCGAGCAAGGCCGTGGCCGACGATCCGCAGGTCGCGGCGCTGCGTGACGCGGGTACCGCGGTCGTGTGCCTGGTGGCCAAGGCCGACCGTCGGCACGTCGAGCGCGCGCTGCGCACCACACCCGCCGAGAACCTGGCGATGATCCGCGACACCGTCCGGCATCTGACCGCCGAGGGCAAGCGGGTGTTCGTCGACGCGGAGCACTTCTTCGACGGTCACCGGGCCCACGCCGACTACGCCCTGGAAATGGTGCGCACGGCGGCCGAGGCCGGTGCCGAGGTCGTCGTGCTGTGCGACACCAACGGCGGGATGCTTCCGACCAGGATCGGCGAGGTCGTCGCCGAGACGCTGGCGCTCACCGGTGCGCGGCTCGGCATCCACTGCCACGACGACGCGGCCTGCGCCGTCGCGAACAGCCTGGTCGCGATCGAGGCCGGGGCGACCCATGTGCAGGGCACCGCGAACGGCTACGGCGAGCGCTGCGGAAACGCCAACCTGTTCAGCGTGATCGCCGGCCTGGAGACCAAGCTGGGGCGCCAGGTGCTGCCCGCCGGGCGGCTGCGCGACCTCGTCCGGGTGTCTCACGCCATCGACGAGGTCACCAACTCGGTACCGGACAACAGCCGGCCGTATGTCGGGGCGAGCGCTTTCGCGCACAAGGCCGGCCTGCACGCGAGCGCGGTCAAGGTCGACCCGGACATGTACCAGCACATCGACCCGGCCGTGGTCGGCAACGACATGCGGATGCTCGTCTCGGAGCTGGCGGGCCGGGCGACGCTGGAGCTCAAGGGCCGGGAGATGGGCCTGGACCTGTCCGGCGAGCGTGAGGCCCTCGGCCGGGTGCTGGAGATCGTCAAGGACCGTGAGGCCGCGGGCTACTCGTACGAGGCCGCGGAGGCCTCCTTCGAGCTTCTGCTGATCGACGAGGTGTCCGGGCGGGAACGCTACTTCACCCTGGAATCCTGGCGGGTCATCGTCGAGCAGCGGGCCGGTGGCGAGGTCGTCAGCGAAGCGACGGTCAAGCTCACCTCCCACGGCGAACGGCACGTTTCGACCGCCGAGGGCAACGGCCCGGTGAACGCGCTCGACACCGCGCTGCGGGCCGCGCTGGAGAAGGCCTACCCGGGCCTCGTGGACCTCGACCTCGTCGACTTCAAGGTCCGGATTCTCGACGGGAGCCAGGGCTCCGGAGCGGTCACCCGGGTGCTGGTCGAGACCAGTGACGGCCGCGGCCGTTGGGACACCATCGGGGTCGACGAGAACATCATCGCGGCCTCCTGGGTGGCGTTGCAGGATGCAGTCATCTACGGGCTGCGTCGCCAGGGCGAGCGTCCCGACCCCGACGCGGTCTAGTCCGGTCGCCTGGCGGTCCCCCATCGCCAGATCAACATCGTCAACGCCGCCTATGCGGCGTCCGCCCGTCCTGCCAAAGATTTCTCCGCTCGTGCCAACGCGGCGCGGCCATCCTTTGGTGCCCGTTACGCTGACCGCGACGCTTCCGGCGATCCGGCTAATCCACCGCATATCGGTGTCCTGGATGTCCGAGGCGATGGTGAGACGCGAGCTCGGTCACCAAGCCGGGGAGAGGGGACGGCGGTGTCGCGGTGTCCGGCTATGGCGCGGTGTCCGGCTATGGAGTGCCAGACCATAAGCGGCCGCCTGTGGGGGCGGCTGTGAGCCGCCGGGCCGTCCGTGGCGCGGCAGGTAACGGTGCTGCGGGTCATGGCGCTGCGGGTCATGGCACGGCGGGCCGCCGGGCCGGTGCGCACCGGTCGTCGCGGGCCGCGGCCGAGGCGGCGTGGGTCGATCCTCCGTCGAGGCGCCGCAGGCCGGCGACAGCACGCGGCCAGGTGACGGCCCGCCGGCCGACGTCGTCAGCCGCCGCCGGTGGGCGACGCCGACGCAACGCCGGCCAGGCGGCACGTGTCTCCTGGGGTGCGCTGCTGAAGCTCCCGCTGGCGGTGGCCGTGCTCACTCTCGCGGTGACCGCGGTGGCCACGCCCGCGCCCGCCGCCGAACCGATCAGCCTGCGCGGGCCGGTCAACGGCCGGATCGACCAGGTCGAGGTGCTGCCCGACAACGGGGCCGACTTCGGTGGAGCGACCGTGGAGGACCTGGCCGGTGTGGTCGGCGCGTCCGGGCAGATCCGGCTGCCGGTGCGTGACGGGCTCACGGTGTCCGCCGGTACCGGGCGCGGGACCGCGACCCGCTCCGGGTCCGACGTCGCCGCCGACGACAACGACGAGGCGGACGACGGTTCGGCGCCGGATTCGACGGTCCGTAACGAATCGCTGACCACGCCGCCCGGTTCGAGTGCCGAGGCCTCCACGATCCCGTCCCGGGCGTTGGCCGCCTACACGAGCGCGGCCGACCGGGTGAACGCCGAGCGGCCGGACTGCTTCCTGCACTGGTCGCTGCTGGCAGGCATCGGCGCGATCGAGTCAGGCCACGGAAAGGGCGCGGCGATCGACCCGGCCACCGGCCGGGTCACACCCACGGTGGTCGGCCCGCGGCTCGACGGCTCGGCCGGCATGTTCCACATCCGCGACACCGACGACGGCTGGCTCGACGGTGACCGCGAGCTCGACCGGGCGGTCGGACCGATGCAGTTCACCCCGGCGATGTGGCGCTGGGCCGGCCGGGACGCCGACGCGGACGGACGTGCTGACCCCAACGACCTCGACGACGCCACGCTCGCCGCGGCGGAGCTGCTCTGTGCCTCCGGTGACCTGCGGATCCCGAAGAACGTGCTCACCGCGGTGCGCTCGTACAACCCGTCGGAGGCGTACACCCGCTCCGTCCTCGGCTGGGCGGCCTGGTACGCCGTCGGCGCGACGGTCGTGAGCGGCCTGGGCACCGAACCGGCCGACGCGACCGGTGGTGACACCTCGGATGATCAGGGGGCGCAGGGCCTGCCGATCGACCAGCCGTTCGAGGTCACGGCGCTGACGCCGCTGGCAGGCGCGGAGGGGCAGGGCTGCCTGACGCCGGTGATCGACCAGGGATCGATCAGTGTCGACGGGGTCGGCGGCGATGTGCTGACCGGCTCGGACCATGAGTCGTTGGAGGTACGCGGCCGGGTCGGGGGCACCGAGGGCCGGACGGTGACCATCGAGCTGGTGGTGCTCGACAGCACGGGCGCGACGGTGGCCACGGGGACGAGTGCCCGGACCGTGTCGAGCGGTGACGAGGTCGTCTCGTTGGGACGGGTGGACGGGCTGGCGATCGGCCGGGCGACGGGCCGCGGCCCCTTCGACGTCGTGGTCCGGGTCCTGCCCGGCGGAGCTGACTGCCCGGCCGCCGAGACGCGGACCCGGGCTGCCGACCTCGATCCCGCGGACTTCACCGGTGCTCCGCCCACGCTCGCCGGGTTGCGGCGCCATCTGGAGACCTACCGCGACACCGGACGCATCACCCGGACGGCCGTGGACGACCTGCTCGCCACCCTGCCGGACGGCGATGGCGGTCTGCAGGCCGCTGTCGAGCTGTCCCGTTTCCTGGACCGGCTCGCGGCCGCGATCCAGGTGGGAGAGATCGCCGCCGATGCGCGGATCGGTCTCGGCGAGGTGATCACGGCCCTGTGCGCCCAGGTGGATCCGGGCTCTGCCGCCGCGGGTTCGGCCGCCGCGGGTTCGGCCGCCGCTCCGGGAGCTGCCGGAAGCGGTGGCGACGGGAGCACGCTGCCCTTCCCGGTCGTGTCGTTGGCCCCGTAATCCCCAACCGCGACAGGCGTGCGTCCCGCTGTCTCCCGGTGGCTATGGGTAACCGAGCGCCGTAGCCTCACCGTCACGGGGAGGTGGCGATGGTGCTGCGGGCGATCCGGGGCCGAGTGCGGGACAGGCGCGCTCTGCGCGATGCGCTGGAGCGGGGGGCAAGCGGTTCGAGTGCGCCGGGCGGTTCAGGTGCGCCGGGCGGTTCAGGTGCATCGGGCGGCGGCCCAGCTGGCGCCGGGCTGGCCGCCTGGACCACCGGGACGTCACGGGACGGTGTCTTCGTCGGCCTGTTCGACCTCGATGACCCCGGCGATGTGGATGGCACCGAGTTCTGGCAGGGCAGGACCTGGGAGTCCTTCGGAGGGTTGCTGCGCCCCGTGGCCGTGATCGACCATCCCCACGTGCAACTCGTCGGCGAGACGAGCCCGGCGGGGGAGGGAGGCTGCCCCGAGCTGGGGCGGGCGCGGTTCGTGCGGATCACCTGGGGGCGGACCGCCGACTGGGCGGCACTGTGGGAGCTGCGGAGGCGGCTCGCCCGCCGGCTGCCTGACGCCCGCCCGGACCTGCTGGGCCTGCTGTCGGCCTGCACGGCGAGCGGATGGCTGGTTGAGGCGGCCTACCACGAGTCCGAGGAGCTGACGCACGCGGCGGACCGTGGCTGGCAGGAACCGGAGGTCGCGGAGCTGCTCGCCGAGGCGAGCAGCTTGGTCGCGGTCGCCGCCGTGGACGTCCTGCCGGCTCCCTGGCTGGCCGGTCGCCGGCCTGCGACCGGCGACAGCGACGACATCGGGGGCGACAGTGGGGGCGTCGGGGCGGCCCGGCACCCCCGGGGCGTCGCGTCCCGGAAGGTCAGTCCTCTTCCGGGATCTCCTCCCACCACTGGCACCACCAGTCGCCGCCGACCAGGATCCGCAGCTTCGGGTGCCAGCAGTAGGTGATGTCCTTGTCGGTGTCGAGGTAGTACAGGCAGTTGTCGCAGCGCTCGTCGCCGTTGGGCTTGCCGCGAAGGATTGCGTCCTCCGCGAGGTGGCCAAGCTGGACGCTGAGCTCCTCGTCGATCGGCTTGGGCTCGGGTGCGCCAACGTCGTAGACGGGAGTGGTGTCAGTCTCGGTCATCGTGCTCCTTCCAGATCGAGGCCGGTCCGTGATGGGGCACCGCTGTCCCGACCCGGGGCGCGGACCCGTACGGGGCAATCCTGCCTGATTCTCGGTCCCCTTTCGCCGCCCCGGCGAATCGGATGCCTCGGCGAGGCTGGTGCGGTGCGGTGCGAGCGGGCCAGCCATGGTCAGACATGGTCAGTGGCGGCCGGACCTGGCCGGATGTGGCCGGATGGTGGTCCGGCGGGCTCAGGGCTGCGCAGCGTCGGTGGTTGGGTGCGCCGCACCACGCCCCCGACGCGTAGCTGGGTCGGTACGGTCGCCCAGTGCGCATCGCGAGGTTTACAGACGGATCGGAACCGGCGTTCGGAGTGGTCGAGGGGTCACCGGAGGAAGGAACCGCGGTTGTAGCCGGGATCACACCGCATCCGTTCGCTCCGTTCACCTTCACCGGGGTGCGGCGTCCGCTGGCGGAGGTCCGGCTGCTCGCTCCGGTGCTGCCGAGCAAGATCCTGTGCATCGGCAAGAACTACGCGGACCATGCGCGGGAGATGGGCGGTGAGCCACCGGCGAGCCCGGTGCTGTTCCTGAAGCCGTCGACCAGCGTGGCCGGCCCGGGGGACCCGGTCATGCTGCCGGCCGAAAGTCGGCGGGTGGACTACGAGGGTGAGCTGGCCGTCGTGATCGGCCGGCTCTGCCGGGACGTCCCGGTGGAGCGGGCGATGTCCGTGGTGCTCGGCTTCACCTGCGCCAACGACGTGACGGCCAGGGATGAGCAGGCGACGGACGGCCAGTGGACACGGGCCAAGGGGCATGACACGTTCTGCCCGCTCGGGCCCTGGATCGAGACCGAGCTCGATCCGTCCGACGTGGCCCTGCGGACGACGCTGGACGGCGAGGTCCGGCAGAACTCCCGGACCAGTCACCTGCTGCATGACGTGCCGGCCCTGGTCGCCTTCATGTCGCGTGCGATGACGTTGCTCCCGGGAGATGTCCTGCTTACGGGCACTCCCGCCGGAGTGGGGCCGATGGAAGCCGGGCAGACCGTCGCCGTCACCGTGGACGGCATCGGAACCCTGACGAACCCGGTGACCGCCAGGTAGCTCCTCGGGTGCCGCGGGGTCGACCGTCCTGGACCCGCCCGACCCCCGGACCTCGATCTCTGGAACTGGCCGGCCGTGTCCTGGCCCCACTCGCGGATCAGGGCCGTGCATGGGGTACAGTAGGCAACGCCCGCAAGGGCCCCTTGGGGTATGGGGTAATTGGCAGCCCAACGGATTCTGGCTCCGTTAGTCTAGGTTCGAGTCCTGGTACCCCAGCTGCACCAAAAGCACGAAAATGCTGTATATTGCAGGAACGGTTCTGGCCCCGTCGTCTAGCGGCCTAGGACGCCGCCCTCTCAAGGCGGTAGCGCCGGTTCGAATCCGGTCGGGGCTACATTTGAAGTACATCAGACGCCAACCTTCGGGTTGGCGTCTTTCTTTTTCTCCGTCGACGCCAGGCGCCGCTGTCGGCGCCGGCCGCGGGCGAGTGACGTACGTCTCCTTGTCTCCGCGTCGCGTTGTCGTGGAACGCGTCGAGGGCTCCGAGTAGGCCTCGGAGCCCTCGACGAGCGCCCGACGGACGCGGAGGTCTGCTGAGCGTGGCGGGGCGTTCCCGGGCCGGCAGGGCGGCAGGGCGGCGGCGCGGTGGCGGCGGGCAGGCCTGGCCGCGGTGACCTTGCCGGCGTGCGCCGGCCGCGACGCATGCCGCGGGTGGTCCGGGGTGGTCCGGGTGCTCTGGTTGTCGGTGCTGGGTCCGGTCGGGCTCCGGTCGCCGCGACGGACGACCTACCGGAAGGTGGCGGTGGAGGACTAGTTCTTGGGCGTGGCCCTAGTCAACGACACGGAGACGAGGCATGGACGCTGGGTGACGGGCCATCGCGCACGGCCGGCAGTTGCACGTGACCGGCCCACCCCAGCCGTGGACGACCTCCGCGGGCCCTTCGGACCCGTCGACCTGCTCCGAGCCGACGAGACGCAACAGGGGCCGGGGCGCCAACACCCCGCGGACACCGCTCTGGGCGCCATTTACCGCAGGTTGCGGCGCTGTCTGGGTGATGAGGGCGGTCGCGGTCGCGGTAGTCAGGGCAACTGGGGGCACGTGTCCTCCTTCACGGGCGGCCGTCGGCGAGGCCACCTCGCGGACCACAGCCTGTCGGGAATGCCGGCATCTGCGCCATGCCCTTTTGAGCCCCTTACCGGGTGGTGCGGATGGCCTAGTCAAAGCTGGGCATAGTCGTCATACGACACCACCCGTGCCAGCCATGGCGCTCCGGGACCGGAACGGGGGAAACTTGCTCGGATGTCCTCCGCCAGCCCCTCCATGCCCGCACGGGCGCGCCGCCGTCACGGCAGTGCCCATGTAGGGCGCGCCGCCCGGCGGCCCGAGAAGCCTCGGCCGTCCCGGAACCACGCGGCGGATTCCGGGCTGGCCGCGTCGGGTGTCGACACCACGTCCCGTGGGCCGGTCTCCTGGTTCCCCCGGGGCCGGGGCCTGCCCACGGAGGACTGGGCCGCCCGCCACTCCCTGATGTGCTGGGTGCTCGCCCTCCACCTGCCGGCGATCGTCGTGTACGGCCTGTGGCGTGACCACAGCCTGCCACACGGTGTCCTGGCCGCCAGCCCGCCCGCGCTGCTGTTCGGTGCGGCGCTGGTGCCCGGCATGCGCCGGGTGCGGGCCCTCGCGGCGAGCCTGGGGCTGCTGTGCTGCTCCGTCGTCTTCGTGCATCTCTCCGACGGCCAGACCGCGATGTACTTCCACTTCTTCGTCGTGGTGGCGCTCATCGCCCTCTACGAGGACTGGACCGTCTACCTGCTGGCGATCGCGTTCGTGTTCCTGGCCAGCCTGGAGATCGGCGACATCGTCACCGCCGAGGCCGCGGGGCGGATGGAGGACAACGCCCTGGTGCTGGCCGGCCTGCACGCCGGCTTCATCTGCGCCCTCGCCGGCGCCCAGATGGTCTTCTGGCACTACAACGAGCAGTCCCGCCGGCGGGAGGAGGACTACCGCCAGCAGCTCTACGAGGGCCAGCAGAGCCTCATGGCCCGGCTGGAGGAGACCGACCGTATCCGCAGCGACCTGGTCGCGACGGTCTCCCACGAGTTCCGGACGCCGCTGACGGGAATCCGCGGCACCCTGCTGACCATCCGGCGCCGCCGCGACCGCCTCTCCGACGCCCAGCTCGACGGGATGCTCGACTCCGCCGTCACCTACTCCGACCGCCTGTCCAGGCTGCTGGAGAACATGCTGACGGCGGCGACCGCCACCGGAACCGACGACAACACCGTCGCCGACCTACCCGAGGTGGTCCGGGACGTCATCGCCGGCCTGACCTATGCCGGCAACAGCGTCACCGTGGACCTGCCGCCCCAGCTCTCCGTGCGGATGGCCCGCCAGGCCCTCCACCAGGTCGTCGCGAACCTGGTGGACAACGCGCTCGTGCACTCCTGGCCGGGCGCGCCGGTGCGGCTCATCGCGGGCCGGGTCGGCGACGAGGTGGTGCTCCGGGTGCGCAACCCCGGGCCGGACCTCGATCCGGCGACCATCCGCCAGCTCTTCGAGCCGTTCACCCAACGGGACGGGACGGCTACCCGCCAGACCGACGGTGCCGGGATGGGGCTCTACGTCGTGCGGCGCCTGGTCGAGGTGCACGGTGGCCGTCTTCGGATGTCCTCGGAGAACGGCGAGATCATCGTCGAGGTCGACCTGTGGGCAGCCTCGCCGGCCGCCGCCACGGGTGCCGCGGAGCCAGCTCCCATGCCGGTTCCGATGCCTCTCCCGCGCAGTCTGCGCACCCGGGGCGACCTGCCCGACCCGCCGGCTCTGCCCGCGGGCTCCGGAGCTCTGCTCCGGCCCCGGGGTGGCCCTTCCGGCAGCGGCGCGGGCTCACAGGTGCCGACCCCGACGCCGGCGAACTTCCCCAAGCCGTCCTCCGCCCGGCTGCCCGCCGTACCCCCGGCTCCGCCGGGCCCGCGGGCAGCAGCCGAGCCGGCGCAGGGGTGGCCGTCATCGCTGCCCGCCGACTGGGTTGGCTGACTCTGCCGTCTGTCAGCCCGGCCGTCTGTCAGCCCGGCCGCCTGTCAGCCCGGCCGCCTGTCAGCCCGGCCGTCTGTCAGCCCGGCCGTCTGTCAGCCCGGCCGTCTGTCAGCCCGGCCGTCTGTCAGCCCGGCCGTCTGTCAGCCCGCGGAGCGGCGCCGGGCTGGTGCCGCCCCGCCGGTGTGACAGGGGTCGGGCGATCTACTCGGCTACGGCGATCTACTCGGCCACGATGCCCCACGCACGAGCGCGATCCTTGCTACCGGAGAAAACCTGAGGATTTTGGTCTCTGGAACGACCAAGATCCTCAACACTCAGAGTCGAAGCCTCGAGTTGCCGCAGTGGCTGGCGTTGCTACCGGACAAGATCTGAGGATCCCGGTTGCCAGAACGACCAAAATCCTCAGATCTTCGAGCCGGCGCGGCCGGCGTCACGGGCGGGCGCAGGAGGACGGCGCCCGTCAGGTTCGGATGCCCGTCAGGTTCTGGGGCCGTCGTCACCGGGGCGCTTGTCACCGGGGCCGGGGCCGGTGACGCGAGACACTTCGGCTCCAGCCAGACGTTCTCGCCCTTGTGCTTCATGGTGCCGGCCGAGGGGGTGGTACCGGCCGCGGTGGTGCCGGTTCCCCACTGGCAGCCGCCCCCGCCGTCCAGAACGCCAAGCCCCGCGCCGGTCAGCGTGCTGCGGGCCGCGCTGAGCGAGCTGCCGGCGACGGACGGGACCTCGACGCAGTCCGTGGCCTGCACGGTCAGTGTGACCTTCGTGGAGACCGGGACGACGCTGCCGGCGTTGGGGCTCTGACCGAGCACGATCCCGCCGCTCTTGCCCTTCTGGCAGGTCTCGCTGGTCGCGACGTTCGTGAAGCCCTTGCCGCTCAGTGCGCTCGTCGCGGCTGACTTGCTCTGGCCCGTCACGTCGGGGACGGTCCCGTCCTTGGCCGTCGGCGAGGCGGAGGCGCTCGCGGTCGCGCTCGGGGAGGCCGTCCCGGACTGGGTGGCGCTGGCGCCGGGCGAGGTGCTCTGGCCGGGACGGCTGGATGCGGTGCCGCGCGCCGCGCCGGTGGAGCGCCCGTCCGTGCCGGCGGCCGGCGGGGCCATGCCCGGCGGCATCGGGCTGCCGCCGGGAAGGGTCGCGACCGCGGACGGGTCGGTGAGTATCTGCTGGTTGCCGTCCGCGGTCAGGGCGGTGTCGTTGCCTCCGGCGGCGGCCAGCGCCCAGCCACCGGCTCCGGCGACGAGGGCCACGACCAGTCCGGCACCGGCCGCGATGCGGCTGCGGCGGCGGCGGTCGGCCGCCGAACGGCCGCTGGGTGCGCCCGCTCCCGGCGGTCCCGCGGGTGCGGAATCCTTGCTCTTCGAGATCACCGTGTTGCGGTCGGAGGCCGAGCCCGCCGAACGCGCGGGAACCCGGACCGCGGGCTGGGCCCCGGTGGCGGCGTCGGACCAGTCGGCGCCGGCGCCCGGGCCGGTCCCGGCACCAGCGCGGTCCGGCCGCACGGGCGGCATCCCGGCGATCTGCGTGTGCGCCGCGGCATCCCAGTCGGCGCGGGCCGGTGGAATGCCGGCGACCTGGGTGTGCGCGGCGTCGTTCCAACCGGTGTGGGCGCCGGTCGCGTCCCCACCGGCGGCGAGCAGGCTGGTCGCGGCGACGGGGGCGATCCCACCGACCTGGGTGAGCGCGGCGTCGAAGGCGGCGTCGCGTCCCGCGGCCGTGCCGTGCCGACGTCCGGCTGCGCCCGATCGGCTGGCAGCGCCGGGTCGCTCGGCCCGGTCGATCCGGGTGGTGTGGTTGTTGTTGCCGGAGTCCTGGTCGAAGTCGTGGTCGCGGTCGTCGTCCTCGAGGGCGTCGAGCAGGTCCTCCGCCGCGTCCGCCGCGGTGGCCGGGCGTTGCTTCGGCGACTTCGCGAGCATCGAGGCCAGGACGTCCCAGACCGCCGCCGGCACACCCTGGATGGGCAGCGGCTGCTCCTCGCGGTGCGCCCGCATCAGGTCGGCGGGATGCGCGTGGTCGAACGGGGGACTGCCGGCGATGAGCTCGTAGAGCACGACTCCGGCGGCGTAGATGTCCACCGAAGGTGTCGGTGGGACGTCGTCCGCCAGCTCGGGTGCCATGTAGAGCGGGGTCCCGATCGGGCCGGTCAGTGATGCCCGGCCCGGGGTGTGGATCATGCGGGCCACGCCGAAGTCGGTGAGCCGCACGTAGGGACGACGCGGATCCGAGGTGTCGATGAGCACGTTCTCGGGCTTGACGTCGCGGTGGATGATGCCCGCGTCGTGCACGCTGTCGAGCGCCCACAGCAGGCCGATGACGAGGCGGGCGGCCTCGGTCACCGGGCGTGGGCCGCTCTGGTCGAGGTGCGCGCGCAGGTCGATGCCCTCGACGAGGTCCATCACGATTGCCAGCGTGCCGGGCTCCTTGATCAGGTCCCGCACCCGCACCAGTTCGGGGCTGTCAAGCTGCACCAGGAGGTCGCATTCGCGGAGGAACCGGTCGACGACCTCCGGATCATGCGCGAGTTCCGGCCGGAGAACCTTGATAGCCACCGGCTCCCCGTCGGGGACGTGGGCCCCGCGCCAGACCTGGCCGGCAGTGCCCTGCCCGATCAACTCGTGCAGGACGTACCGCGAACCCAGTTTGCGCACTGCGCCTTTCCCCCTTTGACTGCCGTGGGGAGCCTGACCGGTGTGAGCCTGCGCCCCGTCGTGACGGGGACCCGGCAACCGCAGCGCGCCGACGTGCCTGCCGTCGCTGGGATTGCGCATGGCCACTGGCGCCGCGTCCGACCGGAGCGATCGGCCTGGAAGCACATCGGGCCGGGCACTCGCAGCCCCGGCCGGAAACCGCGGAGCCACGGTCAGGCCGAACCGTGCGACATCCATGTCCGTGGGTGGACAACCGCTCGGAAACATCGATCCTGACTGTTGACCACCAAAGGCTACGACGTCGCATCTCACCCGGTTGCGTCGGGGTCCCGCTGACGCTTGCCGCTGTGGCTGGATTGCGCTCCGCCATGCCCGCAGGTGGTGTTCACGGCGAGAATCCAGTGATTTTCCTGTGTGTTCGCGGACCGGCATTCTCCGGCTATCCATCGTGACTTCGGGTACTTTCCCGGGGGGTCGCGTTCTGATCGTCGGGATGCGGCGGGCGCGGCGCAACCGGCGCGCGCGGCGCTGACAGCTGCCGGGCCGCGGCGACGACGACCGGGCCGTGGCGCCGTCCCGGCGACCGGGTGAGCCGTTCGACCGGTCCGGAAAGCGACACCGCGGCGACCAGGCCCGATCCGTCGAAGACCGGGGCTGACACCGAGGCCAGGCCGGGCTCGCGCTCACCGACGCTCTCCGCCCAGCCGCGCCGGCGCACCCTGGCCAGGATGTCCGGGGCGAACGTGGCGCGGGCCAGCAGATCGGGCTCGGCGGCGTCGGTGAAGGCGAGGAGGACCTGCGCGCCCGATCCGGCGGTCATCGGCAGGGTCGCGCCGACCGGCACGGTGTCGCGAAGGCCGGCGGAGCGTTCCGCCGCGGCGACGCACACCCGGACCGGGCCGCGCCGAACGTAGAGCTGGGTACTCTCGCCGGTCTCGTCGCGCAGGGCGGTCAGAATCTTGCCGGCCGCGTCCAGCATCTCCCAGGGCAGCGCGGCGGGGCTGCCGGCGGCGAGCCGAGGTCCGGGAACAAAACGCCCGGCCGCGTCGCGTGCCAGCAGCCGGTGGACCTCCAGAGCGCTGGCGAGCCGGTGGGCGGTGGCTCGGCTCAACCCGGTCTGGGCGACGAGGTCGCGCAGGTCGGCCGGGCCATGCTCCACAGCGGTCAGAACCAGGGCGGCCTTGTCCAGCACGCCGACGCCGCTACTATGTTCCATAGTCTGATACTGCCATCCCAAAGTATGAGATGTCGCAGGAGTGAGATGTCTCGGGAGCGGGATGTCTCAGGGGCGGGATGGCGTAGGCAAGGCGCGTGGGAAACCACGAAGCGGAAAACCAGCCGAGCGGGAGACCAGGCGACCGCCTCCCGCGGCGCAGTCATGACACCGGGATTCGAGCAGCGTGGGCCCGGCTCACGCGAGAGAGGGAGTGGGGCCAATGGGGCGCACACTCGCGGAGAAGGTCTGGGACGCACACGTCGTCCGCCGCGCCGACGGAGAGCCGGACCTGCTCTACATCGACCTGCACCTCGTCCACGAGGTCACGTCGCCGCAGGCGTTCGAAGCCCTGCGGCTGGCCGGCCGGCCGGTCCGGCGGCCCGACCTGACGATCGCCACCGAGGACCACAACGTCCCTACGACCGACACCCTGCTCCCGATCGCGGACCCGGTGTCGCGAGCGCAGGTGGAGGCGCTGCGCAAGAACTGCGCCGACTTCGGTGTCCGCCTGTTCCCGATGAATGACCCGGGGCAGGGAATCGTTCACGTGGTCGGCCCGCAGCTGGGCCTGTCCGAGCCCGGGATGACGATCGTCTGTGGTGACAGCCACACCTCGACCCACGGCGCCTTCGGCGCGCTGGCGTTCGGCATCGGCACGAGCCAGGTCGAGCACGTGCTGGCAACCCAGACCCTGCCGCAGCGCCGGCCGAAGACGATGGCCGTCACCGTGCAGGGCGAGCTGCCGGCCGGGGTCACCGCCAAGGACCTGATCCTCGCGGTGATCGCCAGGATCGGCACGGGCGGCGGCGCCGGCTATGTCATCGAGTACCGCGGCGAGGCCGTGCGCGCGCTGTCGATGGAAGGCCGGATGACGGTCTGCAACATGTCCATCGAGGCCGGTGCGCGGGCCGGCATGATCGCCCCGGACGAGACGACCTTCGAGTATCTGAAGGGGCGTCCGAACGCGCCGCAGGGGGCCGACTGGGACGCCGCCGTCGCCTACTGGCGGACCCTGGCGACCGACGACGACGCGACCTTCGACCACGAGGTGGTCATCGACGCGCCGAGCCTGAGCCCCTACGTCACCTGGGGAACGAACCCCGGCCAGGCGGCGCCGCTGAACACCGCCATCCCGGACCCGGCCGACTACGGCGACGCGGCGGCGAAGGCCTCGGTGGAGCGGGCCCTGGCCTACATGGGTCTCACACCCGGCGCGCCGCTGAGCGACGTCGCCGTCGACACCGTCTTCATCGGCTCCTGCACCAACGGCCGGCTCTCCGACCTGCGTGCCGCCGCCGAGGTGCTGCGCGGGCGGCAGGTGGCCGACGGGCTGCGCGTCCTGATCGTCCCCGGTTCGATGGAGGTCAAGGCACAGGCCGAGGCCGAGGGCCTGGACGAGGTGTTCCGCGCGGCGGGCGCCGACTGGCGCAGCGCGGGCTGCTCGATGTGCCTGGGCATGAACCCGGACACCCTGTCGCCGGGGGAGCGCAGCGCGTCGACGTCGAACCGCAACTTCGAAGGCCGCCAGGGCCCCGGGGGGCGCACCCACCTGGTGTCGCCGGAGGTTGCCGCCGCCACCGCGGTGACCGGCCGCCTGACCGCTCCCGCCGACCTGTAGCCGTCCGCACCGACCTGTAGCCGCCTGCACACAGCGACTTTCGAACGAAGCCGTTCGAACGATTTCGAAGGGGACGTGCCTGTCATGGAGGCGTTCACCATCCACACCGGTCGGGCGGTGCCGCTGCGGCGCAGCGACGTCGACACCGACCAGATCATCCCGAGCGAGTGGCTCAAGCGCATCGAGCGCACGGGCTTCGGCGCCGGTCTGTTCTCCGAGTGGCGGGCCGACCCGTCGTTCGTCCTGAACAACCCGGCGTACGCCGGGGCGTCGATCCTGCTCGCCGGGCCCGACTTCGGCACCGGCTCGTCCCGGGAGCACGCGGTCTGGGCCCTGCAGGACTACGGGTTCCGCGCCGTGCTCTCGCCTCGCTTCGCCGACATCTTCCGGGGCAACGCGCTGGGCAACGGCCTGCTCCCGGTGGTGGTACCGGTCGACGTCGTCGAGGCGCTGACGGCCGCCGTGGAGGCCGATCCGACGACGGAGATCACCGTCGACCTGGTGGCCCGCGAGGTCCGCGGCGCCGGCCGGACGGTCGGCTTCGAGCTCGACGACTTCACCCGGTGGCGGCTCATGGAGGGCCTGGACGACGTCGGATTGACGCTGCGTCACGAGGAGCAGATCACCGCCTTCGAGGCGGGTCGGCCGGCCTGGCTGCCGACCACGGCCTGAGACCGAGCCCTGCGCCGGTCCGGTCCGGGCCGCCACAGCCGCCGGGCCGGCCGGTTCCGGGGCTTCACCGGACGCTCTGACCCGGCCCGGCACAGGGCTTTTCGGGCCATCGGGCGGCCTGTCGGGGCCGCTGCGGGGATGTTGCTTTGATCACATCCAGAGCCATCGGGCCACCGCATCGGAGGGCGGCCGTGTCACCTCGGGGGCATCCCCGCTCGAGTGCTCGTTGTGGTGCTGAGTGTGATCTCACATCCGCTTGGGGTAGTGCGCCGGTGCGTTGCGGTAAGCGCACCCGTCTCGTTGCGTCTGGGGGCTATCAATTCGTGACGTTCGGCATGAATTGCCGCTGGCAAAAAGTGACTCAAGGTGACGAAACTGCAGGATGCCGCGGCCTCGTTGAACAGTGCGCAAGCGGTAGTCACCTGGCGCGAACCCGCTGACGTGCGGGTTTGTGTGACGCGACACGCTCATGGGAATTGCCCTCGACAGTGGAGATGCCTACGGTGCAGCGCAGTGTGATGCCCGATCTGCTCCCCACCCCGTCAAGCGCGGGGGCGTCCGGAGGTTGTTGTGAACAAGTCCCAGTTGGTTGACCGCATCGCTCAGCAGATCGAGGGCGGGCGGTCGAACGCCACCAAGGCGGTCGACGCCGTGTTCGACGCGATCCAGGAGGCCGTGGCCGGCGGCGAGAAGGTCACGATCACCGGCTTCGGTGTGTTCGAGCGGGTGGAGCGTGCCGCCCGCACCGGCCGCAACCCCGCGACCGGTGAGCCCGTGCACGTCGCCGCGTCCGTGGTGCCGAAGTTTCGGCCCGGCTCCGAGTTCAAGGCCAGCGTTTCCGCCAGCAGCGACTGAAGCGCACGGCGGCCGCGCCGCCGCCCACGGCCGCCTTCCGGCGCGGCCGTGACCGGCGGCACGGCCGCGGCCGGCCCGGTGATGTGTCCCGCCCGGCGATCCGCCCGGCCCGGCGATGTGTCTGCCACGGTGGGGTGCCGTGCCGGGGCGGCGGTGATGCGCCAGCCTCAGCGGCGCCCGCGCTCGAACGCACGAGCCATCAGGTCGTGCTGGTAGTCCGACAGCGCCACGTCGTCGGCACTGGTGGTGTGCCGCTCCCAGCGGCCGTCCGGGGCGAGGACCCAGGCGGAGACCTGGTCGGAGAAGGCGTGGTCGAGCATCCCGCGCACGGTGGCCTGGCCTTCGGCGTGTGGAACCCGAACCAGCGCCTCGATCCGGCGGTCGAGGTTGCGGTGCATCATGTCGGCGCTGCCGATCCAGTACTCGCCCGCCGACACGAACTCCAGCACCCTGCTGTGCTCCAGGAACCGCCCGAGGATCGACCGGACGTGCACCGTCTCGGAGAGCCCGGGAACTCCCGGTCGCAAGGCACAGATTCCGCGGACAAGGCACTGGATCGGCACCCCGGCGATCGACGCCCGGTAGAGCGCGTCGATGAGCTGCTCGTCGACCAGGCTGTTGACCTTGATGCGGATGCCGCACTCCCGGCCCTCGCGGGCGGCGGCGATCTCGGCTTCCACGCGCTCGATGATTCCGTCCCGCATGTGCTGCGGGGCGACCAGCAGTGAGCGGTACTCGGTCTGCCGGCTGTAGCCCGTCAGCACGTTGAACAGGTCGGTCAGGTCGGCTCCGACGTCCGGGTTCGCGGTGAGCAGGCCGATGTCCTCGTAGAGCCGCGCGGTCTTCGGGTTGTAGTTCCCGGTGCCGACGTGGCAGTAGCGGCGCAGGCCTCCGCGCTCCTGCCGCACGACGAGGCAGATCTTGCAGTGCGTCTTGAGCCCGATCAGGCCGTACACGACATGGCAGCCGGCTCGTTCCAGTTCCCGGGCCCAGCGGATGTTGGCACTCTCGTCGAACCGGGCCTTGATCTCCACCAGGACGACGACCTGCTTGCCCGCCTCCGCTGCGGCGACGAGCGCGTCGACGATCGGGGAGTCGCCGGAGGTCCGGTACAGGGTCTGCTTGATGGCGAGCACGTTCGGGTCCGCGGCGGCCTGCTCCAGGAAGCGCTGCACCGACGTGGTGAACGAGTCGTACGGGTGATGAACCAGGACGTCGACCTCGCGCAGCACGCTGAAGAAGTCCGTCGGCTCACCCTCGTCGTTGAGTAGCCGGGGGTGGGTCACGGGCACCCGCGGCGCATCCTTCAGCTCGGGGCGGTCGAGGTCGTACAGAGCCCACAGGACGGACATGTCCAGCGGGCCGCGTACCCGGTGCACCTCGCGCTCGGTGATCTCCAGCTCGCGCATCAGCAGGTTCAACAGGTCGTCGTCGATGTCGGCGTCCACCTCGAGCCGCACCGCGGGGCCGAAGCGGCGGCGCGCGAGCTCGCGCTCCAGCGCCTGCAGCAGATCCTCCGCCTCGTCCTCCTCGACCTCGAGGTCCGCGTTGCGGGTGACCCTGAACAGGTGTGAGTCGACGACCTCCATGCCGGGAAAGAGCTGCCCGAGATGAGCCGCGATGACCTCTTCGAGCGGCACGAAGCACGCGGTGGAGTCATCCCGCGCACCGGCCAGGCCTTCGGTGCTCTCGTCGACATCCACTCTGATCAGTCGGGGGACGTTCGGCGGAACCTTGACCCGGGCGAACCGTTCGGATTCGCCGCCCGGTTCACGCACGGCGACGGCGAGATTGAGCGACAGCCCGCTGATGTAGGGAAACGGGTGGGCGGGATCGACGGCGAGCGGAGTGAGAACCGGAAAGATCTGCTGGGCGAAGTAGTCCCGTAGCCGTTCCCGCTGTGGCGCTTCGAGCTGCTGCCAGAGTTTGATCGTGATTCCGGCGTGAGCGAGTGACGGCGCCACCTCGTCGGTGAAGCACCGGGAATGGCGGGCGGTGAGCTCGGCGGTCGTGCGGCTGATGAGATCGAGCTGCTCGCGTGCGGTCAGGCCGTCCGCCGAGCGGACCGCGAGGCGGGTGGCGTGGCGGCGCATCAGGCCGGCCACCCGCACCATGTAGAACTCGTCGAGGTTGCTGGCGAAGATCGCGAGGAACTTCGCCCGCTCCAGCAGGGGTGTCGAGACATCCTCAGCAAGCGCCAGGACGCGCGCGTTGAAGTCCAGCCAGGACTTCTCCCGGTTGATGAACCGACCCGGGGGAAGATCCGACGGGGCTGGCGCACGAGGCGCCTCCAGGGGTTCCAGCAGCGCGCTCCGAGCCTTTCGCTGCGGCTGTTCCGACCGGGTCGCGACCAGCTCGCTCATGTCTACCCATGCTGCCAGTTCCGCGTGAACTCGGCAGCTGCGAAGGATGACGATGTGAGGTCATCGTGTGGATTGGTTGTGTCGCGCAGGAAGCGATGATGGTCCGTGTTGACATTGTTCGGTAAAGGCTGGGCGGGGGTGTCCCCGCTGTTAACGGGCGGGAAACAGAAACGAGCGACGATCGACGGCGTGGCGCCAACTTCCGGGCCGATCAGGGACGGGTGCGCCCCGCATGATCCCCATCACGGCATGTCGGAGCCCGCGGGCGAGGTCGACCTGGCGGGAGCCGAGCGGGTCACCTATCGGGTGAGCCAGCGCTTCCGCTACACCTACGACGGAGCCGCGAAGGATCTGGACCACCGCCTCGTCGCTGTGCCGCCCGTCCGCCACGGCGGTCAGCTGCGGCGTTTCATGGATCTGCAGGTCTCCGCGCCCCAGGCGCGCACGACCTGGCAGCGTGGGCCGGACGGGCTGCAGGTGGCCAACATCAGGATCGACGTCGTCCCGCCGACGCTGGACTTCGACGTCACCGTGGTCGTGGAGCGGGTCGCCGACCTCGGCTGGCCGGAGCTTCCGGCGTCCGCGCTCAGCAGTCGCCGCCTGCTCGCCCCGACCCCGCTCACGACGCCGACCGCCGCGATGGTCGATGCGGCCCGCTCGTTGGCGAGCTCCGACCCGGTCGCCACGGCCCGTCGTGTCTGCGGCTGGGTGTACCAGCGCATCGCGTACGTCTCGGGCAGTACCGATGTGGGGACGACCGCCGCCCAGGCCCTCGCCGGCGGGTCCGGGGTCTGTCAGGACCAGGCCCACATCATGATCGCCATGTGTCGGGCGGTCGGGATCCCCGCGCGCTATGTGTCCGGGCACCTGGTGGGCGAGGGGGCTTCGCATGCCTGGGTCGAGGTGGTCGTGCCGAGTGGGGCGCTGTCGTCCGGCGGTGCGCTGTCGTCCGGCGGTGCGCTGTCGCCGGGTGGGGCGGGTGCGGTGGCGGTGCCGTTCGACCCCTGTCACGACCGGACCGCGGATCTGCGTTATGTGACGGTCGGGGTCGGGCGTGACTACCAGGATGTGGCGCCGACATCCGGCCGTTACGTCGGCGTGGGGCGTGGGGCGCTGGTCGCCACCCAGCGGGTCGACGTGGTCAGCGTGGTCCCTCCCTCCGCGACCTCCGCCGCCTCCGCGACCCCCGCCGCCTCCGCGACCCCCGCTGTTGCCACCACGGTCACCGAGTGACCTTCGGGCGCTTCTTCTGGTTGTCCGAATCCGGCTGTTCGTGACGCCGCGATCTGGCGGGAATGGCTGCCGACGCGCCGCGCGCACCACAGGTGGACACTCTTTGTGTTTGCCCGATCACAAGATACGGTGACGCGAGGCGCTCTCCGACGAGCTGGTCACTCGGCGTCGAATGGTTGATCGGGCAGGAGATGCCCGGTTCGCGGGAGCGCCCGACGAGTGCGCCGCGGCCGCTCACCGCGCTCAGTGACCCTCGTGGGGCGCCGAACCGTCAGGTCACGGCCCAGCCGCGACGCGCCGTCATCCAGGAACAGCCGCCATGCCCCTGCTCGCAGCCGGCGCGGCCCGTCGAGGGCCAGCGTGCGGGGAATCCGGCCCACGGCCGGCGGGTGACCGGACCACCGGCCACAGGGGAGGAGGGTGGGCGTGCCGCTGTTGCTCGACGGCACCGCGATCGTGGCAGCACTTGCCGCCGCGACCGGCTGCGTCTGGAAGGGCCGCCGGCTTGGACGGGCACACGGCAGATGGCTGATCTGGGCCGCGGTGGCCCTCGTCGCCTGGACCGCGGGCCAGTCGGTCTGGCTGCTGCAGGCCGGGCCGGCTCATGGGGGGAACCGGCCATACCGACTGTCGCCAGCCGATGTCGGCTACCTGGCCATGCCGGTGCTCGCCCTGGCAGCCCTCGCCGCCGCGCCCACGGCCAGACCGCGCCGGCCGGTGAGCCAGCCGGACCTGCCGCCGCTTCCCCCCGGAGTGCCCACGGGCGGTGCCGGTGGTGCGGGTGGTGTGGGTGGTGTGGGCGGTGCCGGTGGCACGGTCGGGTTCGGTGGCACGGGCGCGTTCGGTGGTTCGGGCGGGTTCGGGAGCGGGATCGTGGGCGGCGGGTCCGCCGGCCTGGTCGACCGTCTTCTGCTCGCCTGCTCGGTGCTCCTCGTCGGCTGGGGGCTTGGCGTACGCCCAGCGCTCACCGCCGCGGACGACGGCTGGGGACGGTTCGTGGCGATCGTCCGCCCGGCCGAGGTCGTGGTGCTGGTGCTGGTGTCGCTGCACACCGCGGCGTTTCGTCGGCTCACCGATCGCGTCCGCGTCCTCGCGGTGGCGGCCGGGCTGGTTCTGCTGGCCGCCGCGACGTCGCTGGCGCGGTGCGCCAGCGGCCCGGACGGTGCCACCGGCCCGGACGCACCGGGGCTCCTCATCGGGATCATGTCGATCGCCGGCTGTGCCGTGGTGCTCACGGCCGCGTGGCACACGGCCGGCGCCGCGCCGCGGGGGCAGGCCGGCCTCGCGCTCGCCGACGGTGGCGACGGACCGGAGGGCCGGACGCTCCTTGTCGTGCCGACGCTGCTGGCCGGGGCCGCGACCGCGGTCGTGCTCACCGGGGTGGCCAGCGGGCATCGGCCCGACGGTGTCGAGATCGGGCTGGCAGCGGCCCTGGCGACCGGGATGGTCGCGGATCGCCTGGAGGCTGCCCGGGCGGGGCGTCGGCTCGTGCTGCGGGTCCGTGCCGCCGAACGGGAGCTGCACCACCGCGCGTTCCACGACCCGCTGACCGAGCTTCCCAACCGAGTCCTGTTCCAGCACCGGCTGCGCGGGCTGCTGTCCGACCGCCGACGGGCCGCCGGCCGGGGGGCGGGGGCCGGGTCGGGGTCCGCGTCCGGGTCCGCGTCCGGGTCCGCCTCCGGGGCCGGGCCCGGTGCCGATATCGCCATCCTGTACTGCGACCTGGACGACTTCAGCGTTCTCAACGACAGCCTCGGGCCCGCGGCCGGTGACCATCTGCTGCGCACGGTCGCGCAGCGGCTGCTGCACTGCGTCCGCGCGACCGATCTCGTCGCCCGCATCGGGTCGGACGAGTTCGCGGTGCTCATGGCTGGTGGTGGCGAGTCGCCCGAGGTCGTGGGTGCCCGGGTGCTGGCGGCGCTGCGCCGCCCGGTGTCCTTCGGCGGCCGGCAGCGGTCGATCCGCGCCAGTGCCGGACTCGCCGTCGCCCGCCGCACGCACGAGACGGGTGAGGCGCTGCTGCGGCATGCCGAGACCGCCGTGCAGGTGGCGAGATGCTCGGGCCGGGACCGGCTGGTGACCTACCGCCCCGGGATGGCCTCGCCCGAGGCCGGCGCACACCTCGCGGACGCGCTGGCGACCGCCCTGCGCCGCGGCGGGAGCTCCGCTGGCTTCGACGTCCACTACCAGCCGATCGTCCGGCTTCGCGACGGGCGGGCGGTGGCCCTGGAAGCTCTGGCACGGTGGACGGATCCGGGCCGCGGGCCGGTTTCCCCGGGCACGTTCGTCGCCGCCGCGGAGAGCGGTGGCATGGTCGGGCTCCTGGACGACCTGGTGCTCACCCGGGCCTGCACCGAGGTCGCCCTCGCCTACCCGACCGGTTCCCAACTGCGCCTGCATGTGAACGTCTCGGCCAGCCGGATCGGTGACACCCGGCTGCGTGACACGGTCGCCCGGGTCCTCGCCGCGAGCCGTCTCGACCCGCGGCGCCTCGTGGTCGAGGTCACCGAGACCAGCCGGATCACCGACCTCGCCGCGGCGGCGGACGTCCTGACCGAGGTCAAGGAGCTCGGGGTGACGATCGCGCTGGACGACGTCGGCGCGGGCAACACGAACCTGGCCGTGCTGCACCGGCTGCCGGTGGACGTCGTCAAGCTGGACCGCACGCTCATCGACCCGCCGATGGACGGCAGCCGGTACTCCAACCTGCGTCGATCGATGATCGACGTGGCGCATTCGCTGGGCGCGGTCGTGATCGCCGAGGGCATCGAGCGGGAGGCCCAGCTCGTGGAGCTGGACCGGCTCGGCTGCGAGCTCGGTCAGGGCTTCCTCTTCGCCCGGCCGGGGCCGCTGTCAGGGCTGGCCACGATCGAGGAGCCCACGGCCACGATCCCGGCGGATCAGCGGTGGCGTCGACCATCCTGATGGCGGATGGTTCGCGTGGTTCGCCTGCGACGGCCGCCGTCGCGCGGGTGGGGCGGGAGCAGGCCGAACACCGTGGCGGCGGAGCCGGAGCCGGCCCGGTTGACGGTGCCCCCGGCCAGCACCCAGGCACCGGCCGGGGGAAGCGCTGCGAGATTGGTCAGGTTCTCCAGGGATATGCGGTGTTCGTGGAAGAGCTCCCTGGAGACCGCGAACGTCTCGTCCGAGCCCGGATCCGGGCCGAAGGTGTCCGAGCCCAGAGCGCCCCGTCGCCCGAGCCGCCCGGTGCCGATCAGCCAGCGGACGGCGTCCAGGCCGAAGCCCGGTTGGCGCGGGCGGCCGTGCCGGTCCAGGTTCGCGTAGGCGGGGGTGCCCCAGCGGTCGGCCCAGCCCGTCCAGGCGATGACGGCGGCCCCGGCGGGAATCCGGCCGTGCCGGCGCTCGAAGGCCGCCAGGTCGTCCAGCGTCACCTGGTAGTCGGGGTCCGCGGCCGCGGCGGCCCGGACGTCGACCCGCACGGCGGGCAGGAAGAGGTCCGCGGGGCTGAGGTCGTCGGCGAGGGCGCCACCGGGCTCGAAGTGGCCGGGTGCCCCCCAGTGCGTGCCGGTGTGCTCACCGCAACACACCCGCTGCAGATAGTAGCCATCCTCGTTGATCGTCGCCGCGGTGGTCAGCGTGAACTCCGGGTCCCCAGGGAAGATCGGCGTCGTCGCGGGATCATGGATGTGGGCGAGGCTCACCACCGTGAGCTCGTGGAGCCCGCCGGGGGAGACCGCCGCGGCGCGCGGCGTGCTCACGCCGCGCTGCGCGGCGACGGGTCGGCCTTCAGCACCCGCCTCGTCGCCGGGCCCAGCCCGAGTGCGCGGGCGTCCGCGAGATCGGAGACCGTGTCGACATCGCGGCGCAGCCCGGGAACCTGGTCGCGCAGGAGCCCGGTGAGGTCGGCGGCTCCCGCGTCGCGGTGCGCCCGGAAGCTGCCGGACCCGAACCGCGGGCGCAGCTCGGTGCCGGGCGCCGCGCTGAGCAGCACGGTGCCGGTGCCGACGGCGTCCGCGAGCACGGCGTGGCCGGTCGACGGCGCGACCGTCAGCGCACGGCGCAGCTCCTGTGGTCGCAGCGCGGGCAGGTCCGCGGAGAGGGCCGCCGTGCCCCATCCCGGATGCAGCCGCCGGGCGAGTGCCGCGGCATGCGCGAACGCCGGGTTAAGCCCGCTGCGCGGCTCGTCCGCGGCTACCAGCAGACGTCCCACCTGCCCGACGGATCCCTCGGGTCTGCCGTCGACGTCGACGTCGACGTCCGCGGACGTCGACGTCGACGTGGCGGCCGGGTACGCCCTCGCGAGGTCAGCCAGGGCTTCGCGGGCCGAGGGGTCGTCGGTGACGACGATGACCGAGCCCACCACCTCGGCGTCGACGTCGAGGATGGCCGCGGTGGTGTCCAGCGCCATCGCCAGGGCCAGCGCGCCGCGATCGGGGTGGTCGAGCCGGGACTTGGCGGCCTGCAGCGGTTTCAGCGGTACCAGCACGACCCATGGCGGCATCGTCTCGGCGGACTGCACAGCGCCGACGATAGGCCATCGGGATCGGCGAAGGCGCCGTGGCGGGCTGGGGCGGCTCCCCGGGCCGGCCGGCGCGGCTGACGCCGCATGGCTGCCCGCGACGCGTCCGGCGGCAGGCTCGGGCCGGGCACAGGTGCCCGAATCGGTCCGAATGCGGCTGGAACGTACGATCGGTGGCGTAGGCCTCGCGCGGGTCCGTGTCCCGCCACCGCGCGACGAACTCGACAGGCTTCCCGGCGCTGAGCAAGACTTCGCGTTCATGAGACGACCGTGGCGGGGCGGCCCCGGAATCACGCTCGCCGCGGCCATGATCCTGCCGCTCTCGCGGTTGCTGACCCGGCGGCGTTGGTCCGGTCAGGAGAACATCCCCGCCTCGGGTGGTGTCATCCTGGTCGCGAACCACCTCTCGACGGTGGACCCACCCCTGCTCGCGCACTATGTGTATGCCGCCGGGCGTAACCCCCGGTTCATGGCGACGAGCGAGTTGTGGGAGGTTCCGATCCTGCGCCAGGTGCTGGCGAGTGCCGGCCAGATTCCGGTCTACCGCCGGGATCCGAGCGCGCAGGACGCCTTGCGCGACGCGATCGCCGCGCTGCGGGCCGGGCGGGCCGTGGTCATCTATCCGGAAGGTGGGATCACCACCGATCCGGACTACTGGCCGAGTAGGTCCCGCACCGGTGTGGCGAGACTGGTTCTCGCCACGGGCGCGCCGGTCATCCCGGTGGCCCAGTGGGGTGCACAACGGATCTGGGGAAAGGACCGCCGGCTGCGGCTGCTCCGCCGCCCGGAGATCCGGATTCATGCTGGGAGAGCTGTGGATCTGGCCCGTTTCGCCGAACGGTCCCGCCCGCTGCCTGGAAACGGGCCGACGGGCCGTGGCGGTGCTGCCGGTGGTGAGGCCGCGGGCATTGAGGCCGCGGACGCTGGGGTCGTGGACGCTGGGGTCGTGGACGTCGAGGCGGTGGACGTTGATGCCCCGGGTGGTGAGGCCGTGGACGGCGGTGCCGACAACGCGCGGCTGCTACGTGAGGTGACTGACGCGGTGATGGCGGATCTGCTCGTCGAGCTGGAGCGTCTGCGCGGCGAACCGTACCCGCGGCGCCCCGGGCTCGATCAGGTCCTTCCCGTCCAGCCCGATGCCCCGGCCGGTGCGTACCCGAACGCGAGCCGGGAGCTGGCGCAGCCCCGGGACCTGGCGCGCGGTGGCGGCGACGACGGGAATCCGGCCGCGCCGGGGGAGCGGCGGTGAGGCGCGCTGCGGTGCTCACCGCGGGTTCCTGGGGCACGGTCTTCGCGAAGGTGCTGGCCGACGCGGGAGCGCGTGTCACTCTGGTCACCCGGGACCGGGAGGTCGCGGACTCCATCAACGGCCGTCATGTGAACCCCCGGTACCTCGAGGGCGTTCGGCTTCCCGACCAGGTGCGCGCCACGGTGCGGCCGGAACAGGCGTTGCGTGACGCCGACCTGGTGGTTCTCGCGGTGCCGTCGCACGCGCTGCGGTCCTGCCTGCTCGACTGGGCGCCGATGGTGGGGCCGGGGGCCGTCTACGTCAGCCTGATGAAGGGCATGGAAGCCGTCACCAGCCAGCGGATGAGCGAGGTGATCGCGCAGGCGGCCGGCGTGGGCCCCGAGCGCATCGCCGTCGTCAGCGGCCCCAACCTGGCGCGCGAGATCGCCGTCGAGCATCCTGCCGCCACCGTGGTGGCCAGTGCCTCGGCGGCCACCGCGCACCGGGTCCAGAGCGCCTGCTGGACGCCCTACCTTCGGCCCTACACCAACGGCGACGTAGTCGGCTGCGAGCTTGGCGGGGCGGTGAAGAACGTGATCGCCCTCGCGGCCGGGATGCTGGAGGGCATGGGCTTCGGCACCAACAGCCAGGCCTCGCTGATCGCCCGCGGGCTGGCCGAGACGATGCGGCTCGGCGCCGCGCTCGGCGCCGAGCCGATGACGTTCGCCGGGCTCGCCGGGCTCGGTGACCTGGTCGCCACCTGCGGATCCCCGCTCTCCCGGAACCGGACCTTCGGCGAGCGGCTCGGCCGTGGGATGACGTTGGAGCAGGTACTGGCGCAGCAGCTCCAGGTCGCCGAGGGCGTGCGGTCGTGCCGGCCGCTGCTGGCGCTGGCCGAAGGCCTCGGGGTGTCGATGCCGATCACCCGCCAGGTCGAGCGGGTGCTCTATGAGGGCCTGCCACCGCTGGAGGCCGTCAAGGACCTGATGAGCCACGAGCCCGGCCCCGAGTACCGCCCCCGCTAGCAGCGAGGGCGGTACTGCGAGCCGTGAGCTGCAAGCCGCCGCTGCTGCTGCCGAGCAAGACCTGAGGATTTTGGTCGCAGGAACGACCTTGCTGGTTTATTCGGGCTGTGGGGGTGCGAGTCCGGCTTGGCATGGCTGGTCGGGTTTGAGCGGGTCTGTGGTGCGGCCGGGGGTGTTGGGTCGGCCCAGGGTGAGGGTGTCAGGGTCTGTCAACTCTCGCGCAACACCCGGGACGGTGTGCTGGTCGTGGGGTGTCGGGTCGGGAGGATGACGGTCGTGTCCCTGCAGCCGAGACCCTGGCCCGAGGTCCCACCGCTGACCGCGCGGGTCGCGCGTGCCGCGTCCCCGAAGGGGAACCTGGCGATGCGTATCCGTGACGAGCTCGGTGTGGTCTACGAGGACGGGCGGTTCACCGGCGCGTTCGGGGTGCGGGGCCGGCCGGGGATCTCTCCGGCCCAGCTGATGATGGCCACGGTTCTGCAGTTCTCCGAGAACCTCACCGACCGGCAGGCCGCGGACGCGGTCCGCGACCGGATGTCGTGGAAATACGCGCTCGGTCTCGATCTCGACGATCCGGGGTTCGACGCCAGCGTGTTCTCGGAGTTCCGCGCGCGGCTGGTCGAGGGGGAGTCTGGCGACCCACGCGCTCGACGCGCTTCTGGCGCGTCTGGTCGCCGAGGGGCGTGCTCAAGGCGGGCGGGCGGGCGCGCACCGACTCCACCCA
>NZ_ADGX01000043.1 GCF_000177675.1 Parafrankia sp. EUN1f
CTGCCTGCGGCGGCCCCCGAAGCCGCGGCGCCCGCGGCGCCCGCTTCGGGCCAGAGCCGGCCGCAGGCGATGGTGCGGGCCGCTGTGTCGGCCGCCACCGCTGATCTGGCCGCGTTGCGCCTGGATCAGCCCGACGCCCCGGATCAGCTTGTGAGCCGCGGCGTTCCCACTCCGGGCGGGCGGGCGGACCTGATCCCGTTCCTGACCGATGCCGTTGCCGAGGCGGTCCTGCACGGCCTGGATCTCGGTGCCCCGCCGGTGCGTTCCGCACTCAGGGTGACCGTGCGGATGTTCACGACCAGTCTCACCGAGCGTGCCCCCGGGCGTTCGGTGGAGCTGCGGGTGCCGCCCTTCGCCGCGGTGCAGATCGTCGAGGGCCCCCGGCACACCCGCGGCACGCCACCGAACGTCGTCGAGGCCGAGCCGGTGGCCTTTGTCATGGTCGCGACGGGCCGGCTCGACTGGGAGACGGCGGTGGCGGACGGCCGGGTCCGGGCAAGCGGCGAACGGGCCGATCTCCGCTCTCTGCTACCGCTGCCCAGCTGGCGGTGAGTGCGGGCGTGGCCGCCGACGCGGCCTGTTTCCCACCGCCACCCGGCGATTCACGGCTTGTGGCGCCGGTCGGCCCGTGCTGCGTGATATAGCGAGCCGACGGTGTCCTATGCGGTGTTTGTGGTGTTTCCGCTGTGATTTCACTGGCGCTGGGGTGGTGAGATCCGGCTCGGCCGGCTGATCGGCGTCGCCGCTGCTAGCGTGGTTATGTGGGGAGTCGAGGCCGGGCGTGAACGTCGGGTGGTCCGAGGTGCTTCTCGTGGCTGTCCGTTGATGTGAGCGTTGTCATGTGCGTCCGGGGAATGGCCATATCCACCCTGAACCCGATCCGATTCTCCCGACATCTCGGTCACCCTGACCTCTCTAGGAGACCTGGTGCCACACGTCGCAGGCAGCGACGACTCCGCGAACAGCCGGGAGTCGACCTCCGCTCGTCCACCGGAACACCACAACGGCCCCGGCCGTGACGGGTCCGCTCGCGGCGACCTGGCTGGGAGTGACCTCCTCGACGACGATCCGGGCCCTCGGGACGCCTGCGGGGTGTTCGGCGTCTGGGCGCCCGGCGAGGACGTGGCGAACCTCACTTATTACGGGCTTTACGCGCTACAGCACCGAGGTCAGGAAGCTGCCGGGATTGCGGTCGGTGACGGTCGCACCGTGGTGGTCTTCAAGGAGCTGGGTCTGGTCGCCCAGGTCTTCGACGAGATCACGCTGTCGAGCCTTTCCGGGCATGTCGCCGTCGGTCACACCCGGTATTCCACAACCGGCTCGTCCACCTGGGAAAACGCCCAGCCGTCGTACCGGACGGCCACGTTTGGCGGGCCGATCGCACTCGGTCACAACGGCAATCTGACGAATATCGTCGAGCTCGCCTCGGTGCTTGGGGAACGGGAGCGCGGCCTCGGGGCCACCACAGACTCCGACCTGATCACCGCGATGCTCGCGGCCCACCCGGGGCCGACCCTCGCCGAGGCCGCGATGGACGTCCTGCCGCAGCTGAAGGGCGCGTTCTCCCTCGCCTTCTCGGACGCGTCGACGCTGTATGCCGCCCGTGATCCCCACGGCATCCATCCGCTGGTGCTGGGGCAGCTCGACGGCCGACCGGACGGCGCGTGGATCGTCGCGAGCGAGACCGCGGCCCTCGACATCGTGGGCGCCACCTTCGTCCGCGAGATCGAGCCGGGGGAACTGCTCGTCATCGACGCGAACGGCCCGCGCTCGCTGCGGTTCGCCGAGGCGGACCGGCATGTGTGCCTGTTCGAGTATGTCTACCTCGCCCGGCCCGACACGACGATCGGCGGCCGGTCGGTGCACGCCACCCGGGTCGAGGTGGGGCGGCGGCTGGCGCTGGAGGCTCCCGCCGAGGCGGACCTGGTGATCCCGGTGCCGCAGTCCGGCGTGCCGGCCGCGGTCGGTTTCGCCGAGGCCTCCGGCATCCCGTTCGGTGAGGGCCTGGTCAAGAACTCCTACGTCGGCCGGACGTTCATCCAGCCGTCGCAGACCATCCGGCAGCGGGGCATCCGGCTCAAGCTGAACCCGCTGCGGGACGTCATCGAGGGGCGCCGCCTGGTCGTCGTGGACGACTCGATCGTCCGCGGCAACACCCAGCGGGCCCTGATCCGGATGCTGCGCGAGGCCGGAGCGACCGAGGTGCACGTGCGCATCTCCTCGCCGCCGGTGCGGTGGCCCTGCTTCTACGGCATCGACTTCGCCACCCGTTCCGAGCTGATCGCCAGCGGCAGCGGTGTCGAGGAGATCAGGCAGTCGCTCGGTGCCGACTCGCTGGCGTACGTCTCCCTCGACGAGCTGATCGAGGCCGCCGAGCAGCCCGCTGACTCGCTGTGCCGGGCCTGCTTCGACGGGATCTACCCGGTACCGCTGACGGACGCCGACAAGCTGGGCAAGTACCGCCTGGAGTCGTTCGGCCCGCAGACGACGGAAGAGGTCATCGCCCAGGCGGTGCAGGCCCGGGTGACGCTGGGGATGAACGGCGCCGACCCGTCGCCGGACAACCACGACGCCGACCTCGAGGCCGATCTTGACGCCGACCTCGGGGCCGACATCGCCGCCGTTCCGCTCGTGCCGACCCGAACCACCGGAGGTTCGCTTTGACGAACGGCGCAGGTTCGCCGAACGGGCGTTCGGTCTCGTACCGGGACGCCGGGGTGGATGTCGAGGCCGGCGACCGGGCCGTCGCGCTCATGCGCCAGCACGTCGCCCGGGCCACCCGACCCGAGGTGGTCGGCTCGCTCGGCGGGTTCGCCGGCCTGTTCGCGCTGGACGTGGCCCGCTATCGCCGCCCGCTGCTGGCGTCGTCGACGGACGGGGTCGGGACGAAGATCGCGGTCGCCAGGGCGCTGGACGTCCACGACACGGTGGGCATCGACCTGGTCGCGATGGTGGTCGACGATCTCGTCGTCTGCGGCGCCGAGCCGCTGTTCCTGTTGGACTACATCGCCTGCGGCTCCCTTGAGCCGGGGCGGATCGCCTCGATCGTCTCCGGTATCGCCACCGGCTGCGAGCAGGCGGGGTGTGCGCTCGTCGGCGGGGAGACCGCCGAGCACCCCGGGCTCATGGGAATCGACGACTACGACCTGGCCGCGACGGGGGTCGGGGTAGTCGAGGCCGACGCCGTGCTCGGGCCGGAGCTGGTCCGGCCGGGGGACGTGGTGGTCGCGATGGCGTCATCCGGTCTCCACTCCAACGGCTTCTCGCTGGTACGGCACATCCTGTTCGGTCCGGCCGATCCTGACCAGCCCGCAGGCGTCTCCGAAGCGGGGAGGGCGGCTCTGGCCGGGTACGAGCAGGCGCTGGGCACCACTCTCGGGCAGGCGCTGCTGACCCCGACCCGCATCTATGCCCGGGACTGTCTCGCCGTGATCGAGGCGGCCGAGGTCCATGCCTTCGCCCACATCACCGGCGGTGGCCTCGCGGCGAACCTGGCCAGGGTCATCCCGGCCGGAGCGGTGGCCACCGTGGAACGGTCCACCTGGGCTCCGCCGGCTCTGTTCGGCATCCTCGCCGAGCGCGGGGGCGTTGGCGAAGCCGATATGGAAGCCACGTTCAACCAGGGCGTCGGCATGGTTGCGATCGTTGCCGCCGCGGATGCGGACACCGTGGTGCGAACGCTGGAGGAGCGTGGCGTCCACGCCTGGATCGCCGGGCAGATCGAGGCGCTGCCCGAAGGGGGAGAGCAGGACGCCGGCGTGGCCCGCCTCGTCGGCGCGCATCGCTGACGCCGTCGGTGGTGGTGCCGTTGACGGGGGCGCCGTCGGTGGCGGTGGTGCCGGGGCGCCGCGGCTGGGAGACCTGGCACTGACAGGTGGCCCGGCGCCGGTGCCCCGGGCGCCGTGCGACCGGGGCGGGCCTGCCACCAGCCGCCCTGCCATTGGCGGCCTGGTCACAAGTTGCGATGTCACAAGCTGCTGCCTCGTTGCGAGCTGCCCGGCTGGTCGACGCGCGTGGACGGGCCTGAAGCGGTACCCGTGACCCGCGGTCAATGGACGGCCGCCGGCCATGAACGGCCACGGCGCATCGCCGTGGCGATCCTCCCTGGCCGGGATGACGCTGCCCGTCGGGAACCTGGAAGACGGCGCCGAAGCGCGCGGCACCGGCGGCTCTGCCCAACCTCAGTTCGGCGCCCGGTGTGCCCGCGCAAGGCGGGCGTACCGGACACGATCTGATGCCGATGCCCATGGCTACCTGAGGCCAGGTGGCCATGCCCTGCCCTTCCAGAGCTTCCTGGACGAGCGGCATCGGCAGGGGCGACCCCGGAGTCAGGGGGACGAGCGGTGCTAGCGCTCGTCCTCATCGTCCAGGTAAGAGTCGTAACCGTAGTCGTCATCCGAGTACGGTTCGTCGCTCTCGGTCTCCCGCGAGGTACCCGCGCCCAGATCCGCCTTCAATCGGTCGAGATCCATTGTGGGCGAGTTGTACTTGAGCTCGCGGGCGACTTTCGTCTGCTTGGCCTTCGCTCGGCCGCGCCCCATGGCTCGACCCCCTCGAACATGACGACGGGGACCCGCCCCGGTGCTCTCACTGTCTCGTGCTTCCCGAGACTACAGGGATCGCAGCCTACTCGGCACGCCAACCCGACAGTTACCTGTCGACGGACAGCGTCTGGGAGATCATCGGCGCCCCTCCGGCGGTCCCCGGACCTCCCTGACAGCGGGCACGCGGGCCCGCTGCGGTGCTGGTAGGGGGTCTGTTTGATGTGGTCATCATCACGATTTCCCGCCCGTGGTGGCGTGTTCGGTGACAGGTGCTGCCATGACCGGCGAGCGCGGAACGCTTCGGCGTGGCGCGCACCACGGTGCCGGGGTCGGACGCGGCCGACCGCCCAGAGCGCGCCGGCCGCCGCTCAGGCGCGCTGGTCGGGGAGCAGGATGCCGCGCAGCCGGCCGATGTCGGCCATCCGCCTCTGGGCGAACCGGCCCGCGGCCACGGCCGGGGTGACCGCCTCGGCCGCGGCGAGGTCGAGGACGTCGCTGGTCGTGTCGAAGATCCGCGCGGCCCTGGCCCTGGCCCGTTCGGGGGAGTACCCCTCGATCTCGTCGGCGACCTGGATCAGGCCGCCGGCGTTGACCACGAAGTCGGGCGCGTAGAGCACGCCCGCGTCGGCGAGGACCTTGTCGACACCCGCGTCCGCGAGCTGGTTGTTGGCGCCGCCGCAGATGATCTCCGTCCGCAGCTGGGGCACCAGGGGAGTCGTGATGACGCCGCCCAGCGCGCAGGGCGCGTACACGTCGACCTCCATCCGGATCAGCTCGTCGGGGTCGGCCACCGCCAGGACCTCGTCGTGGCGCTCCTGTACGCGCCGCACGGCGGCCGGATCGATGTCACTGACCAGAACGGTCGCGCCGTCGGCCAACAGGTGCTCCACGAGGCGCTGGCCGACCTTGCCGACTCCGCTGACGGCGACGCGGCGGCCGGCCAGGGACGGCGTCCCCCATCTGTGCCGGGCGCAGGCACGCATGCCCTCGAAGACGCCGTAGGCGGTCAGGACCCCCGAGTCACCCGAGCCGCCGTGGACGGGGGAACGCCCGGTGACCCAGTGGGTCTCCCGCGCCACCACGTCCATGTCCTCGACGTAGGTGCCGACGTCGCAGGCGGTGATGTAACGCCCGCCGAGGGAGGCGACGAAGCGCCCGTAGGCACGCAGCAGCGCCTCGGTCTTGTCCCGGGTCGGGTCGCCGAGGATGACCGCCTTGCCGCCGCCGAGGTCCAGGCCCGCGCAGGCGGCCTTGTAGGCCATCGCGCGGGAGAGCGCGAGCGCGTCGGTGAGCGCGGACGCCTCGTCCGGGTAGGCGTGGAACCGGGTGCCGCCCAGCGCCGGGCCGAGCGCGGTCGAGTAGACGGCGATGATCGCGCGCAGGCCGCTGGCCTGGTCGGAGCAGAACACCACCTGCTCGTGCTCGGCCGCGACGTCGAACACCGACGAGGCGACGGTGGACGTGCCGACGTCCAGCCCGCTCGGATCTGATGACATGCCTGAGCCCTCCTGGTCCGGACGCTCCACGGGCCGGGCTCCACAGGCCGCCGCTCCACGGGCCGGGCCCATGGGCCTTCCCGAGGGCCGCGGACCGCCACCGGCCGCTTCCGGTGAACACTACGGGGCCGCCCGCCTCGGCTCCCGCCGTGCGCGCGGTGCTGTGCGCGGTGCGCGCGGTGCTGTGCGCGGTGCGCGCGGTGCGCGCGCGGGGACGGACGTGCGCGGGGACCGAGATGCCGGACCTCTCATCGCCGTCGGGCCCGTGACCGCCGCGGTCCGTGTCAGGATCGGAGGCATGCCAGCATCCAGGGGCATGTCCGCACCCGGCCGGGTAGCCGCCATGCCGGTAGCCGCCTCCTCGGGCACCGGGATCTAGGGTGCCTGTCGTCTCGCCCGCCGCGTACCTGCGGATCTACGAGCCGCTGGCGGCCTTCCCGCCGCCGGACCGGGTCCGGTGGCAGCGCTATGCCGCCTCCGCCTCCGGTCCTCCCTCCTCGCGGGCCGGCGCCCGGCGCGAACGGGTGGTGGCGCTGGTCGCGACCGTGCGCCCGTCGCTGGACGTCGCCGACGAGTCCGCGTTCATCCAGTGGGTGGACGGGCTGATGTTCGTGTGCCCGTGGTCGACCCAGCTTCGGGTGTGGCAGGCCGCGAAGGAGTTCCGCGGCCTGATGCCGGAACGGGTCGCCGAGGCGTTCCTGCCACGGCGGCTGGTCGATCCGGCCGAGACCGAGCTCGATCGATGGAAGGCACGCCGCCCCGAGATCAAGCTCCATGTGCAGAGCTGCACCTGGATGGTCCCGCCGACCTGGTTCGTGCTGTTCGACCCGACCGAGCGTTCGCTGATCACCGGTGACCGGTCGGACCGCTCGATGGTCTACCGGACCACGATGAGCCTCGCCCGCCGCCGGGTCGGTCGTGCGGTGGAGGCCCTGGAGACGCTCCGCTCGGACAACGCGAACGCCCCGGCGATCGAGGGAGTCGCCGAGCTGGCCCGTTGGCTGGGGTCCTTCCATCCGCAGAGCAGGGTCGAACTGGACTACGACGGACTAGTTGACCTGCTGGACGATGACATGCTCAGGAGCGACAGCTCGGTCGAGGACATCGTCGAGGCGGTCAGTGCGTTACGCCGAGGGCGAACAGACCTTGCGGTCGAGGCGTACGAACGAGTGCTGATCAGGTGGAGACCCCTGCAGTCACGGGAATCCGCCAGTTGATCGGAGCCTCCTGTTAGCGCAGCGTTGCCCTCCGCTTCG
This sequence comes from Parafrankia sp. EUN1f, assembly GCF_000177675.1. GTDB lineage: Bacteria > Actinomycetota > Actinomycetes > Frankiales > Frankiaceae > Parafrankia. The sequence goes on from NZ_ADGX01000043.1 coordinate 7,297, forward strand.
GACGAGCTGTGACTAGTCAGCAGATGGTCCTGACGTGCCATGTCCGAAATGCCCCCGAAGGATGCACGATCTGTATGGGACGGAGCGACGCTCTGTGACGGGAGGCCAACGCAATGACGACGAGAACGCCGGATGCCGAGCCGCTGCTGACACCCGCCGAGGTAGCCACGATGTTTCGGGTGGACCCGAAGACCGTGACCAGGTGGGCGAAGGCCGGAAAGCTGACCTCGATCCGGACTCTGGGCGGTCACCGCCGGTACCGCGAGGCGGAGGTGCGCGCCCTGCTGAAGGGAGTTCCGAGCATCGGAAGTGACATCTGAGCGCGCCACGATGCCGGCGCTGATGGAGGCGTCCTGGTAGATCCAGGCGTTCGGTGGTCGCCCGGTCGAGCTCTCGAACACAGGACCGGACCCGCCACCTGAGCGGACGTCCCATAACGGTGAATTCTCCACCGCTCCGGGAGGGCGGTGGCGATTCGCATTGTCGAAACCGACGGATGGCAGCCCTGTCATCCGTCGGTTTCGTACGTTTCTCAGCGGGCAAAGCCGCATATACCGTGTCGCACGTTAGTGATCTTGCGTTCGACGTCTGTGCCGGTGAGGCTGTCCGTCATGACGGGGGGATCGAACGCGTCGTGCGCGCCGGACCAGGCGCGCCGGCGGTCGCGGCCGGTCCGCACCCGCTGGCTGCCCCTGCCGCACCGCCTGCGCTCGCTGCCGGTCCTGGTGCTGGTCGCGTTCGTCGCGCTGCTCTGCCCAGCCTGCGGTGACGGTTCCCAGGAGCACACCGTGCCGGGAACGGAACGCGGCGGTGCGGGTTCGAGCTCCGCGCCGGTCGTCGTCACGACCACGGGCGGCCGGGTGCGCGGAGTCCACGACGGCCACGTCGTCTCCTTCTTCGACCTGCCCTATGCGGCCGCGCCGGTGGGCGACCTGCGGTGGCGGGCGCCCGCCGCGCCGCAGCCCTGGCAGGGCACCCGGGACGGGTCGGTGCGCGGCCATCCCTGCCCGCAGTCCGGCGAGCTGGCCGTCGGCGGTGCCGCCGAGGACTGCCTGTTCGTGAACGTGACCACCACGGCCGCCGCCGTGGCGCGGGCACAGCAGACAGCTCAGCGGACCTCTGGCTCGAGCGGGACCTCCGAGGCCGGTGCGGGCCGGCCGGTACTCGTGTGGATCCACGGCGGTGGCTTCACGACCGGCACCGCGAACCAACTGGACACCTCGGCGCTCGCGGCGGCCGGCCCGGCGGTGATCGTCAGCGTGAACTACCGTCTCGGCGCGCTCGGGCAGCTCGCGCTGCCGGCGTTGAACATCGAGTCCGGCGGTGACGCGGGCTCCTACGCCGTGGCGGACCTCATCGCCGCGCTGCGCTGGGTCCGGGACAACGCCGCCGCCTTCGGCGGTGACCCGGGCAATGTGACGATCTTCGGAGAGTCGGCCGGTTCGGTGAACGCCTGCACGCTGCTGGCCGCACCGTCCGCGCGCGGCCTGTTCCAACACGCTCTGTTGCAGAGCGGACCCTGCCTGTGGCCGCTGCCGACCATGGCCACCGCGGAGCGGACCGGCGCGGAGTTCGCCGCCCAGGCGGGCTGTACCGACGCCGCCACCGTCCTGAGCTGCCTGCGGGCCGTCCCCGTCGACCGGCTGATGGCCGCCGGTGGGCAGGCCGACGTCCTGACCGACCCGAGATGGGCACCCGTTACCGGAAGCCGCACGCTCCCCCACCCGCCCGAGCAGGCACTCGCGGGCGGAGCGGCGGCCCGGGTACCGGTCCTGCTCGGGACCGTGCGGGACGAGGGGCGTGCCTTCACGGTCAGCTACGACCCGGGCAAGAACCTCACCGCCGAGCGGTACGCCGAGATCATCCGTCAGCAGCTGCCGGACCGGGCGGACGCCGTGCTCGCGACGTACCCGGCCGGCGCTGTTTCGGCCCGGGAACGCCTGGCCCAGGTGATGACCGACCGGTCGTTCGCCTGCCCGACCGCCCGCACGGCGGATCTGCTGGTCGGGTCGGGCTCCCGGGCGTTCCTGTACGAGTTCGACGTCCCCGGCCTCGCCCCGTTCCTGAGTGACAACGGCACCGGCGCCACTCATTCCGGTGAGATGACCTATCTGTTCCCAGACCGCGCGTCATCGTCGACGTCGACGTCGACGTCGACGTCGACGACGGCGGCTGAACGCGAGCTGTCCGCGGCGATGCTCACCTACTGGACGCGCTTCGCCGCCACCGGTGATCCGAACGTGGCCTCCCGGGCCGGTTCGTCCGGCGGCCAGGGCACGGGTGCCATCCGGACGCTACCGACCTGGCCCGCCTGGCCCGTACCGCGAACGGCGACGACCCCGGACCGCCTGGTGCTGGAACCAGGCACGATTGAGGCCCGCTCCGGCTACGAGGCCGAGCACCACTGCGACTTCTGGAGGTAGGGCGCGGGACGGTCAGGCTCTGCGGGAAGTCAGGCCTTGCGGGCGGCGCCGCGGTAGGTCCCGAAGGACCACAGGTTGCCTTCGGGATCGCGGGCGGCGAAGTCGCGCGATCCGTAGTCGGTGTCGTGCGGCTCGGCGGTGATCCGCGCACCCGCGGCCCGAGCCCGCTCACACAGGGTGTCCGGGTCCGAGGTGACCACATAGGCGCCGAACGTTCCCGGCGGCAGGGCGAACGTGTCGGCGCCGTCGCGGATCGAGCCGAGCATGATCCCGCCACCCTCCGGCCAGGCGAGCTCGGCGTGGTCGATGCGGCCGTCGGCCCCGTCGGGGCCGTAGCAGACGACCTCCTCGAAACCGAATGCCGCGGCGAGAAAGTCGATCAGCGCCCGGGCGTCACGGGCGCGCAGGCAGGGCCAGACCTGGGGAGACGGCGCGGTGTCGCGGGTGTCGCTCATGTCCGTGGGATGTCCTTCCGTGTGGTGATGGTCAGCCGGTTCCGGTCCCGGTTCCGGTCCCGGTTCCGGTCCCGGTCCCGGGACTGGACGGGCCGGGCCCGTCCAAGGATTCGTCGAACCCGTAGCCGTCGGCTTGGACGTTTCGGAACTCCGCGGCGAGCCATCCGCTCGGCGAGCACCCGGTGAGGGCACGGAAGTCGCGAGCGAGATGTGCCTGGTCGAAATAGCCGCACTCGGCGGCCAGATCCGCGAGCCGCCAGCGACGGTCCCGGCTGACGAGCAGCCTTCTGGCCCGGTCGAACCTGATCACCCGAGCGGCGGCCTTCGGGGCGAGGCCGAGCTCGACGCGGAAGCGGTCGCTCAGATGCCGGGTGCTCCAGCCGACCTCGGCGGCGATCACCGCGATCGGGACATTGCCGTGACCCCGCCGAAGCAGGTTCCAGGCGTGGCGCAGCTCGGCAGGCACCTCCCGCTCGATCTGCCCGACCCGTCCGACGTCTCCGAACCGTCCGGCGCGTGGTCGGTCGGCCCGCACGAGGCCGGTGAGCTCCTGGTCGAGAACGGCGAACCGCTCGGGCCATCCGCGGGCCTCCCGCAGACGATCCGACATCCGGCGGCCGGCGCCGCCGAGAACGGCATCAGCTGGAAGGTCGAGCGCGGCCAGCTCGCCGGCGGGCAGCCCGAGCAGCGCCCGCGCGCCGAGGGGTCGCAGCGCGAGCTGGACGCCGGACTGGGCTCCCTGGTGGGTGATCAGCGCGGGCGCCGTGTGCAGTCCGCCGATCAGGGAGTCGAAGCTGCGCCGCCGCGCGCCGGCACCGGGCGGATCGAGCAGCACCAGCGGCTCGTCCAGCGTGAAGATCAGTGTCAGGGCCGGCGACGGCAGGCCGCGGTGCACCGCGGGGGGAAGCCCGCGCTGGCGGTAGCCGCTGTACCAGGCCACGTAGGGACGCAGGTTCGGTGCCGGGGCGACCCGGACATGCTCGTCGACCTGCTCCCCAGGCTCCCGCTCCCCAGGCTCCCGCTCGACCCGCTCCTGCGCCACCGCCTCAGTGTCGACGTCCGGTCGGCCCGGGACCGGCACATCTGTCGCATCGGTCGCGTGGCGGCGCGGCGCGGCGCGATGGTGCGAAAGACTTGCTGGATGGAGCTGTCGTCCGAAGAGCAGGCGATCGTCGCCACCGTTCGTGACTTCGTCGACCGCGAGGTGCGGCCGGTGGTGCGGGAGCTGGAGCACGCCAACACCTACCCCGAGCGGCTCATCGAGCAGATGAAGGAGCTCGGGGTGTTCGGCCTGGCGGTTCCCGAGCCGTACGGCTTCGGCAAGGTCTCCACACCCTGCTACGCGATGGTCACCGAGGAGCTCGCCCGCGGCTGGATGAGCCTGGCGGGGGCGATGGGCGGGCACAGCGTCGTCGCCAAGCTGATCTCGACGTTCGGCACCGACGAGCAGAAGGAGCGCTACCTGCCGTCGATGGCGACCGGGGCGCTGCGGGCGACCATGGCGCTCACCGAGCCCGGCGGTGGCTCCGACCTGCAGGCGATGCGGACCGTCGCGCGGGCCGACGGCGACGGCTACCTGATCAACGGCTCGAAGACCTGGATCACCAACGCGCGCCGGTCCGGCCTCGTGGCACTGCTGTGCCGGACGGATCCCGCCGCAACCCCGGCGCACCGCGGGATGAGCATCCTGCTGGTCGAGCGGGTGGAGGGCTACACGGTGTCGCGGGACCTCCCCAAACTGGGCTACAAGGGCGTCGAGAGCTGCGAGCTGGTCTTCGACGATGCACGGGTGCCGGCGACCGCCCTGTTGGGCGGTGTCGAAGGGCGCGGGTTCACCCAGATGATGACCGGGCTGGAGATCGGGCGAATCCAGGTCGCCGCGCGGGCGACCGGCGTCGCGCGGGCCGCGTTCGACGACGCGCTGCGATACGCGCAGGAACGGGAGAGCTTCGGCCAGCCGATCTGGCGGCACCAGTCGATCGGCAACTACCTCGCCGACATGGGCACGAAGATCACCGCGGCCCGTCAGCTGCTCCTGTACGCGGCCCGCCGCCATGACAGCGGCGAACGCTGTGACATGGAGGCCGGCATGGCCAAGCTCTTCGCGTCCGAGACCGCGATGGAGGTGGCGCTGAACGCGGTGCGCATCCACGGCGGCTACGGCTATTCGACCGAGTTCGACGTCGAGCGGTACTTCCGGGACGCGCCTCTGATGATCGTCGGCGAGGGAACGAACGAGATCCAGCGCAACGTCATCGTCGGCCAGCTCATCCGGCGCGGCGGCCTCGACACCTGAGCGCGGGCCGGCACCTGTGCGCGGGCTACCGTGAAGGGATGTTGCCGCTGCCGCCGAGCAAGAAGTAAGGATTTTGGTTGCCAAAAAAACCGAAATCCTCACTTCTTGCGGATCATCAAGTGGCATTAGCCTAGATCGAGGCGCGGGCGGAAATGGGAACGGTCGCCGCTGCCAGTCCGAACCTGGGCTGCCAGGTTGAACCTAAACGCTCTGGGATGTCAAGAATCATCAGATCCTCGGACTCGGATTATTGGGATCCGGGGTCCAGCCGCGTTGGCGGAGCGCGAGCTTTACCTGCGCGGCCACGTGCTGGGGATTCTGGCGGAGCAACCACGTCGGGAATCTGAGCACGAGCCGGCCATCGAGGACGCCCAGGTTCTGCCGGGCGAGATCGTCCCACCACTGGCGGGATTCCTGATGGGCGGCACCGTCGATCTCCACCCAGACCCGCCACGGCTCGTACCAGACGTCGAGATACCGGCGGCCGCCGAGATCTACGGCCGCCTGCCGTTGCGCGGAAGGCAGGCCGTAGCGGCGCTCGATACGCCGGTAGACGATCTCCGCGACCGAGTGGGCGCCGTCGTCGAGATCGTCGAGCGTGGCACGGAGGAGTGCTCGTCGCCGCAGTGTCGTCCGCTGTTCCAGTTCCGGCCGGAGCTGTTCGACCGTCACGAGCCGCTGCCCGACGGCGCTTGCGAGCACGGCGCGGGCATCGTCAGCCCTCACCGCCCAGCTCGCCATGTCGACGACCGAACGTGGCAGACGGGTCCGCCGGGGCGCCCTGGTCGGATGGACGTCCTGTTCGCCGAGGTGGGCCGCTTGACGGATGGTGATGCCGGGCCTGGTGATGCGTCGCCGGTGCATCGGGACGAGCACGTGCACAGCGGCCGACGCATGGCCACGCAGACCGTCGAGCGCGGCGGCCGTCGCCCCGGCCAGCGCCGCGCCGGGGCCGGCGGCCAGCAGTGCGCACCACTCTCGCTGCCGTTCGGTCACGGGGCCGGAGTGGGTGATGGCCACGCCCGCGAACGGTCGTTGCCATCGGCCCGACGATACCCGCCAGCGCAGTTCGGCCCGGGTCATTCCACCGGCGAGTGCCGCTGCGACCGTGATGACACCATCCTGCTCCTCGGCAATCGTCTGCCACGGAGGCGGGGACGGTTCTGTCATCGTCGGTGACACCATTCCACGGTCGCTCAGAAATCTCTGTCGTGCGGACAATCCGAGAACCTGTGGAAAGCTGCCCTACACCGCAACCGGAGTTGTGGATAACCCTGCTTCGCCCTGCCCGTCGCTACCGCCGGACGGCGGGTGGCAAAATCCCGAGGAGCGGCGGATCCAGGCCACCGACTTCGCCCAGGTTCGACCTGGCAGCCCGTGTTCGAACCGGCAGCGGCGACCTCAGCCACGCCCGCCCTTCCGGTGATCTTGGTTGGCGCAATCCGTCGCCGGCTCCCAGGGCCCGAAGATCCTCGATTCGTCGGCTGCCGCCGCTGCTGCTGCCGAGCAAGAAGTGACGATTTTGGCTGCTAAAACAACCGAAATCTTCACTTCTTGCTGATTGTCAGAGGAGGCGGCGCCTGGTTTGCCCTATTGGTGTGAATTTCTTATGCTGTGCTGCGGTGAGGGATACCCGGTGGGTCGCCGTGCGGCGGGTTGCCGCGGATCCGCCGCTTCTCGGGGTTTGCGGCACGCCCTGGAGTGGCCGATATCCTCGGCTGTTCGGGCTGCGGATGCGGCGCCTGCTGCGCCTGTTCACGGCAGAGATTCGGTCATGCTCCTGCCTGAGAGCCAGCAGGACACCGAGCTTCCAAGGTGCCCGACGCTCGTGCTGCAGTTGCCTCCGGGCCTCCGGGCCTCCGGGCCTCCGGGCGTGCACGGGTGCAGGCTCGGGTGTAGGCGTGCTCGGGTGCAGGCGTGCTCGGGGTGTGCTCACACGGAGGTCCGAACGGTCCGAGAGAACCACGCGGGCGCGGGAGCCCGAGCTTTGCCGTGCGCCGTGATGTGCCTCTTGTCACCGTGAACGCCGGGACGGGCCGTGCAACCGGGACATCGGACGTCGAACTGTGGCACCGTTGGCATGCCGGCGGAACAGGTGGAACGGGCGGAATGCCGACAAGCCGATCGGCCGGCAAGCCGACACATCGATCGAACGATGGAACGATCAAGTTGATCAGTCGACCAACCGATCGTTCGACATGGCGCGGGCTCGGCGCCGATCGCCACGGGCGCGCCGACGCACCGGGACGAGAAAAGAGGGACGGCCGTGCGGGAAGCAGTGATCGTCGAGGCGGTGCGTACGCCGATTGGCAAGCGCAACGGTTCCCTGGCCGGCGTGCACCCGGTGGATCTTGCGGCGATGGTGCTCAACGAGCTGATCAGCCGGACCGGGATCGACCCCGTTCTCGTCGACGACGTCCAGTGGGGGTGCGTCACCCAGCTCGGTGACCAGTCCAGCAACGTCGGCCGGTACGCGGTGCTCGCGGCCGGGTGGCCCGAGTCCGTCCCCGCGGTGACGGTGAACCGGGCCTGTGGCTCCAGCCAGCAGGCGCTCGACCAGGCCGTGTTCGCCGTCATGGCCGGCCAGCAGGATCTGGTCGTGGCCGGCGGTGTCGAGTCGATGAGCCGGGTGCCGCTCGGTGCGTCCCGCCAGATGGGCGAGCCGTACGGGCCGGCGGCGAAGGCGCGTTACGACGGTTCGGACTTCAACCAGATCGTCGGCGCCGAGCGGATCGCCGAGCAGTGGGGCTTCACCCGCTGGCAGCTGGACGAGTACTCGTCGCTGAGCCACGAGCGGGCCGCCGCGGCGATCGACGCCGGCGCCTTCGAGCAGCAGACGTTCGCGGTTCCCACCGAGTCCGGGCCGTTCACCGTCGACGAGGGGCTGCGCCGCGGCACCACCCCGGAGAAGCTCGCCAAGCTCAAGCCGGTCGCGCGCGAGGACGGCCTGATCCACGCGGGCAACTCCTCGCAGATCTCCGACGGTGCGGCGGCCCTCCTGGTCACGACCCCCGAGCGGGCGCGTGAGCTGGGCCTTAAGCCGATCGTGCGCTACCACAGCGCCGCGGTCGCCGGCTCCGACCCGCTGCTGGTGCTCACCGGCCCGATTCCGGCGACGGAGAAGGTGCTGGCCCGCGCGGGCCTGTCGATCGGCGACATCGGCGCGTTCGAGGTCAACGAGGCCTTCGCCTCGGTTCCGCTCGCCTGGCTCGCCGAGACCGGCGCCGACCCGAAGCTGGTCAACCCGCTGGGCGGGGCCATCGCGGTCGGGCACCCGCTCGGCGGCTCGGGCGCGATCCTGATGACCCGGCTCGCTCACCACATGCGGGACAACGGCATCCGCTACGGCCTGCAGACGATGTGCGAGGGGGGCGGCACCGCCAACGCCGCGATCGTGGAGCTCGTCGCGAACTGAGCACACCCGCGGATCCCTGACCCGATTCGCCGGAGTGGAGCGCAACCGTTGTGATTTCGTCGTTTTCGATGTGGTCCGATCAGCCGTCGGATCCGTCGCCGGATCAGCCGTCGGCACTGGGTGGGCCGGGGCCTTCCTGCGCCCCGCCCGCTGTTCCGCCCGCTGCGGCCGGCCTCTATGAGGTCGTCCGGCAGCGGCGGGACGTCCGCGGGCAGTTCACCGGTGAGCCGATGCCGCCGGGCGCGCTGCACCGCATCCTCGGCGCGGCGCACAGCGCGCCCAGCGTGGGGCTCACCCAACCGTGGGATTTCATCCTGGTCGAGGACGAGGAGACCAGGGCTGCCATGCATGCGCACGTCAGCCAGGAGCGCGCGTGTTTCGCCGCGACGCTCACCGGCGACCGTGCGGAGCGGTTCGCGCCGATCAAGATCGACGGAGTCCTGGAATCGACGCTCTCCGTGGTCGTGACGTATGACCAGGACCGCGGGGCACCGGCGGTGCTCGGCCGCAACACGATCGCGGACGCCGGCCTGTACTCGGTGTGCCTGGCGATCGAGAACCTGTGGCTGGCCGCGACCGCGGAGGGCCTCGGGGTCGGCTGGGTTTCGTTCTATCGGGAGCAGTTCGTTCGCGACCTGCTCGGCATACCCGAGCGGGTGCGCCCGGTGGCCTGGCTGTGCGTCGGTCCTGTGAGCCACCTGGAGACCACACCCGACCTGGAACGGCACGGCTGGGCGGTCCGCCGTCCGCTGGATGTCGTGATCCGCCGCGAGCGCTGGTAGCCGCGCGGGGCGGGATCCTGGCGCCGGCCGGCTTCGACGAGGTCGGTGCCACAGTCGCATGAGCCGGAGCGTGGGCCACGCCTGAGACGGTGCGAGGGTCGCGCCGGACGGTGCGAGGGTCGCGCGGGCCGGTTCCGCGGGCCTGTCGGCACCGTCGCGGCACCCGATGCGGCACCCGTCGGCGTATTCACGCCGCCTTCCCAGGGCCGTTCGGGTACCGTGGCCACAGGCGGATCTTCCCGGTTGTCGCGCCCGGCCTAGCCGATTCAGGCGAGGATAACTTTATCCGAGCCGAGATCCGAAACTATTTCCCGCGGTCCGGGAAAAAGAAATCGTCTGAGTGGCACGGCCGTTTTTCTTCGTTACCCGCCGTTTACCGTGGGAAGCTTCGGTGTGACAAGCCCCCGCCAATAATCTATGCGGGTTCGCCGGAGTCGATCCCATTTCGGTCGGGGCGGCCGAGGTGTGTTGGCAGTGGGTCGCGGATCCGCCGCGGCCCCGCTTGCCGACGCATTGTGCGGCTGATTGGAGACGATTCTGTCATGCCATTTGTGATCACCTCCGCGTGCATCGACGTCAAGGATGGCGCCTGCCTCGACGGCGGATGCCCCGCCGACTGCATCTACACCGGCGGGCGCAAGATGTACATCAACCCCGACGAATGCACCGAGTGCGGGGCGTGCGCGCTGCGGTGTCCGGTTGGAGCGGCGATGCTCGACGAAATGGTGCCCGAGGAGGAGCAGGAGTTCATCAGAAGCGAGGAGCTCTTCTTCTCCGAGACCCTGCCCGGGCGCGACGAGCCGATCGGTGACGACCCGGGTGGCGCGGCCAAGGTCGGGAAGATCGACGCCGACTCGGAATTCGTCGCCAACTTCAAGAAGTGACCGGGCCGGGCAGCGGGAGGCCAGGCTGATCCACCGGAACCGCTGAGTGTCCGTTCCTGGGTCCGCAGCGTTCCGCTCGGGTGCGCTGCCCGCTGCCCTGCCCGCTGCCCGCCCTGCGACGCGACCACGTCGCTCCGGCCCACTGCACCCAACCGGCTCAGCCTGATTTGGCACGCTACCGCTGCTCGACTCAGCTCACCTATCCTGAGCTGGTGTTACCTGGTGAATTCTGATCGGCCGTCCTGGCGAGATCGCCTGTCGGATCGCCGGGTACCAAGGGCGATCTCCCGGTAGGGGAGACGCCGTGAGTCCTGGGGTGTGGGGCGTGGCCGGCAGTGTGCACCCAGAGAGACGCCCTGCCGGGGTCAGGGGACGCTCCGCATGGCATTCTTACGGCCATGGACGGTGCGTGGTCCCGGAACGGCGATGGCTCCCAGCACCCCGCGGGCGGTGCGCGTGGTGAAGGTGAGACCGGCGAGGCGGAGTGGGCCGAGTACGATTTCTTCGTCTCCTACCACGCCACCGATCGGCGTTGGGCGTCCTGGGTTGCCTGGATCCTGGAGGATGCGGGTTACCGTGTGGTCCTGCAAGCCTGGGACTTCACTCCCGGAATGCGGTGGGCCTCGTTCCTGGAAAAGGCCGTGAGGAGTTCTGAGCGCGTTATTTGCCTGCTGTCGGATGCCTACCTGGCCTGGGCCTACGCGAAGCAGCAGTGGGAAGACGCCTATGTTGCCGATCCAGACGGCTTCGAGCGAAAACTTTTACCGATAAGGGTGGCGGACTGTTCCCGCCCGGGGATGCTCAACAAAATTCAGGCCTTTGATCTTTTCGGGCTGGCGGACGAGCGTGAGGCTCGGGACATCCTGCTTCAGGAGGTCCGGAATGCCCTGAGCGGCCGGGCGAAGCCCGCGACGAAGCCACCGTTTCCGGGAGCAAGGGCGACAGATCCGGAGCAACCGGCCTGGACGTCCACGCCCGCATCGAAGCCGGGCGCCTCGCTGCTGCCGGGCGAGCCGTTGGCCACCATGCCGAACTACCCGGTGATACTGCGTGACGGCCGACGCATAGAGCTCGACCTGGAGCGCCTGCGGCAGGCCTGCGCGGAGGTGATCGAGGCCGGGAACATCCGGGCCGCGGTCGATCTCGTGTACCTGGCCGACCAGAACTATCACACCATCGAGACTTCGCCGGATACCAAGGCGCATGTTGTCGAGGTCAAGAAGAAGTTCCAGGCCGAGCTGTTGCAGCTTGATGTCTCGCATGTGCAGCGCAAAAATCTGATAGTACCTCTGGAGAACATGACCGAGGGTCTGGGTGCGATGTTCGCCGACCTTCCCATCGAATTCGTTCTGCATGACACCCGTGACCCACTCCACTCGGTCTGCGCGATCCGGAACCCCATCACGGGGCGGCGAAAGGGTTCACCGGCGAGCAATATCGCTCTTGAGCAAATCAGGGGAAAGGGGCGGTCGCTCCCTCCCGTCTACAAGGTCCGTCTCCCGGACGGAAGTCTGTTGAAATGTTCGACGATTTCTTTTCGTCACAGAGTCTTCGGCCTGATCGCTCTGCTCTGCGTCAACATCGACATCGAACGATTCCAGCCGCAGGCGCCAGGTGTCGCCAGCCTGCTGGAGGCGCTGACCAGAGTGTCCGGCGAACTTGTCGACGAGACTTTCTTCGACTAGGCCGCGGTTTTCGAGAGGCCTGTTGACCTGTTCGTCGCCCCGCTGCCATCACGAGGATGGGGCGCGTGCAAGCTGCTCAAACAGCGCGTGCGCGTCGCGGGCGACGCCGGCCATGCCGCGCCGCGAGGCCTGTTCGGCGAGGTCCCGAAGGCCGGCCTCGTCGACGGGTTCGCCGCACCGGTGGGCGAGCTGGGCGGCTACCAGCCGCGTGTGCAACAGCGCACCCACCCCTCGTGATCGAGTGGCGACCTCCAGTGCGGTCCGTAGGTGTGCACGGGCGGCTGGGATGTCACCGGTGAGCTCGGCGAGTCGGGCCAGGCCCAGCGCGACCGGGCCGGCCATCCCGCACTGGCCCAGGTTGGCGATGTTGCCGGCGATCGGTGCCAACCGCGTGGTCAGCGTCTCGGCATGCTCCCGCAGCCCGCGGTCGGCGACGGCGTGGGCCAGCAGCGTCAGGCGTGCATGGGTCGTCCAGGTCACCGGCCCGGTCTCGGTGACCGCCGCGGCGAGGAGCTCGTCGGCAGCCGGGTCGTCCCGCGCGGCGGCGATGACCGCGGCGGCCCACGGCGGGAGCGGAGCGCCGGAGACCCGGTCATCCGGCTCGTGCAGCCGGCCCTGCTCCCAGCGCAGGGCCAGCCGGGCGAAGTCGTAGGCGCCGCTCTGGTAGAGCTCCGTCTCCCCGTGCAACGCGAACGCCTGGTCGTAGGTCCGCTCCGCGGCGGCCAGATCGCTGTCATGCCAGAGCGCGAGGGAGCCCTGCGCCCACCGGAACTGCACCCGGGTGGCCGGGAGCCGGAGCAGGTCACTGCCGACCGCCCCGAGCCGCGCCTGCTCGGCGGCCGACGGGTCACCTAGTGTGATCTTTGCGAGGTAGCCCAGCCCGTGCGCGATGACCTGGTCGATCTGGGCGGATGAGTGGGGTACCTCCGCCAGCCGGGTGAGCAGCGCGACGGACTCGGTGGCCCGTTCGGCGATGCCGGAGAACGCGAGTGCACGGCCGAGCAGGGCGTCCGCGAGGCACTCGTCGTCGCCGAGGCGCTCGGCGAGCTCGATCGCCCGGCGGCTGAGCCGGTCGGGAACGGAGCTGTCCGGGTCGTAGGTGCTACCGACCGCGAGGGCCGCCAGAACGCGGATGTGCGCCGCCGGATCAGCGGTGACCAGCGTCTCCAGGCCGGCCAGGCGGGCCAGCAGCGGCGCCGGGTCGTCGCCGTAGGCGGGCCAGGGCCAGCACCCGGTGGTCCGCAGCAGCGCGCTGGCCAGGCGGCCGGCGGAGTCGAGCCGCCCGCGGCGCACCGCGTCGAGCAGGCCGGCGTCGATCAGGTCGAGCAGCGTCTGGCCGCGACCGTGCCGCGCGAGCGCATGCACCTGGGCGACCAGCAGTTCGTCCCGGTCGACGTCGAGATCGCGCGGGCTTTGGTCGACGATGGCGAGTGCTTGGCCCCACCAGCGCGCGGCCGCCTCCGACTGCCAGCGCCGTTCCGCGTCGAGCGCGGCGGCCCGGCAGGCGGCGAGGACGTCCGGGGCCTGGGCCAGTGGCCAGGCGGCCACGAGATGCGCGGCCCGGCGGCTGAGCGTCTCGCCGCCCTCGGCCGGGTCGAGGGCCTCGGCGATCCGCAGGTGCAGCCGCTGGCGGCGCAGGCTGGAGAGCCCGGCGACGACCTCGTCGCGCAGCAGCGCATGCGCGAACATGTACCGGCCGGTGCCGGCGGCCGGCACGATCACATGCTCGTCCGAGGCCTCGTCCAGCATGTCGGCGAGCACGTCGGGGTCCAGCCGGGTCACGGCGCGCAGCAGGCCGATGTCCAGCGTGTCGCCGATGAGCGCGGCGGCGCGCAGCACCTGCAGCACCGCCGGGTCCAGGCCGGCGAGGCGCTGCCCGAGCACCGACCGCACCGCGAGCGGAATCGTGCCCTCGGCCCGCTCCCGCGCGGGCAGGCGGGCGTACTCGCAGACGAAGAACGGGTTCCCGCCGGTCCGCTCGGCGAGCTCGGCGGCCTCGGCGGCGCCGATCTCCTGGCCGCTGACCCGGCACGCGAGCTCCACCACCTCGGCCCTGGTCAGCGGTGGGACGGCGAGCCGGCGCGAGCCGTGCCGGCGGGCCGCCGCGGCGAGCAGCCGGTCGAGTGCGGGCCTGCCGGCGACGTCCCGTGCCGTGACGACCATGCTGATCCCCGGGCGCGGGCCGGCGTCGGCGAGATGGGCCAACAGCCGCAGGGACGCCGGGTCCGCCCAGTGGACATCCTCGATGACAAGCAGCAGCGGGCTGGTCCGAGCCGCGGCGGTCAGGGCTTCGATGACACGGTCGTAGACGACGAAGCGAGCGGCGTCCGCGTCGACACCGCTCGGCGGGGTCAGGACGTCGTCCGGCTCCGCGCCGAGCTCGCGCAGCAGCTGGCGGGCCGGCCACCACGGAGGAAGCGCCTCGTCGTCGGGGCATCCGGTCCGCACGGGACGTCCGCCGGCCCGCCGCCAGATCACGGCGGCCTCGTGCGCCAGGCGGCTCTTGCCGATGCCGGCTGGTCCGGTGAGGACGATCCAGCGACCGTCCCCGGCCACCGCCTCGCCGAGGGCGGAGTGCAGGGCGGAGATCTCATGCTCCCGGCCGACCAGGTCCGCCCGCGCGCCGGAAGCCGTGGTGGTGGTGGTCGTCGCTGCCGCTGCCGCTGCGGTTGGTGTTGATGTCGGTGTTGGCGTGGTCGGCGTGATCACGGTCGGCGCGGTCGCGGTCGCGGTCGGCGCGGTCGCGATCGTGGTCACGAATGCGGTCGGTGCGGTCGGTGCCTGGCCGGGCCAGAAATCGAGGGCGGGGTCCTGGCGGAGGATGGCGCCCTGCAGGTCACGCAGGGCCGGGCTGACATCCAGGCCGAGATCCTCGTCCAGCCGGCGAGCGTGCTCGCCGAACGCCTCCAGTGCCTCCGCAGGCCGCCCGGCCCGGTAGAGAGCGATCATGCGTAGCCGACAGGCACCCTCCGAACCGGGGGTGTCGAGCAGCAGCTGGCGCGATCGTGGCACGGCCGCGGCCACCCGGCCCAGGCCGAGCAGTGCCACCACCGCGTTCTGCTCGCACTGCGACCAGCGCTCCGCGACCGTGTCCGCCGAGCGCCGGACCCACGGCTCGTCGGCGAACTCGGCGAGAAGCGGACCCCGGCGCAGTGCGGTGGCACGGTCGGCGGCCTCCAGCGCACGCTGCCAGTCGCCGGCGTCGACGGCGGCCTGCGCCTGGCCACAGGCCCGCTCGAACAGCCGCAGGTCCACCTCGTCCGCGGGGACGTCCATCAGATAGCCGGGCGTGCGGCGCACGATGGGTGAGGTGGCGTGCTCGTCGTCCCGCAACAGCCGCCGCAGGTTCGAGACGTGGGCCTGCAGGCTCGCGAGCATGCTCGGCGGGTGATCGTCTCCCCAGGCCGCGTCGGCCAGGCGGTCCACGGAGACCACCCGGCCGGCGTTCAGCAACAGCGCGGCGAGGACCGCCCGCTGCTTGGGCCCGCCGAACGAGACCGGGTCACCCTCGCGGATGACCTCGATCGGCCCGAACAGGCGGTAGGACGGCACAAGCCTCATGATGCCGCCGACCCAGGTCACCGGCGGTGGATTGACCAGTCGGCTTCAGGACGGCCGGTCGGCTTCAGGACTGCCCGCCGGTCGGTCGGCCTGAGGACTGCCCGCCGGCCTGTCGGGCTCAGGACTGGACCAGCCCCGCGGCGGCGCGGACCGCGTGGGAGGCGACCATGCGCGCATGCGGGTCGTAGCTCGCGGTGAGGGTGGCGAGCCGGGCCAGCGTCGCCGGGTCGTACTGACGGGCGACGATCGCGGGGTTCGAGCTGGCACCGAAGTTCGGCGTCGAGCCACCGTCAGACCACGGGGCGACGGCGGCGATGACCGCGGCGGCGTGTCCCGCGGTGGCCTCGATGATCGGCGGCGCGGCGATGCCGATGGTCAGCAGCGAGTAGGCGGCATCCCGGTGGCAGACGGCACTCGGCTCCCGCGGCGGGCGCGCGAACGCGCCGCCGAGCAGCCGCAGCTCCACGATCACCAGGGGGGACTCGGCCTGCGGGCCGGCCAGCGTCAGCAGCGTCTGCACCGCCTGCTCCGGCAGCTCCCGCAACAGCACCCCACGCTCGTGGGTGGGCATCGGGTCGACAGGGTCGGAGTGGATCATTCCGAGGGCGTTGAAAGGGAGCACGTCCAGCCCACCGAAGATCACCGGTGCGACCTCACGCATCGCCTCGGCCACCCGGGAGCCCTCGGCCGGGTCACCGACCCAGGCGAAGCGGACGGCGACGGTGCACCGGCCCGCCAGCGGCGGGGGCACCGCCGGCATCGCCGGAAGGCGGAGAATCGCCAGCGACGTGGACGCCTGCTCCGGCAGCGAGGCCGTCCAGGCCCGCCACGCCTGGACGATCCGCTCCGTGTCGGCGCCGTCGAAGTAGAGGCAGCCACCGTAGATCTGCGGGACGTCCAGCAGCTCGAACTCGACGGCGGTGACCACGCCGAGCGCGCCCTTGCCGCCGCGCAGCGCCCAGAACAGGGAGGTGTTCTCCGTCGCGGTGGCCCGGCGCAGCTCACCGTCACCGGTGACGACGTCGAAGGCGGTCACCAGATCATTGGCGAAGCCGAAGCTGCGGCCCACCGGCGAGAGCCCGCCGCCGGTGAGGTAGCCGACGACTCCGACGTTCGGGGAGGAGCCGGCCAGCGCGCCGAACCCGTGCCCGGCGGCCGCGTCGAGGACCTGCTGCCAGCGCACGCCGGCGCCGACCCGGATCCGTCGGGTGACCGGGTTGATGACGATCTCGAGCAGGCGGCCGGTGTGCACGAGCAGCGTGGGGCGGCTCCGGTCGAGCAGCTCGAGTGCGCCGTGCCCGGTGGATCGCACCTCGATGTTCAGGTCGTGCGTGTTGGCGAAGAGGACGGCGGCGACCACATCGGCCGCGTCGGCGGCGACGACGACCGCCGCCGGCGTTGACACGACCGCGACGTTCCACGGCGTGGCGGCCTGGGTGTAGGCCTCGCTGCCGGGCAGGGCGACCTCCCCGCGGACCACGGCCGCGAGGTCGGCGAAGGGCAGTGCCGGGGCCAGGCCCTCGGCCGCGTCGTGAACGCGGGGCAGGTCGTGGGACGAGTAGTCGGGCGTGAGAGTGGACATGACGTCTCCGTCTGACGGTGGGTGCCGGGCTGGACGGGATCAGCGTGTGGTCCGGCGCTTGGGCCTTTCCTGCGGCCGCCTGAGATGCGCTTGCGGCCAGCCGAGGCGGTGCTTGCGGCCGGCCGCCACGCCACTTGCGACCGGCCAGGGTGGCGATTGCCGCTGGCCGCTCCGCCGCCCGTTGCCGCAGGTCAAGCGATTTTGACGTCAAAGTCAATAAGTGTTAGCGTGAGGCAACATCGAAAATGATGTTCTGGGGTGGGCGCATCCATCCCACGGAGGCCTCGCCGGGGGAGTCCTGTGACTGCCTCACGGCGTCGAGCCGGTGCTGGTCAGCCGGCGTACGGAGGTAGTCATGCCCAGGTCGGACGTCGACTTCCCTGTCTTCGACGCGGATAACCACATGTACGAGACAGTGGATGCCTTCACGAAGTACCTGCCAAAGGAACACGAAGGCCTGATCAAGTACGTGCAGGTGAACGGGCGCGACAAGATCGCGGTGCGCGGAGTGATCTCCGAGTACATCCCGAACCCGACGTTCAACGTCGTGGCTCGCCCGGGCGCCTGGGAGGACTACTTCAAGAACGGCAACCCCGACGGCAAGTCCACCCGCGAGCTGATGGGCAAGCCGATCCGGTCGCCCGAGGCGTTCTTCGCCCCCGAGCCCCGCCTCAAGCTGATGGACGAGCTCGGTCTCGACCGCGCGATCATGTGGCCGACGCTGGCGAGCCTGCTGGAGGACCGGCTGCGGGACGACCCGCGGGCCACCCACATCGTCGTCCACGCGCTGAACCAGTGGATGCACGAGCAGTGGACCTTCAACTACGAGAACCGCATCTTCGCGACTCCCGTGATCACGCTGCCGATCGTCAGTGAGGCGATCAAGGAGCTTGAGTGGATCGTCGAGCGGGGTGCGAAGATCATCCTGATCCGTCCGGCGCCGGTGCCCGGCTTCGAGGGCTTCCGCTCGTTCGCGCTGCCGGAGTTCGACCCGTTCTGGAAGAAGGTCGTCGAGGCGGACATCACCGTCGGCCTGCACTCGTCCGACGACGGCCTGACCCGGTACTACAACATGTGGGAGGGCCGGCAGGACGGTGAGCACCTGCCGTTCGCCACGCCGACCGCCTTCACCGACATCATGCACAAGCAGCATCGGGGCATCTTCGACACGGTGACCTCGCTGATCGGGCACGGGCTGCTCACGCGCTTCCCGGAGCTGCGGATCCTGCCGGTCGAGAACGGGTCGGGCTGGGTCCGCCCGTTCATCGAGGCCGCCGGCGAGTCCTACGCCAAGAGCCCCAAGCTCTACGACGAGGACCCGATCGAGGTGCTCAAGCGCAACATCTGGATCCACCCGTTCTTCGAGGAGAACACGAAGTACCTCATCGACCTCGTCGGCGTCGACCGGGTCGTGTTCGGATCCGACTACCCGCACGCCGAGGGCCTGTCCGACCCGCTCTCCTACATGGACGACCTTGAAGGCCTGTCCAGGGAGGACAAGGCGAAGGTGATGGGCGGCAACCTCGCCGCGGCGCTTAAGCTTCCCGCCACCGTCTGAGCAGTCGTTCCCTGAAAGCCTGTTCTCCGCAGGAAGCCTGCCGCCCCGGCCGGACAACGAGGTCCGCCGGGGCGGCAGGCTTTTGTCCGCCGCCCACCAGCAGGGCGCAGGCGGCTCAGGACGGCAGGGTCAGCACGACCTTGCCCCGGCCGTGCCCGGTCGCGACCTCGCGATGGGCGTCCGCGGCCTGCTCCAGCGGATAGGCGCGGCGCAGCTCGACCCGTAGCCGCCCCGTGACGTACAGCTCGACCAGGTCGGCGAGCCGGGCCGCTGACCGCTGGCTGCCCAGCCACCGCACGCCCAGCTCCTGGACGAGGTCGAAGGCGACGATCGTCCCGATCCGGCCCCGGTCCTCGACGAGCTCCACGGCGGCGCGCAGGCCGTCGGCACCGGCCGCGTCCAGGCTCGCGTCGACGCCGCCGGGCGCGACCGCGCGGACCCGCTCGACCAGGCCGCTGCCGTAGGCGACCGGAATCGCTCCCAGAGCGCGCAGGTAGTCGTGGTTGGCCGGGCTGGCCGTCCCGATCACCGTCGCGCCGGCGAGCCTGGCGAGTTGCACCGCCACCGTGCCGACCGCGCCGGCGGCGGCGTGGACGAGGACCGTTTCGCCGGCGGCGACACGGAGAAGCTCGATCGCGGTGTGGGCGGTCTGCCCGGCGCCGGACAGCCCGCCCGCGATCTCCCAGGGCAGCGCCGCCGGCCTGCGGACGATCTGGCTGGCCGGGACGACCACCTGCTCCGCGTAGCAGTTCAGGACGCGGAACCCGAGCACCTCGGCGCCGACGGCGATGTCCGTGACGTCGGCACCGACCCCGTCGACGACTCCGGCGAACTCGTTGCCGGGCACCATCGGGCCCGACGTCGCCTCGACACCCATTGGCATCCGGCCCTGGCGGACCGACAGGTCGACGGGCTGGACCCCGGCCGCCCGCACCCGTACCCGGACCTCGCCGGCGCCGGGCACCGGCCGGGGCAGATCCATGATCTGCAGCACCTCGGGCGGACCGGGAGCGACGAACGCGGCAGCCTTCATTGAGCCTTCTCCATCTCACGGTGCATGGTCAGGGGTGCGGCAGGTTCGAGCCGACGATGGAAAAGGCTCATTGCCTACCAACACCTTCCGATTCAGTTAGGCCGGCATCAGGAGGCACAAGGAGGCGCCATGCCGGTGCCCGCCAGCCTGTCGGTTGAAGCGAGGTTGAGGTCAAGTCCCGCTGCGGGCGAACTCCCGGCGACGTCCGGGCGAACTCCCGACAACGTCCGGGCGACCTCCCGACGTTCAGGCAACGGCGACCAGGCGGGTTGTTTCCTGGCGCGCTGATCGTGTGGCAGAATCCCGAGCCGAAGAAGATCATCCGTTCGGTCGAGCCGCGACTCCGGGCTGCCGCCGTGACTGGCGATTGCTGCCGGACAAGATCTGAGGATTGTGGTCGTTCCAACGACCACAATCCTCAGGTTTTGCCTGGAGACAGCCCCGGGTTCGCCTACCAGCGGCAATCCCAGCCGTCGACAGAGCGGGTGATCGCCTGGCCGGCGGACGCTGCCACTCGGGCTGCTCGCGGTGACGGCAGCCGCAGGGATCTGGCGCGCGGTGCGCGCCCCCAGCGCCGCCGATAGCACAGCCGGCCGGTCGTGCGGGTCGCCCCACCTTTCTTCGTTGTGGAGCTTGACCTCAACTCGACTTGAGGTTCTAGGTTTTCGGACCAGACCCCGCCGAATGCGGGGCCAGCGAGATGTGGGGAATATTCTCATGACCAGTGCGCCAGTACAGCCGGTAAACCTGGCCGTCATCATCGGAAGCAACCGGGTGGGGCGTTTCGCCCCGGTCGTGGCGCAGTGGTTCCTGCGCCAGACCGCCGGCGACGACTCGATGACGACAACCGTCCTCGACCTGGGCGAGACCAGCCTGCCGGAGCGGCTGGGCTCCCCGCGCGGAGCGGAAGCCGACGAGCTGACGGCGGTCACCCGCCAGCTCGACGCCGCGGATGCATACGTCGTCATCACCCCCGAGTACAACCACAGCTTCCCGGCTCCACTGAAGAATCTCGTCGACCTGCACTACACCGAATGGCAGGCCAAGCCGGTTGGCTTTGTCTCCTACGGTGGGCTGTCCGGCGGCCTGCGCGCCGTGGAGCATCTGCGCCAGGTTTTCGCGGAGCTGCACGCGGTCACCATTCGCGATGTGGTCAGCTTCCACGGGGCCTGGGAGCGCTTCGACTCGGACGGATCTCCGCGTGACGCCGAAGGCGCCAACACGGCGGCCCGGAAGATGCTCGACGAGCTGCGGTGGTGGGCGACCGCGTTGAAGGAGGCCCGAAGCCGGACCCCGTACAAGTTCTGACCGCGCCTCCGACGGGACCGATGATCCGGTAACCAATCCGGTACTCATAAGAGGCGACACGCGGCTCAGTACCGCAACCCGGCCGTGTCCGCGAAAGCCCAGATCCGCTGACTACTCTCCGTGGTCTTATATTAATTCCTGAAGCCACGGGAGAAGCAGGTGTTCTTTCGTAGAACGCTCATGTCGCTGGTCGCCGGAGGGTTGCTCTTCGCCGCCTCCGCGCAGGGTACGGCAAATGCCGCCGCAACACCTACAGTCCCCTTCGATCAGTGTTCGAAGGCAGATCTGAGGGACGACCCCCGCCTCGGCCCGGCCAAACTGCCGATTTTCGGGACGGTAGCCAATGAGCTCGACGACTACCGGCGTACGGGAAAGCATCCGATCTGGCAGTTCCTCGGTACCTGGTGGGATCCGTCCCTGCCCCCTTCCGCCCAGTTCCCCGGAATTGATGGGAACTGGGTCTACCCACCGAAGGATGGTTACTATCTCAGGCCCGACGGAACGCAGATCAGGGCCACCACCACCCTGGTTCCGGGTCAGCAGGTAGACCGTTTCGGTCTGCCGCGCGGGAGTTTCCTCTCCCCACGCGGAACCGACTACGCGCAACGTTCGCTCCCGCCGTCGAACCTCGACGACACCACAAACCCGGGTGGGTGCAATTACCACGTCTACCAGGTGCTGAAGCCGTTCGATGTCTATTCCGGCCCGATCCGGCCATGGTTCGACCAGCCCGGGAACGGCCTGCAGTACCAGGCGGTCTGCGTTCTCATCCCGGAATTCGCGGGAACGAACAAATGTGACGAGACGGGGGGGAACCTGCGTATTCAGTATCTCGTCGACGCGCATTACGTCGTCGAGGTGCCGGTCGTGGACCGGCGCATCCTTGTAGCCGGCTCCTGAGCCGACACCTCTGAAAGAGCGCCGGACAGGCCGACGCCGGTGAGCCGAAAGTACTGCCGTTGGTTCACCGGCGTCGGCCTGTCGCTGTCCAGGGTGCCGCGACGGGCTCCGCCGAAGCCCCGGGGGCCCCGAAGCCCGGGGGCCCCGAAGCCCCGGGCCGCCTGGGTCGCTGGGTTGCGGTCGCCGGAGCAGGCCTGGGTCGCCCGAACGAAGGTGGGCCGGGTTTCGCGCATTCGGCTGCGGCGAAGGCCGGGGTGAAGAACATGGTCGAGACCCTCGCCGTCGAATGGTCGCCGTACGGGATCCAGGTCAACGGGCTTGTGCCCGGGATGTTCCCGCATGAGGACCAGACGGCGGACATCAAGGGCAACCTCGCCCGCAGCTCCGACAAGGACGCGACCCAGCCCGCGCTGCGGGTCGGGCGCCTGCGTGAGCTCGGCTGGGCCGCCACCTTCCTGGCCTCGCCCTACGCGCGTTTCATCTCCGGCCACACGCTCGTCGTCGACGGCGCCAACTGGCAGCGGCGCTCGCTCACGAACCCGCCGGTGGTCACCGTCCGGGACCAGCTGGGCCGTGGACCCTTCACACCATGACCGCGCCGCCGAACCTTCCGCCGCGGGGGGTCGAGCGGGCGCTCGCCCGCCAGCGGAACCGCTATGAGGACGAGGTCGAGCGGCTCATCGACGCGACCTTCCGGGTCATGCGCGAACGCGACACCGCCAACCCGTCCGTCAACGACATCCTGGCGGCCTCGGGCCTGTCGACGACCGCGTTCTACCGCCACTTCCCGACCAAGGACGATCTGCTGCTCACGCTCCTCGAGCGTGCGCACGACATCACCAGGCGGCACATCGAGGAGCGGCTGGCCGCCGAGATCGACCCGGTCCAGCGGATCGCCGAGTGGGTGCGGGCGATGTTCGACCTGCTGCGCACGGACGACCTGGTGGTGGCGAACCGGCCCTTCCTGCTGGCTCATCCCAGGCTGCTCGAGCGGTTCCCGGCGGAGCTCGGCGCCTGGTTCGACGCTCTGGTGGCACCGCTGGCGACAGCGATCTATTCGGCTGAGCGGCGAACAGCGGGTCAATCCGACGCTGCGGGACAAGCCCGGCCTGATCAACTCCGACCCGTACCAGGAAGGTTGGATCTTCCGCCTCGACAAGGTCATCCGCACCATGCGTGAGACCGGTGCGGACATGAAGGACAAGTACAAGGAAACCTCCCGCGGCGGCCTTGCCGTGAACTTCATCGAATGCTGAGTGGGGATCTTTGTCAGCGCGATTCCGTGGCACGCGAGACGGGCCGCTTCGGCCACGCGCGGGATCCCTGGCGGACGCTCAAAAAAGCGGTAGGAAAGCGACGCCGACGGTCCCTCGGGCCGTGTGTTTCGCCCGGTACATCGCGCTGTCCGCCGTCGTCAGGAGATCATTGGGATCAGTGTCGCTGGCACGGGTGAGAGCGACTCCGACTGTTGCGCTCAGGCCGATCAGATCGTCGCCGTGGCGCACCGGGGCGGCCAGAGCCTGCCGGAGGCGGCGGGCCACGGCGACGGCCCGGTCCTGGCCGACCTCACCGAGAACCACGACGAACTCGTCACCGCCGAGCCGGTAGGCCGTGTCGCCGGGCCGGCAGGCGTGGACGAGCCGGCGGGCCACGGTGCTCAGGACGACATCCCCGGCCTCGTGGCCGAAAGTGTCATTGATCTGTTTGAAGTGGTCCAGATCGACGAACACGATCGCGGTGGTGCCTGCGCCGGGCCGGAGCGCGTCCAGGAGCGCGGTCCGGTTGGGCAGGCTGGTCAGCGGGTCGTAGCGCGCCTGGTGCAGCAGCTGGTCCTGCATGTTCCTGCGTGTGGTCACGTCGTGGATGGTCATCAGCCGCCCGCCGATGTACGGGTGCGAGAACTGGTCGGAAGCATGGAGGTCAAACCAGCGATACACCCCGTCAGTCCCCCGGAGCCGGAGATCGCGGACCGTCGTGAGGTCGGTCGGAGGGCTGCGGCCGGTGTCGTCCGCCGGGATGAGCGCGTCTCGAAGCCGGTCGACGTCGTCGGGATGCACGAGGCCGCACTGCTGCCCCAGGAGGTTGTCGGTGTCGTAGCCGAGGAGACGGGTCGCGGCGGAGCTGACGAACGTCACGTTGAACTGGCGGTCGTTGACGACCACGATGTCGTGGACGTTGTGCAGCAGAGCGGACAGCCTGTCGTTCTCCCGGCGTTCCGCCTGGGCGAACAGCCGGGTCGCGAGCGCCAGCCCGAACACGGTCGCCGCCACCGAGCAGATGAGCAGCATGTTCTGCCACGCCTGGTCGGGGCGCAGCCCGGACAGCACGGCCGAGGTCGGAAGTTCCAGCATGACGTACCCCCCGTTGGCCAGGGCGGGATCACGGACGGCGAACGCGGTGGAACCCTGTTCGGTTGTCGCCGCCCCCGGCAGACGTACCGCGCCGGAAGCGGGCAGTGTGGCCAGGACCGCGGGGTCGGCGAGGCGGTGGCCGATGAGCTCGCGGTCCCAGGAGTACCGGGCCACGCCGTCGACGTCCAGTTCTGACAGTCCGCCCGTCGAGCCAAGGCCTACCGACCCCACCGCCTCGTACCCCAGTTGCTGCGGTGAGATGTCGGCCCGCATACCCAATGAGACCACCGCGATCGACGCGCCGTTCCTGAGAACCGGGAACAGCGAGTAGTTCCAGTAGGCCCCGCCGACTGACTGCACCGGCAGGTTGCCGACGCGGCCACTGAGCGCGGTGGCGAACGCCGGGTCGGCGGCCCGTACCGGGTTGGGCGCGCCGGTGGGCGCCGCGTTGATGACCTGGCCGTCTCTGCTCATCAGCGCCACCGCCATGCCGTCGGACGGCGCGACGAACTGGTTCAGCACGACCTCGTTGGCGGCGGACGGGGTGAGCGTCCACGGCACGGCGGAGATGTCGGCGATCAGATTCTTCGTGGCGCCCGACGCGTCGTTGTAGCGCGCTGAGCCCTCCGCCACCTCGGCGAGCTCGCCGAGCCTCGCCTGCATGGCTCGGCGTTCCGCGGCCCGGTCCAGGCCGAGGGCGGTTACCGCCATCACGGTCAGCAGGACCGCGGCGAGGGCCAACGGCCCCCAGGTCTGCAGCCGCCAGGCGAGGCCGCCGCGCCCGCGCCCGGCCTTCGCGGCCGGCCGGTGCTCTGCCTGCCGCGGACGCGCGGCGCCGGCCGGACGCGCGGCGCCGGCTGGGCGAACCGCTCCGGCTGGGCGAACCGCTCCGGCGGCGGCCTCGCCGCTGGATAGGTCCCCGGCGGTGCCCTCCTCGTAGGGCGGGACCGCTCGAGGCGCTGGCTCTACCTCGCTGAGCGAGACCGGAACCGGCTGCGGTCGGCCGGGACGGGCGGGGGCGGCGCACTCCTCGATCACCCAACGACTGCCGCCGCCGCGTTTGGCCCGGTACATGGCGTGGTCAGCCTGCCGCACCAGCTGGTCGGGGCTGACGCCGCCGCGGGGCGAACCCCCTCGGACAAGCGCGCTGACGCCGACGCTCGCGCTTACGCGCAGTTGCCGACCATCGACTGTCATCGGACGCGCGAGAAGGTCGACGACGCGGGCGGCCACGCGGATGGCCGCGGCCCGGCGGACGCCCTGGAGGAGGACGACGAACTCGTCCCCGCTCAGACGTCCGACGACGTCTTCACGCGGCGAGTTGCCGGCCCGGTCACTCCCGGTGCGCACAGCGTCGTGGAGCCGACGGGCGACGATCCGCAGAACCTCGTCACCCACCTGGTGACCGTGGGTGTCATTGACCGTTTTGAACCCGTCGAGGTCGACGAACAGCAGGAAGACGGAGGCGTTGGTGGCGACTCCCGCCGCCAGAGCGCTGTCGACCGCGGCCATCACCGCGGTCCGGTTCGCCACACCGGTCAGGCCGTCGGTATGCGCCTGGTCGGTGAGACGGTCCTGGAGATCCTTGCGTTTCCCGATCTCATGGCAGGTGACCAGGATGCCGCCCACGGCGGGATCGTCGCGCAGATCGGCGGCCTCGACGTCGAAGCAGAGCCATCCGGTGGGGCCGATCGCGGGGGAACCCCGCGCGTCGCTGAGGAGCCTGACATCAAGTTCCGGCGGCCGCCGCGGGTTGTCGATCAGGGCCCGGACGCGTGGCACGTCCTCGGGGTGGACGAGGTCGGTCAACGGCCGGCCGAGATCGGCCTGCGGCGTGCGGCCGAGCAGGTGGTGGCCGGCCGCGCCGACGAAGGTCAGCCGGTGACTGTCGGCCTCGGCGACCAGGACGAGATCGAGCGTGCCGGACAGCAACGCGTCAGTGCGTGCCCGGCGGCGTCGCGCCGCATGGGTCCAGACCACCCCGAACAGCGCCAGAGATGTCAGGCAGGCCGCGTACACCGCGGTGAGGGTGATGCGGCGTTCTTGCTGCTGTTCACGCAGGTCGGCGTAGAGGTCGGCCTCGCGGCGCTCCAACAGGAGGTGGTAGCCGGTGCTGGGGACCAGGTGCGCGAAGTGGACGACCCGGTCGTCGCCGTGACCTGTGGTCCACTCGCTGGTGGTGTCAGCCGCGATCCTGGCCAGGTCGGCCGGGGCTGTCACCCGCGTCCCGATCAGATCCGGATCCCAGGCGTTCACCACGACTCCGACCCGGTCGATCTTGTAGGTGCCCTCGTCGGCGACGGTCTCCGCGAAGGCCTGGAACTGGGAGTTGTCGTTCGCCGTCACCAGGACCGCCCATGGCCGCGTCCCACCGACCGGCGCCGCCGTGGCGACCAGCTTCCTGCCGGCTACGTCGAACAGGTCCGACGCGGCCGCGCTGCCCGCCAGCGCCGAGGTCCAGGCGACCCCCAGATCGGTGACGGTCGGCAACGGCTGCTCCGGGTCGATGCTGGCGATGACCGTCCCGTCCGGTGCGTACAGCGCGACGGCCTGGTTTGGGACGAAAGTCGGCGAGTTCGTGAACAGCCGCAGGAGCTCGCTGTTGAGCGCCGGGTCGTCACGCGCGAACGGAGTGACGGCCACCTGGTCCGCGAGCAGCTGCGGATTCTCGAGCAGATTGGACATTTTCGCGAACTGGCTGACCAGGCGCTCCCGGTCGGCCAGCCGCTCGGCCTCCTCGGTCGCCAGCCGGACCCGCCCCAGCACGACCATGCCGATGCCCTGCACGGCGAGAAGGCACAGCACGCCCAGGAGCAGCAGTCGGACGCCTCGGCCCTGAGTACGCGGGCCCAGCGGGCGGACCCTGCCAGCCGACGGTCCGCGGCCGGTCATGCGGGTCCGCGTCGCCGGCACGGGAGCCCCTGCCCGCGGTGTCCCGGAGCGCGCGCCACCTTGAGAGCCTTCCCGGATTCGGCCGGCAGGATGCACCAGCGCCGAACCCGCTGCTCCAGGAGGTGCTTCTTGTGCGAAATGCCGCCTGTCTGGGCTTACACCCGGTGCTGACGACGAACGTCGGGCCGAGGTCGCCCACGGTGGCCTTCGCACCCGCGGGGCGGGGTCGCCCACGGTGGCCTTCGCACCCGCGGGGTGGGGTCGGACGGCGCCGCCGGTTGAGCGGCGCCGTCCGTTCAGGGATGTCGCCTGATCAGCGACGTCGTGCGCTCACTCGCCTTACTTGCACTGGCCGGAGCGCGGGCCGCCCGCGGTGTTGCCGACCTGCCGCAACGTCGGTTCGTTGCCGCTGCAGCTGAGCGGGCCGGAGACCTGGTTGTAGCTGAATCCGGGCACGGCGTCGCCCGGCAGCGGGCCGGGCCTCGGTCGCACGATGCGCTGGCGGACGTCAGCAGCCTCGCGAGATCACTCTCGGTGATGTCGCGGGGTGGGTCAGGCGGTGGCGCCGCGGCGTAGGGAGCGGTACAGCAGCGCAGCGTCGCCGAGGCGGCGGCGCAGCGTTCGTTCCAGGCCGGCGATGGGGTAGAGGTTCTGCGGGGCGCGGGCGTCCTTGAACTCCTCGGACGCGAACCGGGGCAGCGTGGCCTGGCTCAGGTCCGCGAGCTCGACGGCGTGTTCGACGGACGTGCCGGAACCGCACTCGACCCGCACGATGCCCGCCCAGGGCGCGCCGGGGCGGCAGGGCAGGCGCAGGTACCAGCTCGGGCGGTCCCAGCTGCGTCCCACCGTGAACACCGGGGTGCGTTCGCCCGGCCCCAGCTGCCCGACGACGGCCAGCGGCGGGCCTTCCAGGTAGGACGAGTGATGGGTCTTGACGAATCCCAGCGTGCGGGGGAGCGCCCCGGCATGCAGGGGGCCGTCGACGACCAGCAGCGCGTCCGCGAAAGCTCCGTCGGCCCCGTGGGTTTCGGTGGCCCCGTGGGTTTTGGTGGCCAGGAACGGGTGGTGGGCCCGCAGGTCGCGGTGGGCGCCCAGGGCGGTGGTCATCTCCAGTCCGCGCAGTTCCCGCTGGAGGGCGAGGTTCAGGTCGTCCGGGCCGGCGCCGTCCGTCTGATGCAGGTGGTAGGTGCCCTCGGCGGTCCTGACGTCACCGGCCCGGCGAGCCGACGTGAAAAGGCCGCGGCGCACATGCGCGGCCAGCAGGTGGGCACCGGCGCCGCAGCAGCAGACGACACCGCCTGCGTAGGAGGCGCAGATGGCCGGTGCGGCGATGTTGGCCGCGGCGATGTCGGCCGCGGGGGTGCTGGCAGCGGGGGCGCCGGCCGGCTCGGTCTCGTGGATCCAGGCCCGGGCCTCGACGCGGCGCACACCGTCGACGAACAGCACCGCGGACGGCTGCGTCACAGCGAGACCACGAGCCGCCGGGGTGGGGACCGGTCGCCAGGCGGGCACCGGCACCTCCACGCCCGCGTTGGCCGGCGTCTTCGACTCCTTCAGGCCGTCGTCGGCGACGGAGGTGCCGTAGCTCGGGTCCCAGGCGTCGACGCTGAACCGCATCCCGCCCACGCTGGCCCGCGGGGCCGGCACCGCGGACGCAGTCGCAGCGGCGGTGATCCGCCCGTGGCTGTCGTCGCTCAAGTGGACTCCCTCCGGATGGTGGAGGTGCGCTGGTCGCGGGTGACGGCGAAGCGTACCGGCACCCGTTCGGCGAGAGCGCCGACGTGGGTGACGATGCCGACCATCCGCCCGCGGCCGGCGCTGGTCCCGCCGCTGGCGAGGTTCTCCAGCGCGGTCGCGACGACGTCCAGGGTGGAGTCGTCGAGGGTGCCGAAGCCCTCGTCGAGGAAGATCGAGTCGAGCCGGGCGGCGCCGGCCGCCGCCATCGTCGTCAGCTGCGCCGACAGGGCCAGGGCGAGCGCGAGGCTCGCCTGGAACGTCTCCCCACCGGACAGGGTGCGCACCAGGCGGCGCGAGTCGGCGTCGGCGTGGTCGACGACGAGGAACTCGCCCTGTTCGTGGGTCAGCTCGAACTGCCCTCCGGACAGCTCGGCGAGGGTGACCGAAGCGTCGGAGACCAATGTGTCCAGCGCCGCGGCGACCAGCCACCGCTGGAACCGGTTCGAGCGCAGCAGAAGGTCGAGCTGGTGTGCGACCTGCTCCTCCTCCCGCGCCCTGGCCAGGTCGGCACGCAGCGTCGCGGCCTCGGCACGTCGCTCGGTGACCCGACGAAGCTCGGCTTTCGCCTGTTCCAACGCGGACGACGTCGCCTGGGCCGCGGCATCCCCGACGGACCGCCCGCCTGGCCTGGGCCGTGGCACGGCGTCGGAGACGATCCCGTCGCGTGGCCGCCGCTGTGGCTGCGGCAGAGGGCTGTCCTGCCTCGGTAGCGGGATTCCGTGCGCCACGAGGATCTCGGTCAGCGCTCGCGTCACCACCTGCCCGGCCTGCTCGGCCCGGCTGACCTGTGCGCGCAGGCCGGGCAGCTCGCGCTCGCGCGCCGACGACTCGGCCGCGGTCCAGCTGGTGAGCGTTGTCCAGCCGGCGAGTAGATCCTGGCCGTCGGCCGTGGGCGCGCCGAGCGCGACGACGGTGTCCCTGGCGCGGGCGAGCACGGTCTGGGCGTCGCCGCGCGCCTGCTGCGCGGCGCGCAGGCCGGCCTCGGCGGCATCGGCGTCCGCCCGGGCGGTGCGCAGGCCCAGGTCCGCTTCCGTGACCGCCCGGTCGAGCCGGTCGAGCTCGGCGAGTGCCGCCGTCACCTCGTCGGCGGGAGGGGCGCCGGCGAGCGCGGCACGCAGCTCGGCGACCAGACGTTCGGTGGATGCCAGGCCGACCGCCGCGTCACGCTCGGCACCAACCGCCGCGAGCTGGTCGGCTTCCGCCTGCCCGGCGGCCGTGTCGGCGTGGTCGTATGCGCGCCGGGCGTCGTCGCGGGCGGCGCGGGCCGCGGTCTCCTCGACGGTGGCGGCGGTCAGCCGCGCTTCCCGCCCGGTTGCCTGCTCCTCGGCCCAGGCGACCAGCCACGCCCAGCTTCCGGCCAGGTCTGATCCGCCCCCGCCATTGCCGTTGCCACCGGCACCGGCACCGGCACCGGTGCCGGCACCGGCACCGGCATCCGCGGGCTCGTCGGTGAGGACCGGAGCGCCGAGCACGACCAGCGGGTCGCGGGCGGCTGTCAGCGCGGCGCGAGCCTGTGTCTCCGCCGCTGCGAGCTGTGTCACCACGTGACCGGCCTGGTCCGCCGCGCGGCGCGCCGCGGCAAGCTCCTGCCCGGTCCGGGTTACCTCCTGCTCGCGGCGGGCGATCTCGGCGAGTCCCGCATCGACGCCGGCGGAGTCCGGGGCGTCGGCGAGGGCAGCCTGCAGGTCGTTGACGCGTTCGCCCAGCTGGTGTGCCTGCAGGCGGGCGGCTAGCTCGGCGCGGTCGGCCTCGGTCGCGCGCTCGTTCGCGAGGTCGAGGGCCGAGATGGCGTCATCCAGCGCCGCCTGCGCCATCGCGAGGGCCGCGGGCGCCCCCGGTTGGCCGTCGCCTGCGGGCTGGCCGTCGCCCGTGGGCTGGCCGTCGCCCGTGGGCTGGGGGCCGGCTGGCTGCCGGCTGCCGGCCGCAGGCAGGGTGACGACGGTCTGCTCGCACACCGGGCACGGTTCGCCCGCGACGAGATGCGGGCGCAGCGCACCCGCGAGATCAGCGGTTCGCGCGTGTTCCAGTGCCTGCGCGGCCTCGTCGCGGAGCTGTCGAGCGGTCTCGGCGGCGGCGACTGCGGTGTCCCGGGCGGCGCGGGCCGCGGTGTGGACGGATTCGGCTTCGGTGCGGGCGACGAGTTGGCGGGCGAGATCGTCGTGGTCGGCGCGGGCGCGTTGCAGCACGGTGCGGTCGGGGGTGGCGGCGAGCGCGGTGCGGGTGTCGTCGTCGGCCCGTTCGGCGTCGTGGCGGCGCTGGGTGGCGCGGTCGGCTTCGTGCCGGGCGGCACGCAGCTTCCCGGCCAGCTCGACCACGCCCGCCGGGGTGCGCACGGCGGCGAGCAGCTCACGTTCGGCTCGCAGCCGGGCGACCTCGTCGGCCAGTGCCTGGGAGGTCCGCTCCGCGGCATCCCGCGCCGCGGCGGCTGCCTCCCGGGCGCTTCGGGCGTCGGCAACGGCCTGCGCAGCCCGGGTCAGCTCGTCCCGCGCGGCGACGTGCGCGGCCCGGGCCCCGGGGAGATCGGTGAGGGCGGTCGCCAGGCCGTCGTGGTGGCGGCGGGCCTGCTCCAGGGGAGCGCGGTCGGGTGCGGCGGCGACCGCGGCACGGGCGGCCGTGTCGGCCCGCTCGGCCTCCTGCCGGGCTCGGGCCGCGTCGTCGGCCGCCGCGGTGGCCCGCGCCAGCCGGGCCGTCAGCTCGACGACGTCCCCCGGCGTCCGGATCGCCGCGAGCAGGTCGCGCTCACGTTCGACCCGGCCCAGCTCGGCGGTGGCGTCGGCGGCGGCGCTCGCGTGGGTCTCGAGCTCGGCTCGGGCGCGGTCCACCTCACCGGTCAGGGCGGTCAGCGCGTCCACCCGGCTGCTGGCGGCGAGCTCGGCGTCCTCGGTGGCGTCCTGGTAGCCGGCGAGCTGCTCGTCGAGCACCGCGGCTCGCTGCCGGCGGTCAGCGGCGCGGACGGCGGCCGCCGTCCGGACCTCGTCGTACACGCCGAGGCCGAGCAGCCTGGTCAGGATCCGCTGCCGGTCGGCGGGCCTGGCGTGCAGGAACTCGGCGAAGTCGCCCTGCGGGAGCACCACACAGGAGCAGAAGTGCTCGAAGCCGAGCCCGAGCAGGCCCTCCACGGCCCCGGTCACCTCGGAGTCGGCCGCGACGACCTCGGTCGCCTCGCCGGCCGCGCCGAGCCCGCCCGGGTCGAGCAGCTTCTCCAGCCGCGCGCCGCGGACGGAGACGGAGCCGCTGGCGGATCTGCGCAGCTCCCGCGCCACCACATACCGGGCACCGGTGGCGTCGAAGACCAGCCGGACGGTGCCGCGCACCGCCGTCGGGGCGAGGGCCAGCGACACCAGTCGGCGGTCGTTCCATCGTGGCACCGAGCCGTACAGCGCGAACGTCATCGCGTCGATGACCGTCGACTTCCCCGACCCGGTCGGCCCGACCAGCGCGAAGTAGTCGACCTCGGTGAAATCCACCGTCGCCGGGTCGCGGAACGAACCGAACCCGGCGATCTCCAGCAGTACGGGGCGCATCAGCCCTGCCCTCCGACGATCTCGTCGTGCAGGGCGGCGAACAGCGCCTCGACCCGCTCGTCCGCGACGCCCTGGGTGCTGAGGTACTCACCGAACAGCTCGGCCGGCCCGCGCTGCCCGCCGTTGGACGGGCGGCTGGGCCGGTCCCCGTCCACCGGGCGCGCGAACTCCGGGTCGATGCGGACCTCGAGCGCGTTCGGCAGCAGCTCCTGCACCTCGTCACGCAGCCCGGCCCGGGCCGGCTCGCGCACCAGCACCCGCAGCAGCGCGTCGCCGAACTCGGTGGCCTGGTCGCCGAGCTCCGCGACCGTGCCGCGCACCGTTCGCAGCCGGCGCCCGGCCGCGATCGGGACGTCGACCCCGCGGGCGGGGATCCCCGGTGCCGCCTCGATGACCCGCACCACGGGGGTGTTCTCCTCCTCGCCGAAGTCGAGGGCGAGCGGTGACCCGCAGTACTCGACGGGGCAGGGCGCCGGCAGCGTCTGCCGGCGGTGCAGGTGCCCGAGGGCCACATAGTGCGCGTCGGCGGGGAACGCGGTCGCCGGCACGAAGTAGTCGAAGATCGACTGCGCGAGCCGTTCGCCGCCACCGAACTTCCCGCCGACGACTGTGAGGTGCGCGAGCACCACGTTGACGGCGTCGTCGGCGAAGCCCGCGGCGAGGCTGGCGAGCAGGTCCCGCACCGCCTGGTCGTAGCGCCCCGTCTGCTCGGCCGGGGTCTGCGTCACCAGCTCGACGGCCCGGACGGCGTACCGCTGGGACAGGAACGGCAGCACCGCCACCCGCACCGGCTCGCCGCTGCCGCGGGCCACAAAGGAGATCACCCCGCCCTTGTCCGCCCGGCGCGGGGTGCCGACGAAGGTGATCCCCGCCGCAGCCATCAGCGGGCGGTACGCCTCGAAGGATCTGGCATGGTCGTGGTTCCCCGCGATGACGATCACCTCGGCGCCGGTGCCGCGCAGCCCGAGCAGCGCCTGGATCGCGAGTTTCTGCGCCTCGGCCGACGGCGCCGCCGACTCGTAGACGTCGCCGGCGACCAGCACGGCGTCGACCTCGTGGGCGCGGGCGACGCCGACGATCTCGCGCAGGACCGCCTCATGGTCGTCGAGCCGGCTGCGGCCCTTGAGCGACTTCCCGATATGCCAGTCGGATGTGTGCAGGAACCTCATGGCGGCGGTCCTTCTCGGCGGGGGTCAGAACGGCAGCGGGTCGTCGGGGTCGGGCAGCAGGTTCCACGGGTCCGGACGGGCCGGCGTGCCTGGCCCGGCGGAGCCGCCCGGTTCCGCGGAACCGTTCGCTCCCGCGGCGCCGTGCGTCCCTCCCGGGCCGCTCGGCGTGGCTGGCGCTGCCGGCCCGGTGCCGTCGGTCTCCGACGGCCGGGTCGCCCAGGCGGGGAACGGGAACGAGACCGCGAGCGGGACGGGGATCTCGGGCTGCGAGACGAACATCGTGCCCGGCTTGGCCAGGGTAGCCCGGGAGCGCTGCGCCGGCGGCAGGAAACCGTACTCGGGCCGGCCGGCCTCGGCCGTGTCCAGCCGACCGACGATCTTGATGGAGCTGTTGGCGATGATGCGTCGCTCCACCTCGCTCGCGGTCTGCTGCGCGCCGATCAGGATGATGCCCAGCGACCGGCCGCGCTCGGCGATGTCGAGCAGGACGTCCTTGATCGGGCTGGCACCCTCGCGCGGGGCGTACTTGTTCAGCTCGTCGAGCATGGTGAACAGCAGCCCGCCCGGGCCGGCCTCCTCCTTGCGCCGGGTCTCGTCGGCGAGAACCACTCCGACCACGAACCGTTGCGCCCGCTCCGGCAGGTTGTGCAGGTCCACGACCGTGACCTGCTGGCCGGTGGTGCTCACCCGGCGGCCGGGGCTGTCGGGCAGATCGGCCCTGATCAGCCCGCGCAGCGCCCGCAGCGAGGAGCGCAGCCGGCGCACGAACGCGTTGACCGTGCCGGTGCCCGTCGCCGGCCCCGCCCACACCGCGCGGGTGGCGTCGTCGTTGACCCGGTCGATGACGAAGTCGACGAGGTCGTCGTACGTCCGCAGGGTCCGGCCCTCGACCGTGATCGCACCGTCCGCGCCGAAGGGCCGCGCGTCGAGCCGCAGCCGGTTCGTCACCTGGTGCACAACGATCGTGTACTGGTTGCGGTCGTCCTCCGCGTCGGCGAACACGTACGGCAGCAGCTCGTCGGCGCAGAACTCGCGCAGCGTCCACCAGAAAGCCTGCACACCGGACGTCCGGGTGGTGACATGCGGCCGGCCGCCGGTGTCACCGGGCAGCGGTGGGGCGAAGAAACCGGCGGAGGCGAACGGCTCAGCGGGCAGCCCCAGCTGCGCGTAGACGGCACGGACGTTCTCGTCGATGCGGCTGTTGGGGTGGTCCAGGAACAGCAGGTCCTCGCCCTTCACCGAGAAGATCAGCGCCTTGGCGTTCACCGCCTCCCGGCCGAGCACCCCGCTGCGGAACACGGAGTAGAGCAGGAACAGCGCGAAGCTGGTCTTCGTCGCGACCCCGGAAATGCCGCTGATCGACACGTGCGCGCCGCGGGTGCCGTTGAGGAACTCCAGGTTGACGTAGATCGGGGTGCCGTCCCGGCCGAGCCCGACCGGGATCCTGCGGTCCATCTGGTCGAAGTACAGCGCCGTCGCCCGCTCGTCACCGGTCGCCCGCCGAACCAGCTCACCGGGCCGCGGCGGCACGAAGATCTCCGGCTCGACCCGGGTGGTGGTGACCTCGGCGATCTCCTGCACCTGCGCGGGCAGCACCCCGTCGGCGATGAGGAAGACGTCCGAGTCGAACGACGCGCCCTCGTGTCGCGCCTCCACCTGGGTGACCACCCCGGCCGTCATCACCGGCCCGACCCCCGGCACCTGGCGCACCGTGACGACCACGTCGTCGAGCTGCAGGTAGTTCCCCTCGGCCAGCGCGACGTGGAACAGCAGCGGTGTGGCCTGCTCGGTTCCCATCACCCGCCCGACAGCCCCGCTGACCTGCTGGCCGGGGCCGAGGGTCGCCCCGTTCGGTACGTCGGGTGCGTCCAGCGGGCCTCCTCCCGGCCAGGCGCCGTTCGGTGCCGCGCCGCCAGGCCCGCCGGCCTCCGCCACCGTCACCGAAACACCACCTTCCCGTGCACGCTGATCACCGTGGGCTGCCGGAAGCCGCCCCACCGGACCGATGGTGCTGCTGGCGGCGCACAGCGCCTACATTCGGTGGATCGTATGCCGCACCCGGCGAAGCGGCCGGACCTCGGGCCCGCGCTTCTCCGATCTTGCCCGGCAGCGTCAGCCGTGGGCTCGGCACCAGCTTGGACGCGGCAGTCCGGTAGCAACGCCTGGGCTGGCCGGGTGCCGTTCGGTGGAGGCCACTCAACCGACATCGATGTTACTAACATCGATGTTACTAACATCGATGTCGGTAACATTGATGTTAGTCTTGTGGGGTGCACGAGGACTTCGTGGGGCGTGGCGAGGAGCTGGCGCGGCTGGGTGCTCATCTCGCCGCGGTCCGTGGCGGCCGGGGCCGGCTGGTCAGCGTGCGAGGGCGGCGGCAGGCCGGCAAGTCCAGGCTGATCGGTGAGTTCGTCCGCCGGTCCGGTCTTCCGCAGCTGTTCGCGACCGGCTCGCGCCAGGCCACCCTCCAGCGCGATCTTGACGGGTTCGTCGAGGACGTACGTCTGGACTGCACGCTGCCGGGCGCCGACGGGCTGACCGCGGGCGGGTTCACCAGCTGGGAGCAGGCGCTGCGCGCCGTCCACGCGGCCCTTCCCGTGGACGGGCCGTCCATCGTCGTGATCGACGAGTTCCCGTGGCTGCTGGAACGTGACCCGGGAATCGACGGCACACTGCAGAAACTGTGGGACAGGCTTTTCGAGGCCCGTCCCGTCCTGTTCGTCATCGTCGGCAGCGACCTGGCCGTGATGGAGATGCTGGCCGGGCACGACCGGCCGCTGTTCGGTCGGGCGCGGGAAATGGTCGTGGAGCCGTTCTCCATCGGCGACACCGCCAGGATGCTGGAACTCGACGGCACCCGCGCCGCGGAGGCGTTCGACGCCCAGCTCATCACCGGCGGTTATCCCCGGCTGCTGCTGGAATGGCAACGCCTCGGCGGTCTTTCCGCCTTTCTCGCCGAGCAGCTTTCGGATGACAACTCCGAGCTCGTCGTCACCGGGCAGCGGATTCTCGACGCGGAGTTCCCACGTGATCTGCAGGCGAGCGCCGTGCTGCGGGCCATCGGCGCCGGAGAGCGGGCTTTCTCCGCGATCGCGTCCCGGGCCGGTGTGGCGTCGACACCGCTTACCCGCTCGCTGGACCTGTTGGCCGGCAAGAAGGTGATCTCGGTCGACCGCCCGATGGCGGCTCGGGCCGGCACCGCATCCCGCTACCGCGTCGCCGATCCCTACCTGCGGTTCTGGCTGCGCTTCCTGGAAAACGCGGTGGTCGACATCCAGCGCGGCCGGCCGGACCTGGCCCAGGCCCGGGTGGCGGGCGGCTGGGCGGCCTACCGTGGTCCGGCCGTCGAGCCGCTGGTCCGCCAGGCGCTGGCCAGACTCGCCATCGACGACCCCGTGCTCGGCGGCGCCGACTCCGTGGGCGGCTGGTGGCCCCGTAACCAGACTCCCGAGGTGGATCTGGTCGGTGTGCGGACGCACGGCGCGGCGAACGAGGTGACCTTCGTCGGCTCGGTCAATTGGCGGGACAGTGAGCCGTTCGGCCAGGCCGACCTCGACCATCTGCTGCGCGACCGGGTCAGCGTCCCCGGCGGCGACACCGCGCCCCCGATCGCCGTCACCCGGACGACCACCCAGGTACCGGGCCTGCCGAGCTACGACCCGGCCCGCCTCCTGCAGGCCTGGTAGGACCGGATCAGATGGCGTGACGTTCTTCCCGACCGTCAGCCGGGCTCATAGCTGGTGAAGGCACGGGTCGCGCTCGGGGTACTCCCGCCGGCGTTGGCGGCGTACACCCGCCAGCGGTAATGGGTCAGGCCGGACTCGAAGCCCAGCGTGTAGGTGACCGACGTCGAGGTCACGCCGCTGTCGCTGATGATGATCGTCCGGCCGGCGGGAGCCTGGCGTTCGACACTGCGCCTGTCCGCCCGGACCGTCGACAAGACTTGAGGATTTTGGTCGCTGGAGAGCGTGTAGCAAAATCGTGAAAAGCGGCAGGGATCCGGCGCCGTCGCGCCGCGCCTGGTATTCACTCTCAAGAGAGACAAAAAGGGGTTCAGAGTCGTTTGGCGATCCGCAGGAGTTGAGGATTTTGGCTGTCGGAGAGCCCGTCGCAAAATGCCGAGAAGTGGCCGATCCGGGCCACCAACTTTGACCTGGCAGCCCACGTTCGGCCGTCAGCGGAGATCTCAGCCGTGTGCACCTGACTACCGATCTTGGTCGGCGCCATTTTGTTACAGGCTCCGGAACGACCAAGATTCGCAACTCCTGCTCGGTGGCAGTCAAAGTTCGAAGCCCGGGATTGTGTTGGGCAGGTCGGTGGCCGCGGCGATCGCCGCCGCGCGGCCCAGCACTTCGTCCCGGCGCAGCAGGTTGCTGGCGTCCGGCCGGCCGAGCGCGAGGGCCAGCCCGGCGCTGGTGGTGGCCAGGGCCGGGAAGCCGAGGCCGCTCAGCAGCCGGGCCGAGCCCGGATCCGAGGCGTTGGCCACGACGAAGACACCGGTGTCGTGCAGTCGGGCGAACACCGCCGCCCGACTCGCCTGCGCGGTCATATGGCCTCGTGGCGACGGTCCAGCGCCTGGCGGTCCAGCGCCTGGCGGGTCAGGGCCTCGCGGGTCAGGGCGTCCAGTCGGGCCGCGGCGGCAGGGTCGAAGGACCGGCCGTCGACACCGATCGGGCGGCCCTCCACGAAGGCGCTCAGTGGTGTCGACGGCGGCGCGTCCAGCCGGCGCAGAACCTGGCGCATACTTTCCTCGACTGGCTTCCCGAGCTTCTTCAGCATCTCGACCTCGGCCGCCGTCTTCCTGTCGTAGACGCCGGAGAAGCTGGTGGACACCACTCCCGGATGGAAGAGGATGTACCTGACGGGCCCCGCGCCGTGGGCTGCGGCGAAGGCCACACCGAGCAGGTCGTTGAGCTTTCCGCCCTGCCCGAGTGCCGCGCCGCCGTGGTAGGCGTGGCGTAGTTCCAGATCGTCCCAGCGGACCACCGAGATGTCG
Source organism: Parafrankia sp. EUN1f (assembly GCF_000177675.1). Taxonomy (GTDB): domain Bacteria; phylum Actinomycetota; class Actinomycetes; order Frankiales; family Frankiaceae; genus Parafrankia. Next base: position 45,848 of record NZ_ADGX01000043.1, read on the forward strand.
GCTCCGGGGCCGGCGACGTTCATCACGACTGGGCTCGTGGACTTTGCCAGGAGGTCGACCAGACCATGGCTGAGGATGTAGCGGCTCAGGTAGAAGAGCGCGAAGTTCTCCTCGAACCCCTCGGCGGTGACCTGGCGGTGGGAACGGTAGTGCCGCGCCCCGAGTACCAGTGCGTCCAGAACGGGGAAACGCGCACGAATCTCGTCCCGCACCCGCTTGCTCTCGGCGACCAGGCTCAGCTCCGCTGGTAGGAAGAACGCCCTGTCGCCGGCGCCGTGTCGCTCGGCCGCGGCGATGAAGGCCTTTCCCTTCTCCGCGTTCCGGCCGACGACGACAACCTGGTCGCCTCGTTCGAGGAGGACCTCGCCGAGGGCCTTTCCGATTCCGTCGGTGCCACCTGTGATTACAACCGTCCTCATCGGCCGCCTCCCGTGCGTCCATGTGTGGGAGCATGCTTCTAACGGTTAGAGTGCACTCCTGCCGTTAGGGACTATGCGGGAGGTGTCCAACGATTGCAAGCACCCACAACCATTAGATCGTCTCGACGGTCGCCCGGCCGGTTGGGGCTCACCGCCCAGGTACGCCAGTGACCAGCGACGGGACCAGGCCAGGCTGGGCTCGACCAGGCCGGGCGAGGCCAGGCGAGACGCGGCCGGGCGAGATCGAGCTGGAGGACGGCGGGGCTCCCGCGTTGGGCGAGCCGCTGGCCGTCGAGTTCGGCAACACGATCTACGTCAACCGCCGCGGGCAGCAGGACGGGCTGTCGACCCGCGGTCGGACGGCGGCCTGGCTGCTCCAGCACAGCGGTTCCTTCGAGCCGAACCTCGGTCCGCGCGACGTCGCGATGCTCAGCCCGCGGGAGCACCGCCGCCTTGTCGACCTGCGTGACGCCGTTCGCGCGGCGTTGCGGGCGGTGGTCGACGGCGTCGCGGTTCCGCCGCCGGCGCGCGAGACGATCAACAGCGCCAGCGCCCTGGTGCCGCGCTGGGTGGTCCTCGTCGGCGATCCGCCCGAGGCGGTGGAGTCCTTCGCGGCCGTCGATCCCGTCCTGGCGGCCGCCGGGGCGCTGGCCCGCTCCGCGGTGCAGGTGCTGGGCGGTGGATCAGGGGCGGCTCTGCGGGCCTGCGCCGCTGCGGGCTGTCCGCTTTTCTTCGTGAAGAATCACCCTCGGCGCGAATGGTGCTCGGCGGCCTGTGGCAACCGGGCCCGGGTGGCCCGCCACTATGCCCGGCAACGACCTGAGCAACGACCTGAGCAGCGATCTGAGCAGCGGCCTGACTGTTCCTGACCCGGCGGCGCGCGCGACTTCCGGTTGCCGCCGCTGCCGAGCAACCTGAGGATCGTGGTCGCCAGGCGGTCCGCCGTGCCCCTTTGGGTTGTCAGCGGCGCGTTGTTCTGGCCAGTGCCAGGACGGCGACGAAGCCCAGGGTCATCAGGCCCGTCACAAAGGCCGTCCCGTAGATGTCGCCGATCACGAAGGTTCGTTCGCCCACGGTGACCTCGCCCGGCGGCGGTGAGAGGTAGAACCCGAGCAGCGGCAGGACGGGCAGTGCCCACACCACGCTCGGGAGGATTCGGGCGGCCTGGGTGCTCGCCGGCCGGTCGTGGGAAACTCTGGTTTCGACGACGGCGAAGAGCTGGAAGATGACCCAGCCGGTGAGAAGCCAGCCGAGGAAGTTCGAGATCGGCACCCCGTAGAACCCGCCGGGGTGGCGGTAGTCGTACTGGGAGTTGACCGTGGCGAACACCGCGTCGAAGGTGAAATCCCAGCCGGTGAGAACCACGGCCGCGACGAGTGGCGTCGTGAAACGTTCGGCTCCGGTCGAGCGGGCTGGCACGGCGCGCACGATTCCGGCGGCCAGCACCCAGGCGATCCAGCCATAGCCGAAATAGGCGAGCGGGACGACCAGGGGAATGTCCAGCAGGCGCGGCCCGCCGGTGTTGTGCTCGTAGAAGCCGAACGGGAACCCGCTGGCCACGCTGCTCGCTTCCAGCGCGAACGCGACGACGTAGCTGATCCCGAAGAAGGCGCCGATGCCCCGCCAGCCGGCCGAACAGGAACCGTGCGCCAGACTGAACAACAGCGCCACGCCGGGCAGCAGGTCCAAGGCGGTGTCGCCGAGTGACTCACCGGCCCCAACGGCTCCCGCGATCGCGGCGATCGCGGCGATCAACGTCAGGATCCAGAGGAGCATGTTGTGGATCCGTCCCGTGGGCCGGCCGGGCCGGCCGCCGATCGGGCCGGAGCCCACGCCGGACCCGTCGCCGCCACTGGTCCCGCGGGTTTCACCCGGACTGGTACCAGCGGTTGTTGGCCCTGGCAGAGCCGCGCTAGCCATCCGACGCCCACCCATCCACATCCGTGACCTATAGGTATAAAGATTTTAGGTGGATGTTGCTCCAGGTGCAGCGGTCTGCGTCGTCGCCGCCCTGCCTGCGTCTCAGCCCGGGTAGACGATCGAACCCAGCGGCGGGCAGGGGATGGGAGTGGAGCCGAGACCGGGGCGCTCGACGTAGGCCCGGGCGGCGGCGTCCACCTGCGAAGGAAGTATGTCGGGCGCGATCGTCGCGGAGCCGCCACAGCGCTGTCCACCGCGAGAGGTCGATCCCAGGTGCGCCAGGCCCAGCGAGTGGGCTTGCGCGAGGGCCTCGCCCTGAGAACGGTGGAGACATGAACGCCAGGCCACCGTCGAAACCCAGCCCGCCGCTGAACGCCAGGCCCCTGCTGAACCGCCGGCTGGACGGACTCGGGACGACGATCTTCGCGGAGATGTCGGCACTGGCGACGGCGACCGGCGCGATCAACCTGGGCCAGGGCTTCCCCGACACCGACGGGCCCGAGGAGATCCGCGAGGCCGCCGTCCGCGCGCTGCGGGAGGGTAAGGGCAACCAGTACCCGCCGGGCCCGGGAATCCCGGAGCTGCGCGCGGCGATCTCCGATCACCAGCGGCGTTTCTACGGCCTCGGCTTCGACCCCGACACCGAGGTCCTGGTCACCGCCGGCGCCACCGAGGCCATCGCCGCCGCCATGCTGGCGCTGCTGGAGCCGGACGACGAGGTCATCGCCTTCGAGCCCTTCTACGACTCCTACACCGCCTGCATCGCGATGGCCGGCGCGAAGCGGGTACCGCTCACCCTGCGAGCGCCGTCCTTCCGTCCGGATCTGGACGAGTTGCGCGCCAGAATCACCCCGCGGACCCGTCTCCTTCTCCTCAACACCCCGCACAACCCGACCGGGATGGTGCTCACGGCCGGCGAACAGAGCGCCATCGCCGCGCTCGCCGTCGAGCACGACCTGCTCGTCGTCACCGACGAGGTGTACGAGCACCTTGTCTATGAGGGCACCCATCATCCCATCGCGGCCCTGCCCGGAATGCGTGAGCGCACGGTCACCATCAGCTCGGCCGGCAAGACCTTCTCCTTCACCGGATGGAAGGTCGGCTGGGTCACGGCGGACGGCCCGCTCGTCTCCGCCGTCCGGACAGCGAAGCAGTATCTGACGTATGTCAGCGCGGGGCCCTTCCAGTACGCGATCGCCGAAGCGCTACGGCTGCCCGACTCGTATTTCGACCGTTTCCGCGCCGATCTCGGCCGTAAGCGTGACCTGCTCGGTGACGGCCTGCGCGCAGCCGGGTTCGAGGTCTACCAGCCCCAGGGCACGTACTTCATCACCACCGACATCACGCCTTTCGGTGAGAAGGACGCCTACGCCTTCTGCCGCGCACTCCCCGAACGCTGCGGCGTCGTCGCCATCCCCAACTCGGTCTTCTACGACGACCCCGACGCGGGTCGCAGCCAGGTCCGTTTCACCTTCTGCAAGCGGGAGGACGTTCTGCGCGACGCGACGGCCCGCCTGCGCCGGCTGGCCGGCTGAGCCGGCGCAGGCGGGCGCGGCGCGACTCCCATGCCCGGACCAGCCGGGAAACACCTCGGAAAACGGTGGCGAAGCCGGACGCCCGCGGCCCCGCTGCCGTCAGTCGACGAACTCGATGGGGATGGGACGGAAGCCCTCGATGTCGGTGGGCAGCGCGAGGTTCTGGCTGTTCGCCGAATTGATGAGCGTGTTGAGCAGTGTGACGAGGACCTTGACCAGCGCATCCTGCTGGCTGACGCCCGGCTCGGCCTTGAACGCGCTCTTCGTCGAGATCCTCCTGAGCACCGCCTCATTCGCGTCACCGAAACCGAACGTGATGACGTGCGGGTGGCGCGGCCAGTCCGGCGCGGTCAGCTTGGCGAACTCGCTCTCCCAGACACCGGCGTCCTGCGGGGCGCCGTCGGTGATGAAGAAGACGGCCGGGCGCAGCACCTTGCGGCCCTGGGCGCGCAGCGCGGTGACGTCCTTGTCGATCTGGGTGGCGATCAGTCGGAAGGCCTTGCCGTAGTTCGTCGATCCGCCGCAGGCCAGCATCGGGAGTGAATCGATCTTCCCGATATCGCTCATCGGCAGGATGACATGGGCGTCCGTGTTAAAGCTGATGATGGAAAGGTGTGCGAACTCGGATACGGCCGGCTTCGCCCAGAGGCCGTCGTACACGTTCTCCAGAGTGTCGTTGAGTAGCTGCTGGAAGCGGCTCATCGACTTCGATGTGTCCAGCACCGCGTAGGTGGGCAGGCAGCGTGCGCCGCCGGCTGGGCTCGTCATTTTCCCTGATTTCTCCTAGGTGATGAACTACATCAACAGGGTGGCGATCAGCGCGACCGCGAATCCGACGATCAGCAGCAGGCCGAACGCGGCCGCAACAGCCCCGCCGAGGTTGATGGGAGGCGGCGGCGGTTGCGGCAGCCGCGAAGATGCCTGACCGGTGGGCCGAGCGGTGGGCCGAATGGTCGGCCTGGCCGGTTGTCCAGGCACGTTCGGAGGGGTCGGCGTCGCTCGGCTGGTCCTCCCCGGGCTCGTCACGGTCGTGGGCGGTACGGGTGGTACAGGCGTTATGGGCGGTACAGGCGTTACGGGTGGTGGCCGGTTTGACGACGTTCCCGGCGGGCTTCCCCTCTCCCGCGGGCGGTTGACCGGCCGCCAGTTCGTTACGTGCGGTCCGGACGTCGTCGGGGCCGTCGCGGAGGTCGCCGTCGTCGGGGACGTCGCGGAGGTCGCCGTCGTCGGGGCCGTCGGTGGGGAGGCCGTCGGGCGCGACTTCGCGTCAGGCCTCGTGCCCGACTTCACGGCGGGCTTCGAAGGGGCCTCCGCGCTGTCTGCCCGGTCGCCGGTCAGCGCCGCCACCAGCTTTCTGATCGCCGGGCGTGTCTGCTTCGGCCGCTGGCTGTTCGTCATCGCGACGAGGACCGCGGCAGCGGGATCTCCGGGCTCCAGCCGGCTCAGCGCCATCGGCAGCTCGACGAGGCTGCGCTCGCCGGTCAGGACACGGGCGACCAGCAGGCCGACGCGGTACCGGTCGGTGGTGTTGTCCATGGGCCCGGACGGGACCTGCGGGTCTTCCCAGCCGGTGCTCTCCACCCACGGCCGGGAGCCGAACCGGCAGGAGTCCATGTCAATGATGTAGATCCCGTCACTCGACGGATTCCACAGCGCGTTCCGGTAGGACCAGTCGCCGTAGACGATGCCCGCGTCCTCGAACAGGGCGCCGATTCTGGCGATCAGCAGGCCGATCGCGCGGCGCCCGGCGCTCGACGGGACCCGTAGGCCCCGCGACGTCTGCCACTGCTCTGACTGGCAGAGCATGTCCACGGCGAAGATCTCCGTGGTTGCGATCTTCTTGCCGTTGCGGCTCAGGTGGCCGCTGTACCCACTGGGCGCCAGCGGGAGCACGACACCGACCGTCCGACCGGCGTCGACGATCCTGGCGACGGGCCAGGACGTCGACGCGTCGACGAGGTCGCGCTCGTCCTGGGACAGCCGGCCCGGCAGGCTGATCAGCCGGTCGAGATCGTCGTCATCGGGCGCCATGCCCGGCTTGTAGATCTTCGCGAGCCAGCCGGAACACCCCTGGATCTCGTAGATCACCTGGCTCTCGCCCGCACCGGGCGAGATCTCCCTCTCCCGGCGGCGCACCGCCGGATAGTCGACGATGCGCGGGAAGGGCTGGTCCGACCAGGCTGTCATCGGCGCACCCGCCGGGGAGCGGCGGCCAGGTCAGCGCCCTGCGCCGGCTGGTCGCACCACACGACGACGGCCGTGCGGTCGTCGATGAAGGTCTTTGCCTCGAAGCTGATGTCCTGGATGAACGAGGGCAGGGCGGGGGGCGTCGCCCACCGGCTGGCGAACCAGTGGTGCGCGCCCGGGATCCCCGTCAGCGCGTCGCTCACACCGTCGGACATGAGCGCGACGACAGCGCCGGCAGGGAGCAGCTTGTAGGTGTCGACGGCCTCACCGTGCGAGTAGGGCAGGAACCGGCTCAGCGTGTTGGCGTCCATGCCACCGTCCTTGCGGTCCCCGGCGACCTGGGCCCAGCCGGTGCCGGGCGGTGCGGTCTGCAGCCAGGCGGAGAGATCGGCCAGATGCCCGAACCAGGCATTACGGTGGCCGTCTCTGGTCGGGTGGACCGAGATGACGGCGGCGATCAGGCCGGTCCGCACATCCCGCTCGGTCATCGCCCGGCCTTCCAGCGAGCCGAGGATCGTGCCCGACGCCTCCTTGAACACCTCGACGGCGGAGAGGTCCTCGGGGGTCGCGCCGGCGTCCAGGTCGCGGCGCAGAACCGCGACGGCGGTGCTGACGGCGACGGTTGCTCCGTGGTCGGAGCGGGCGCTGTCGGACATGCCGTCCGCGATGGCGACGATCAGGTGGCGGCCGGATGTGTCGCGGCCGAGCCGGTAGGCGTCCTGGCGCGGTGTCGCCGGGTCCGAGCTGCGGTGGCCAGGCCCGATGATCGACGCGGCCCGCACCTCGAGCGTTCCGAGTCGTGCCTGGTCGGCGGCCACCGCAGGCTGCGTGGACACGACCGGCAGGTACCACGGGCTGCGCGTGGAGTCAGAGGGCTGGCCGAGCAGCGGAACCTCGGCGGGTTGCCGGCCGTGGTCCGGCCTGGGTGTGGAATACGAGCCGGTGTCGGGCTGGCCGTCGCTGGGCAGCCACGAAGACGGCTCCACCGGGCCGGTCACCGGGGGCGCCTGGGGCCCCTGCCCGCCTGTTTCCGGTCTGGCACGGGGCGGCCCGCCGCTGCCGCCGCTGCCACCGTCATCGGTGGCGTGTGGCAGCGATGACGGTGGTGGTGATGATGACGCCTGGTCGCCCGGCTTCTCCCGCCCGGATTTTCCGCTGATTTTTCCGCCAGCCTTCCCAATGGATTTCCCAATGGATTTTTCACGGGCTGTCCCGTTGCTCTTGCTGCTCCCGCCGCTCTGGCCGGCCTGGGACACGATCGGCGAGCCAGCCGACCTGGCGCGGAGCCTGCGCCACAGGTGGAACAGCGGGATTCCCAGGATGAGCACGACCCCTCCGCCGGCGAAGAAGATTGCTCCGATCCGGAGGTGGCGATACCACAGCGAGGTGATTCCGGCCGTGACGAGCAGGCAGACGACGAAGAAGAACGTCAGCACGAGGACCAGAAGCACGAATTCGAGTCGGTCGTCACGGGACCGGCCTGGCGGATGCGCAGGGATGTCGGCGTTCTGACGCAGCGTGCCGCCCACCATCACAACTCCGGCCTGCGTCGAGGCCTCCAGCCGATGACCTGTGCGCCGCCCTGGCCTTCGGTGGGCTCGGCGTCGTCGTCCAGCAGCGGCTCGGTGAGCGGCTCCTCGTCCTCCTCCGGTGTTTCCCAGCTCGGAGTGGGGCCTGTTCCGGTCGCGCCCGCCCGCTCGGCGCCGGCCGGGCGGGTGACCCGCCGGTGGCCGATGACGTTCGGGCTCGGCGCGCCCGTCGACGGCGGCTCCTCGTCCCAGGTCTCGGGAGGCGGCGCGGACGACTGCCGGCTGCCGGACGGCTGCTGGCCGCCGGACGGCGTGGCCGGCTGCTGGCTCCCGGGCGGCAGCGCCCCCGGAGCGCCGCCGCCGGGCGGCGTGAGCTGGGCAGGCGCGGCCGGGGGTGCGATCTGGGGTGCTCCATAAGGCGGCTGGAGCGCGGGTCCGGAGATCGAGACCCCGGTGCCCTCGAGGATCCCCTGCACGGCGGCCCGCTCGATCAGGCCGGCGGCGATGAACCTCTCGATCATCTGCAGCTGGAAGTTCCGGTCCTCGGTCCGACGCGCACCGATCGCCGCCAGCAGACCGCCCGTGTCGTCCGGGTGCGTCGCGAGGTGACGCAGCGTCAGCTCGTCCACCCCGGGGAGGGTGGCACGCAGCGCCACCAGCCGTTCCTCGACGCGGCGCAGGTCACCCTGCTGCGAGATGCCCGCCAGTGTGTTCGCGTGGTGGGCCGACGCACTCTCGTCGGCGAACCGGTCGAGCATCTGCTGGCGCTCCCGGTCCTTGAGCACCTGCGCCTGGATCCACTCCTGGTTGCCCTGCTCACGGGACAGCCGCACGCTCACCCGGAAGAGCGTGATGCCCTCGGGCAGGGCCAGCGGGTGCCCGCGCAGCCGGATGTTGAGCGCGCTCTCGGCCTGGCCCGGGTCGGCCTGGTCGAAGCCGCGGGTGATCGGCGCCATCAGGTCGAGCAGATGCGACCGGGCGACCGCCAGACCGTCGGCGACCCTGCGCAGGACCACCTCGCGGGCGTCGGTGACCCGCCAGCCGACGTCGATCGACGCCTGGAAGCTGAAGACGTCGTCCCGGCTGGGCAGGGTCTCCGTCAGGGTGCTCGTGTGGTCGGTGGTGTCGACGACGAACTGGGTCCGGTACCGCGCGGTGACGCACTCGGACCAGGACGGCCGCCGGTCCAGCTGGAAGGCGTGGCCGTCGGCGTCGGCGACGACGATGGCGGTGCCGGGCCGGATCACGGGGCCCCGGCCGATGAGCCGTCGCTCCAGCGACTCCTCGTTCAGAATCAGCGCTACGGGTTGGTGGGCCACTTCAGCTGCCCCTTCTGGACGCGAGGTACTGGAGAACGGTCCGGGCGGTGTTCGGCGCGAGTGGTTCCGGGTCGGCGGCCAGCCACGACTGCGCGGCGTGCGCGACGCACCGGAGCGTGTGAGTGAGCTGGGGCCGGTTGACGACGAGCTCGGCGAGGGCGCGCTGGGCGTTCGGCAGCAGATCGAGCATGATCGCCCAGATCTCCAGCGCGTAGTAGGTCGCCTCGCTGAAGTCCGAGTTGAAGGCCTTCTCCCAGAGGTAGACAACCTCGCGGCTGCGCGCCGGGTCGGTGACGGCGATCCGCAGCAGCAGCGGCCAGACCAACGTCTTGCCCGGGTTGGCCTGCGACGGCACGCGGTCGATCAGATTGACCGCGGCGACCAGGAACGCCAGCCGGCCGGTCATCGCGATCAGGGGCTCGCGCCGGTCGGCCCAGCGACACAGGTGCTCGAGCACCCGCGCGTCGATCTGGTCCTCGTTCTGTAGCAACAGCTCCACGACGCTGATGCAGATCGCGTTGGTCACCTCGAACGTTTCGGTGTCCGCGAGGGTCTCCAGCCGCCGCAGCGCCTCCGCCGGGTCCCGGGCACCGAGGCTGGCCCCGAACGCGCGGGCCGCGGTCGACCGCAGCTGGGGGTCGTCGTCGTACTCCCAGGAATAGACCAGGCCCTCCACCGCGGCGGCGAGATCCGGGTCCACCGCCGGCTCGTGCAGTGCGATTGCCGCGGCGTCGTGCTCCCAGGGGAGGTCGCTGCTCGCCCACGGAATGATTACCTGCGCGCAGACGATGTCGAACGCGAGAGCGGCCAGCGTGCCCGCGGTGACCGCGGCGCGCACCCGCACGCTCTCCGTCGGGTGGCCGCCGAGGTACCGCAGCCAGGCCAGCAGCTCGGGGCGCAGCAGGTCGTACTCGTGCCAGGTGTGCAGCAGCACCCAGCCGGGGTAGCGAACGTCGTCGAACTGCGCGATGCCGGCCGGTGACGTGCCGCCGCGGTGTGCCTCGACCGTCGTGGCGGTCACCCGGGCCCGCATCCGCGCCAGCCGGGAGGTCCGGTCCCGGCCGAACCAGTCCGGCTGCGCTGGCGGGACGACCAGCTGACCGGGCGCCAGTGCCAGCCCGGCGTTGCCGGCGCGTGCCAGCCGGTGCTCAAGGGAGAGCGCGGCGTCCGCGATCGTCTCGTACGGCTCGCCCTGCAGCACCGCCAGCGCGATCGCGAGGGTCCGGCTCTCCACCCCCGGCGGCAGGCCCCTGAACCAGTCGGCGAAGGCGGCGTGATCCCGCGCCGCCACCTTCGCCCGGGCCGCCTTCACCAGGTCGCCGGTGGTGACGGCGCCGCCGGTCTCACTGCCGGCAGCGACATCGGCGAGGGTCCAGGCGACCGTGACGATCTCCTCCATGCGTGCCTGCGCACTCAGGGTCTCGGCGACGAAAGCGCGGACCGGGCCCCGGGTGAGCAAATGGCGGGCGCGGGCCCGGGCGCCGTCCCGGCTCACCCCGGGATGTTTCGCGAGCCGCCGGGCCAGATGCCCGGTGAGGACCTCGGTCTGGTCCGGCCGGCCGGTGAGCTCGGTGAGGGCGGTGGCGGTGTGCATGTCCGCGAGGCGCACGCTGTCCGCCATCGTCACCACGAGAAAGGCCCGGCGGCCGGCCAGCTGGCTGGTCACCGCGCTCAGGTCGAACTGGCCGAGGGCGTTCGCCTGGGACTGGCTGATGTTCGACAGCAGGTAGCCGGCACCCTCCTCGGGATGCTCCGTGACGAACTGGCGCAGGTCGGTGTCGGGTGCCAGCTCGAACAGCTTCTCTACCCGGGCGACCTGCAGCAGCCGTACCGCGGACGCGGTCTTGCCGGTGCCGGCGGGGCCGCGCATGACGACCAGATGGGATCGGGTGATGGCGTCCGCGAGTGCGGAGAAGCCCGGCGGCTCGACGAAGACCTCTGCCTGAGCCAGCTCCTCGGCGGACAACGGCCGCGACCGGACACCGGCGGCGCTGCGGTGGGTGTACTCGTGGCCGAAGAAGTTGTAGTTCGTCGGGGCCGCGGCGTAACCGGGGCCGAGGAAGTCGCGGCCGGCCTGCACGGTGGCCCGGTGCTCGCGCTCGGTGCTGAGCCGCGCCTGGGTCTCGCCCTGCGTGGCGCGGGCGGCACGCACATCGTCGCGGGCGGCCCCGCTGGGCGAGCGCCCGCTGCTGGGCCGCGGTGAGCCGTCTGGCTGCGGCGAGCTGCTCTGTTGTGGGCTGTCGTTTCCGCCCGCCGATGGGTTGCCGGGTGACTTCCCGACGCCTTCCTGACGGGGGTCGCCGGTCACCGCGTGCCTCGTGCGGGACGTGCGCCGAGGCAGTGCCGTCGCCGCCGGGCCCGTAAAAGCCCGCTCTGGTCGCGGTGGCTACGGGCCACGGTGGTATTACCAGTTGCGGTGCCATTGTGGGTCGCGGTGGTTTCGGTGGCCGCGCCCCGCGACCTGGCAGGGGTGAATCGCCGGAGAAGGTCAGCTGTAGGCACGCTCAGATCGATCATCTGCCCCCCCGTGGACAGCTTGCCTGGATCGAACTCCTGGGGACGGATCCTACACTGACGATCAAGAGTCCGATTTCAGATATGTACGGCTTTCGGTGTCCGGTGCGGCTCGACGCGAGATGGGGGGCGCCAGGATGGTTGCCGTGCCCATGAGGGGTGTAGCAAGGTCCCGGCTGCGGGTCGCCGCTGCTGTCGCTGTCGCCACTGTTTCTGCTGATGAGCAAGATTTGAGGATTCTGGTCGTCCACAACGACCGCAATCCTTCGATCTTCGCGGTCCGACCTCAGGGTCGCTTCCGTCCGAAAGGCGGAAAACTACACCTTTCGTAGAATTCACGACAGCATCCGACCGGGCCAGGGGGATCCAGCGGAGGCGGCGGCTGTCCACCTCGGCGGCCGAAGGGCACGCGACGACGAGTGCGGAGCCCGGGTCGTAGCGGGATGGTGCGACGCGTGCCCACTGATGGCTGATGCCGATTGTGTCGATGGCACACTGTTTGCGTGACTGGTAAGGGAAGCTTCGGCGCGGCGGCCACCGCCGGGGCCGGCTGGGACTACTTCGTCTCCTACACGCAGGCCGACCGGCGCTGGGCGGAGTGGATCGCCTGGCAGCTCGAGGAGACCGGCGGATTCCGGGTGCTGCTGCAGGCGTGGGACATGGTGCCCGGGACGAACATTGTCGTGGGCATGCAGGACGGTCTCACGCGCGCGGAGCGCACGATCGCGGTTTTGTCGGACGCCTACACGTATTCGCTGTTCAGCGCGGCCGAATGGCAGGCCACCTTCAGCGCCGACCCGAGCGGATTCAAACGCAAACTGCTCGTCGTGCGGGTCGAGGACTGCGCCCAGCCAGGCCTGCTCGGCCAGGTCGTCTCGTTTGACCTGTTCGGCATGCCCGAGGCCGAGGCTCGCGATGAACTGGTCAGATGGGCCCGGCTTGCCGTCACCGGCGATCGGGCGAAGCCGCCCACCGCGCCGACCTTTCCGGGAGTTTCGACAGCTCCGGTGTTTCCCGGCGACGCGGCGCAGGCCGCACCATCGGGTGCGGGGGATGCGGGGACGCATATCTCGGCGGGGCGTGACATCTACGGCCCCGGCTACGCCGCGGCCCCCACGACCTACAACTTCGGCCCACGGGACGCCTGAGGATTCCGGGTGACGGTGAAAAAGCACCGGGGGAGGTCACAATGTCGGGACCCCGTCGGGCGCCTGGTAGTTGCCCAGCATGCGCTCGACCAGTGCGCGGGTCTCACTGTGGCCCTCGTTGACCCCGAGTATGTCCTCGTCGATGAGGCCGCGGCTGACGGCGCCGATGAGGAACAAGATCGCCGCAGGCGTGAGGTCGTCGTGCGCCAGGCCGTAGTCGGCCAGGTGGCCCGCGAGCAGTTCGGCCTGTTGGCGCCGGAAACGGCGCGAGTACTCGGCGATCTCGTCCCGGATGCTCTTGCGGTGGTTGGCGAGCGCCATGAACTCGGTCAGCAGCGCGGTGCGCACCGGTTCGAGGCTGAACTCCCACAGGGCACGCAGCGGGTCGGGTCCCGCCAGTGCTTCGGCCTGCCGTTGGAAGTTCTTCTCCGCCCCGCGCCGGAAGAGCGCGAGGAAGAGGTCGTCCAGGGTGGGGAAGTAGTAGTGGATCAGGGCTGGGGTGACGCCGGCCGCCTTGGCCACACTGCGTGAGCTCACACTGGCGTAGCCCTCCTGGCGCATCAGCCTTTCGGTGACGTTGAGGAGCAGTGCGCGCGTCTGCGAGCTCTCCGTGCCGGTGCGGCGAGGACTGGTCATGCCCCCATTCTGATTGACGCCGTCGAGCCGGAGGGCTCGAGTTGGGTGACCCCCAGCATCCCGGCCATGGTCTCGTCCGTGGCGGCGATCATCGTCCGCCAGGCGTCCGGGTCGTCGCGGGGAGGGTGCGGCGGGTGGCCCACGACGCCTCCCGCCAGAACCGCCCGCGCCTGCGGGCTGACAGAGGTGGGCACGGGAATTTCCCGTGCGGGCACGGTCAAACTGGTCGGCTCCCGGTCTCGCTCATGAGATGGTCCCGCTGCTGCTGTCCGGTCGCGAACAGTGGTGTCAGGGCTTCTCCGGACCCGGCTCGGGCAGCGATCTGGCCTCGCTGTCCACCCGCGCCATGCAACAGGCGGATGGCAGCTGGGACCGATGACTCTGGGTACCCCCAACGGGATTCGAACCCGTGCTACCGCCTTGAAAGGGCGGCGTCCTGGGCCGCTAGACGATGGGGGCAGCGGGCCGAAGCCAGGGCGAGGATCCGCCGCGGCGCCAGCATCAGAACAGGGCAAGCATAGGGGATCCTCCGTCCCTCCGACAAACGCCCACCACGGCGCACCGGCGCCGGGGGCCGCCGAGGCCGCGAGCCGGTTCGGCAGTGCCTGGTCGGGGCTTCCGGCCGGTCAGCGGAACCGGGGCGCGCGCCCGACATCCCGGGGCCAGGCGAGGGCGGGCCGCGGGTCCGTCCGGCGGTAGCGGGAGCGGAAGAAGGCGCGTACCGGCCGCCCGCCGATCGCGATCGTGTGCTCGATCCCTGCCGACGAAACCAGCGGAACCGACGTAAGGGGCGTGCGCGGCGACAGGTGGGCGCGCGGTGCGGTGTCGGGCACGGGACTCAGGACGTCGAAGGAGAGCGTCACGTCGTCGGACTGCCACCGTGGCGTGTTGGGGTCGTACACCCGCAGGGTGACGCGCCGCCCGCGCTGCTCGTAGGCGTAGGCGAGGACCTGGTGGTTGAGCCCGAGCCGCATCGGGTCGGCCGAGCGGGTGGTGATGATGCCGAGCGGGCTCAGCAGCCCGCGGTCCAGGTCGTGCCGGATGTGCGGCCACTCCCTGGCCACGCTGGCCGAGGTGGCGCCGGGCAGCCGCAGCCAGCCGCGGACGAGGTCGGTGTCGGCGTCGGCTGAGCTCATGAGGCGGTAGTAGCGCAGCACCCCGCGCGGGCCGTCGAAGCTGTCGAAGAGCCGGCGCACGATGTAGCGGTACAGCGGACTGTCCGGGTCGGGTGGCGTCGGCGCCGCCGGGGGTGCGACGCCGAACTCGAACATGTCCCGGACGGCGTAGATCATCCCGCCGCACAGGCCCCGGCTGGCGTCGCCGATCGGGATCGAGCCCAGGCCCGGTACGGGGACCCGCAGCACCGGCTGGCGGGGAAACGCGTTCGTGAAGGCGAAGGCATGACTGCTCGGCTGGAAGTTCGACACGGCTGCGCGCGTCAGTGCGCTCCCGTTGGTCACCCTTCCATTTTCACGTCTCCGGTGCGGTCCGTGGGCGGAAACGACCGCCCTGTGGACGAGTGAGGGAATGCTCCGTCGGTCCGGCTCCGGCACGGGAGGGCTTTTCGGTCACGGGCCGCGCCGGAGGCGTCTTTCCCGATGGCGGCCGGCCGAGGTCCCGGACAGGCGGGCGGGCGGGGTCCGCGCGGCGGGGAGGCCCGCGGCGCCGGCGCGGCCGTGACCACCTGGGCTACCTGGGGCACCTGGGCTACCCGAACCGCCCGGGATGCCTGGGATGCCCGGAAACTCCGGGCCATCCGGGAGGCCTGGCCACCGGGCGCCGAGCGCGTCCCGGATCGCCTCCGTCAGCGCCGTCGGCGTGAACGGTTTGGGGAGGTAGGCGTAGTCGAGGGTGGTGCCGCCCTCGGCGAGCATCCCGCGGCTGTAGGCGGAGGTGAACACCACCGGCAGGCCCGGGAACATCCTGATCAGGTCCTCGGCGAGCTGTCGGCCGTTGCGGCCGGGGAGGATGACGTCGGTGAGCAGGAGGTCGATGGACGTCAGCCCGCGAGCGAGATCGATCGCGGTGCGGCCGTCGGCGGCGGAGACCACGAGGTAGCCGGCAGCGCGCAGCACCCGTTCGGCGAAGTTGCGCACGGCGTCGTCGTCCTCGGCGAGCAGGATGGTCGCGGATCCCCGCGCCGGCCAGCCACCTTCGCGACGGGGCCAGCATTCCTGCCCGGCGAATCCCGGTACGGGCACCGCCAGAGGGGACGAACTGCCCGCCCCGTGGTGGTCGTCCGCGTAATGGCGGCTTCTGGCGGCGGTGGGGCGGTCGTCGGCGAGGGGCGCGGCTGCGTCGGCCCGCCCGGCCCGCCCGGCCCGCCCGGCGCTCCCGGCGCTTCCGGTGAGCCCGGCGCTCTCGGTGGCCCCGGTGGGGTCGCCGGGGCCGGAGCCGGTCGGGCCGGAGTCCGCGAGCGCGGGCAGGTCGACCCGGAAGGTCGCGCCCAGACCGGGGACGGAGTCGACCTCGACGTTGCCCTCCGCCTGGCGCACGATGCCGTAGACGGTGGCGAGCCCCAGCCCGGTACCCCGCCCCAGTGCCTTCGTCGTGTAGAAGGGCTCGAAGATCCGGGCGCGGACGTCATCCGTCATGCCGTGCCCGGTGTCGGCGACGGTGAGGCGGACGAACGGGCGGGCCAGTGCTCCGCGCAGGACGGAGAAGCCCAGCTCCGGCGTCGTGTCGTCGGCGATGTCGACCCGGATGAACAGCCGGCCGCCCTCCGGCATCGCGTCGCGGCTGTTGACGACCAGGTTGACCAGCACCTGTTCGAGCTTTCCGCGATCTATGCGGACCATCGCCGCCCGGTGGGCGGGCATCACCACGAGCTCGATGTCCTCGCGGATGAGCCGGCGTAGCATGCCCTCCAGCCCGCGGACCAGGTCGTTGAGATCGACCGGCCCTGGCCGGACGTCACTCGTCCGGGAGAAGGCGAGCAGCTGGCTGGTCAGCCCGGCCGCGCGCCCCGACGCCTCGCGGACGGCGGCGAGATCCCGCAGGACGCCCTCGTCGAGATCGGTGCGGGCCAGGATGAGCGTCGCGTACCCGTCGATGACGGTGAGCAGGTTGTTGAAGTCGTGCGCGATGCCGCCGGCGAGCTGGCCGAGTGCGTCCAGTCGCTGCGCCTGGCGCAGCTGGGCCTCGATGTTCTTCTGCTCGGTGACGTCGGTGACGATCGCGAGCGTTCCGTCGAGGGCACCGGTCGGGCCGATCCGGGCGGTGAGCGCCACCTGGGCGCAGACCTTGCGCGCGTCGGGGTGGCGCAGCCCGACCTCCAGCCGGCGGGGGTTGCCGGAGCGCACAGCCTCCAACGCGTACTGGATCTCGTCCCGGTCGAGATCGGAAACCAGGTCGACGAAGGGGGTTCCCGGCCAGATGTGGCCGACCAGCGCGGCGAACTGTGGGTTGCAGTAGGTGATGGCACCGTTCGAGTCGAGGAGGACGACGCCGTCGGTCGTGGTTTCGACGATCTCGCGGTAGCGCTCCTCGCTCTCGCGCAGTGTCCGCTGTGTGGCCTCACGAATCCGTAGATCCTCGAACAGTGCGGTGCCGCGGACCAGCGCGGGAAAGCGCCCGCGCAACGTCCAGTACCAGATGCCGACCGTGGCGGTGAGGACGTCCCACCCGGTGGTGAGGAACTGGACGTCGATCAGACTCGGGTCGAAGGCGGCACCGGAGCCGTCCGAGGCGCCGTGCGTGGGGTGACCGCCCGCGTGCGGATTGTGGAAGATGTGCGACCCGTGCCCGATCGCGCAGGTGAAGAAGATGGCGGCCGTCGCCAGGCCCAACGGGTTGTTGCGCCACTGGCCCGAGCGCCACAGTCCGCGGGCGATCGACAGGCAGATCGCCAGGTATGCGGCAGTCGTGGCGGCGTTGGCCAGGATCGACGTCGCCGAGCCGTTCATGGGCCGCTGTCTTCGCCCAGGGGTGCCCGCGCGGTGCCGGGAACCCGGATCGCCTGTGTGCGTGCGGAGACGGCCTGGAAACCAGGCCGAATTACTCGCAGCGCAGGCAATACCGGCGATCTTTCGCGAGCGTGATCAGTCGGCCCGAACCCTCCATCCCGAAACGCCCGCCAAGTTAATGAGCGCGCGTGCGCGCGCGATACCAGGGCCGGCAGCCAATCTCAAGAAGGCGCGCGGGAGTGCGCTCTTCTTCACGTCGACCATTCAATCCTTGTCGCCTCGCCCGACGTTGTGGTTATGGTCTTCGCCGTGCCCGGAGACAGGCCGGGCACCCGACGGGTG